>CADCPQ010000001.1 GCA_902803395.1 uncultured Bacteroidota bacterium
CGCACGACACACACCAGTGCATACGACAATGAAAAAAACTTTACTTACCCTTGCAGCAATCGCAGCATTCGGATTTTGCGCCACTGCACAGAATCCTGTGACCACCTTCGGCCAGGAGCGCATCCCCGTGAGCTTCATCCCGGCTTCGATGATGAACAACAACCAGCCCGGTTTCGCCATTCTCGAGCCCAACTTCGAGACCGGAGAGCTCAACGTCACCATCTACGGTGCCAACTTCCAGGCCATCGGCAACCCCTTCAACGTGCCTATGACAGAACTGGAATACACCACTATTGAGGAATGGTACAACCCCGAAACCCACCAATGGGAAACCAATGGGACATGGGATGATAGCGAAATGATTATTCCCTTCATCTGCGCATACTTAGACTTCGGCAACTCCGGCATTGACAACATCTCGGCTTTCGCCGTGACCCAAAAACTCTTCAACAACAACGAAGAATTCGAGTACATAATGCCCAAGTATCGCACCAACCGCTCCACCGACACTACTAGCTGGAGTTATGACTGGGACGAAGATGAGCAAGATTATGTTCGCACACCTTCTTGGCGCACAACCCGCACCAAAATCGAGGTCTACGGCTTTGAGGTCAAGAATCTGGCCGGCACTACCCTCCAGACCATCACCCTGCCCGAAGGCTACACCGTGGCCAGCGCCGGCGACGGTCTGAACTTACTCGGCATTGCCACCCTGCTCGGACACAACTACATCGTTGTCCCCACCGAGAAAGAAGTTATCGAGACTTGGAACGACGGTGATGAGACTTACACCGAAGTGTCCCACGAAATCGAAATCCTTGTCTATGCCATCGACAACAACAATGTGAGCATCTCACAGGTCGATGTCGAACTGCCCGCCAGCGTGTTCCCCACCCTTGTCAACCGTGGCACTGACGTGACCGTCGACCTCGGCGCCAACAGCCAGGCCCGCGAAATCCGCGTGGTCAACCAGCTCGGCCAGACCGTGAAGACCGTCAACGTGCGTCCCGGCCAGAGCGAAGTGAAAATCAACACCCGCGACCTGAACAGCGGTGTCAACTTCATCAACACCCTCGGCGGCAAAGCCAACAACACCTACAAAATCGTTGTTCGCTAACCTGCGACGGAACTGAACTATCCAAAATCGGGCGGCGCGCGTTGCGCGCCGCCCGATTTTTTTACGTCGATATACAATAAAACCACCTTTTCGACGTTATTCCAGTTATGACACGCGACGAACAACGCCGGCAGGTTATCGAGGCCTGCATAGCCCACCAGCAGCACATTGCCGACGTGGCCAAGGAAGAAATGGACTCGGCGCAGCAGCAAAGCAACGACTATGGTGCCAACGTGGACCGCTACGACTCCTACCGCACCAAGATGATGCGCGCCCGCGATATGTACGCCCAGCAGCTCAGCAACGCCAACGCCGGCCTCCGCGCCCTCAGCGAACTGCTGGCTTTGCCCCCCGCCGACAAGGCCGACCACGGCGCCATCGTCGTCACCAACCGCGGCCGCTATTTCCTCTCCATCGGCCTCGGCAAATTCATGGTGGGCGCCGACACCTACTACGCCATCTCGGCACAGACCCCGGTCTACATAGCCTTGCGAGGCCGTCAAGTCGGTGACACAGTGGTGATTGGCAGCGCTCCGCAAACCATCACATCGATATTCTAACCCCTTTGCTTCGCCCTGAGGACGGACTAACACTACCCTACCCTCGGTCAGGGCCGACCTATGTCCGATGTAAGGCCGAACCAAACCCGAACCAAGTCCCCTTAAAAAACTATAGTTCAATCAGTTACGGCGAAATACACCATCTAACCAATTGAACTATAAGGTTTTAAGTCTTATGAATTACTCCACGGTGACGCTCTTGGCGAGGTTGCGGGGCTGGTCGACATTGCGGCCTTTGGCGACGGCCACATAGTACGAAAGCAGCTGCAGCGGAATGACAGCCAGCATCGGCACGAAGCAGTCGCGGGTGTCGGGGATGACGAAACAGTAGTCGCTCATGCCCTTGACAGTCACGTCGTCTTCGGTCACAACGCTAATAATCTTGCCTTTGCGCGATTTTATTTCCTGGATGTTGCTGACAACCTTTTCGTACATACCGCGCTTCGGGGCGATGACCACCACGGGCATCTCTTCGTCGATGAGAGCGATGGGGCCGTGCTTCATCTCGGCGGCGGGGTAGCCTTCGGCGTGGATGTAGCTGATTTCCTTGAGTTTGAGGGCTCCTTCGAGGGCCACGGGGTAGTTGTATCCGCGACCTAAATAGATGAAGTTGCGGCAGTAGGTGAACATCTGGGCGAACTGGTCGATGTGCTTGTTGTTCTCAAGAGTCCACTGCATTTTGTCGGGAATCATCATCAATTCGCCGACCAACATATGGAACATATCGTCGCTCAGGGTCTTCTTTTCCTTGGCGATGGCCAGACCGAGGAGTGAGAGGGTGATGACCTGTCCGGTGAAGGCTTTGGTCGAAGCGACGCCGATTTCCGGACCGACGTGGATGTAGGTGCCACCGTCGGTGGCACGGGCTATCGAGCTGCCGATTACATTACACACACCGTAAACGAAAGCGCCTTTCTCCTTGGCGAGCTGGATGGCTGCCAGGGTGTCGGCCGTCTCGCCGCTCTGGCTGACGGCAATAACGATATCGTCGGGATAGATGACCGGGTTGCGGTAGCGGAATTCCGATGCGTACTCCACTTCGACGGGAATCTGGCAGGCTTCCTCGAAGAAATACTTGGCGATGAGGGCGGCGTGCCACGAGGTGCCGCAGGCGCAGATGATTATGCGGCGGGCGTTGACGAAACGGTCGCGGTTGTCGATAATGCCACTCAGCAGAACATCCTTTTCCTGCACCTGGACGCGTCCGCGGATGCTGGTGCGCAGGGCGTTGGGCTGCTCCCAAATCTCCTTGAGCATGAAGTGTGGGAAACCGCCTTTTTCGAGGGCCTCGAGGTTCATCTCGATGGTCTGCATCTGCGGGGTCTGCTTGACGTTGGCAAGATTGGTGATAGTGAGCTTGCCCGAGCGGTTCATGATGGCAACTTCCTCGTCCTTGAGGTAGATTACCTGGTCGGTATACTCAACTATCGGGGTGGCATCCGAACCAAGATAGAACTCGGCGCGGCCGCTTTGGTCCTTGCCGACGCCGATGATGAGCGGGCTGCCCTTGCGGGCGCAGACCAGCTGGTCGGGGTTGCTCTTGTCGAGTATGGCTATGGCGTAGGCTCCGATGACGTGTTTGAGGGCGTTCTGCACGGCGGTGAACAGGTCGCACTTGTGCAGTTCCTGCATATATTCGACAAACTGGACGAGCACTTCGGTGTCGGTGTCGCTGCAGAAAGTGTAGCCGTTTTTCTCCATCTCGGCCCGCAAAGTCTTGTAGTTCTCGATGATGCCGTTGTGGACGAGGGCGAGATTCTTCGACTGCGAATAGTGCGGGTGGGCGTTCACCTCGTTGGGTTCGCCATGGGTGGCCCAACGGGTGTGGGCTATGCCGATGGTTCCGCTGATGTCTTTGTCGGCACACAGAGCTTCCAACGCCGCCACTTTGCCCTTGGCTTTGTAAACCGACAGATTGCCGGCTGCGTTAATCATCGAAACTCCCGCCGAGTCGTAACCGCGGTACTCCAGACGATGTAAACCTTTGATAAGAATCGGGTAAGCTTGCTGCTCACCTATGTAACCTACTATTCCACACATGGCTATTTAATATTTAGAAAGTGCAAAATTACAAAAAAAATTTCGTATGACGGTATTTTTTTTCATCAAAGAGACTTCGCGCGCGGGTGTCGCCGGTCGGCAATAACGGCTACCATAAAGCCCAGCATAACACCTAAAACATTGGCAACCATATCATTAATATCAAATCCGCGATACGGTAAAAGATATTGCACACCCTCTGTGGTGAGCCCGATAAGAATCGAAAAAAACAGGGCTTTCCAGTGAACGAAACCCATCCGCGAAGCCAAAAAAAACACACAGGGGATGTAAACCGAGGCGTGTAGAAGGTGGTCGGCGCGGATTCCGAGCACAAAATTGTCGAGCGGGACTCCGAGACCGTTGAGCGGTGCCCACATCAGGATTGCAATCAACGCCAAGTACCAAGGCACGATTTTGCGACGGACCGAACCGCGGCCGAGGTTCCAGACCAACCGCCGCGCAGCCCCGCGAACAACAGAGACGGCTGAAAGCAACCCGAAACGCAGACTTCCGGCCTTGATTTCCTTGCCGTTGCGGACCACGCCGACGAGTTGAGCCCTGACGTCGCCGGACGTAACGTGCTCACAACTCACGAGGTTGTCGCCTCGAAAAACGAGGTTGTCGCCATTCTTTTTCGTCAGCCGATGAAGCACGTAATATCCCTGACATTCAAACAGATAAGCCCTTCCGCACCGCAACTCGCCAGACACGGGACCAAGTTTCACGACATCACGGCCCTCGTGCAAAAACGTCTCCATGCTGACCCCACGCAACGGTATCGCAACCGTTTCGCCGTCAGCGACGGCAGCGGCCACAAGCTGGAATTTGGAATGGTCCGACAGGTTCATGGTTCTAACGGTCTGATTGCGAGTTTACACCATATCCGAACAAAGCGAAATCGCCACGCAGTGGGTCGTCGGGGAACACCTCGGCCAAAGCCGCCGTCAGTTTGCGGGCGGCACCCATCGAGGCGGTTTTAGAATTTAGCAGCCCCAGGCGGCACGACTGCTGCAGAACATGGGTGTCGAGCGGCATGATGAGCGAGCGGCGGTCGATGAAACGGCTCCAAAGGCCGAGGTCGACCGGCGAGTTGTCACGCACCATCCAGCGCAGGAACATACAGACCCGTTTGCAAGCCGACGAGGCATCGTGCGGCACCACACATCCGCCACCATGCCCTGCAAACCAATCGGTTATGACCTGCACGGCTTCATGTCCCGTCGAGGCGCTGTTCTCGACATAGCGTCCGAGGGTGCCAAACTGGTCCAACAGACCTGAATATGCGCGGAGGAAGGCGTTCATTGTGCGGCAGTTGTACAGGCGGTAAAAACAGTTGTCGTCATTCTCACGCAATCGTTCGGCGAAGTGTCCGGAACGCACCCAACGGTCCATGTCGCCATCGGCCCAGTCGAGCAGTTGCTGAATCTTAGGCATAAACTGTGCTCGGCTGCCGTAACTCAGCGCCGACGCCACAAAAGCCGTGGCCTCGCGGTTGGTGTCGCCTTCGACCTGATGCATGAACCACGACGGGTCGCCGACAATGAAATCAGCGGTTTCATATCGGTTGGCATACTCCAACAGTTTGTTTTTTACGTCGTTATTCATGATAATAACATATTCATGTAGTTATGTAGTAATGAAGTTAAAGAAGTTAAGCCAAATGTTTTTGTAGCAGCCATTGGTTGTGGCGGTATCGGCTTTAACTTCCAGCGCGGAGCGCGATAACTTCTTAACTTCACTAACTACTTTCATTTTAAATTCAAAGCAGGTCAAGACAGCGTTCGATAGGTATTCCGTGGCAACGGTCGGTGATGTCGCGGTTGCGTTCGATAAGGTTGCTCACCACCGTCATAGCCGTTTGGGTACTCTGTTTCAGGGTCTCGCCGTTAAGAAGGTGGCCTATGAGCACAGCCGAAAAGATGTCGCCTGTCCCATGGAACAGCACTGGTATTTCCTCGTAGTCGAGGCGGAAATACAGACCTTCGCTAAGGTCTTGGTTGAATCCCGACAGGGGTTTGTCGCTGCGACGGCCTATCACGCAACTGTGACCGTCGACGCAGGCGCTGGTTATCACCGCCGATCGGGCCCCGAGAGCTACAACGGCATCCAGCATACGACAGGCTTCATCCCAATCCATCCCCTCTTTGCGATAGGGCATACCTGTCAGAAAACAGGCCTCGGTGTAGTTGGGGAAAGTGAGGTCGGCCACCGACACCATATCGCGCATAAGTTCGACCTGACGCTGCGTTATGCCGTTGTACAGGCGGCCAGCGTCGCCCATGATGGGGTCGACAAAAATTGTGGTGCCGTCGGCATGAAGCTGGGAGCAGTAATTTGAGACTAATCGTGCCTGCTCCTCGCTGAACATCAAACCAGTGCATACTGCGTCGAAACGGAATCCCAACTCACGCCACACCGGTATGGTGCCGCGCATATACTCGGTAGTCTCCATAACGTTGAACCGACCATAGTCCAAAGTATTGGACACCAATGCCGTAGGCAAATTGTATGTTGGATGTCCCAAATACGTCAATATGGGAAGCATTGCCACCATACCCACATGGCTGTACCCGACAACATCGTTTATGAGCAGTATCTGTTTCATTCAAATTTGAGTTTGCAAAATTACAACAAAAAAACGGAACCGCAAAAAAAATCGCACACACGCGAAACATTTTTTTGACGTTTTCGAAAAAAATTGTATTTTTGCAATCGCAAACAAACACAAAACCCATCAAAAAATGAAACAGAAACTACATTTTATCGCCATCATCCTGATTGCCTTGTCCACGCCTGTCAGGGCTTACGATTTCTACGATGTCACCCCGGCCGGAGACACTTTGTACTACAATGTAATATCAGGCGATGCTTGGGTCACATACGACAACATCGACTTTGCTGATTATCCAATTTTTGTTGCTCCAAACGGCGGTTTGATTAACGAGCAAGGCCTTCCTGTCGGCACATACCAGAATCTTTCCGGCAACCTTGTCATACCATCATCTGTTTCCAACGAATTCGGAGAAGTGTTCAATGTCGTCGGAATAGATCACTATGCATTTTATGGGTGTCATGGATTGATTTCAGTAACAATGCCTGCAACCATCACTCAAATGGGAATGAATGCTTTTGAGCGTTGCCCCAACCTCGTATCTGTCCAATTATCATCTTCTCTGGAAGCAATTAACGTTCAGGATTTCCAGCATTGCAAAAGCCTTTCAACAATCAATATACCGAACACTTGCACCTCGATTGGCACAAACGCATTCCTCGGTTGCAGCAGTCTGGCGTCATTGGTGATCCCTAATTCTGTCATCTCGATAGGAGATTTGGCTTTCGGTGATTGTACGGCGCTGGCTTCTCTAAATATTGGCAGTGGCATTACAGATCTAAACTATGCATTTTCCGGATGTACAGGACTAACTTCGATATCGGTTGCAGGGAACAATCCCATATTTGATAGCCGCAATAACTGCAACGCTGTAATTGAGACATATACAAATACTCTTGTCCTCGGTTGCCGCACAACTATTATTCCAAATTCCGTAACGGCAATCGGCGGAATGGCATTCCGTACAAGTCCCGACACCGTCGTGATTCCTGAAGGTGTCACCACCATTGAGTGGAATACTTTTAGTTGGAACACCGAGCTGAAAGCGGTTGTTATCCCCAACACTGTAACATCTATCGGAGATGGCGCCTTCATCGCAACTTTTTTGGACTCAATTCATTTGCCTGCTTCAATAGTAAACATTGGTGACTATGCCTTTGGGTACTGCGACAGCCTA
>CADCPQ010000002.1 GCA_902803395.1 uncultured Bacteroidota bacterium
CTCGAGGTGGCTGATGATCTCGGCTTTCTGGGCCTCGATTTCGTCCTCGATGAGGGCTTTGTGGCTGACGACGACATTCTTGTACTCGTGATTGATTTTGACGACTTTGAACTCCATGGTCTTGTCGACGTAGACGTCATAGTCGCGGATAGGTTTGACATCGATTTGCGAACCGGGGAGGAAGGCCTCGATGTTCTCGAACACGGTGACGATGAGACCGCCTTTGGTGCGGCTCTTGACGTAACCGGTGATGATTTCCTGGCTTTCGTAAGCCTGGTTTACACGCTCCCACGATTTGAGGATGCGGGCTTTTTTGTGCGAGAGGATAAGCTGGCCGTTGCTGTCTTCCTGACTTTCAACGTAGACCTCGATTTTGTCGCCGGCCTTGAAGTCGGGGTTGTAGCGGAGCTCGGAGGCGGGGATGACGCCGTCGGATTTGAATCCGATGTTGACGACGGCCTCGCGGTCGTTGAGCGAAACGATGGTGCCTTCGATTACTTCCTGCTCGGTGAAAGCGTTGAAAGTCTGCTCGTAAGCGGCTGACTGCTCTTCACTCGATTTGTCGACTTTTTCGGTCTTGCTGTCGATGGCGCTCCAATCGAAATCGGCCAACGGTTGCACATTCTTATAATCCATTATTTTTAAAAAATTTTGTTTTGTGGTCTCCTGCCCGACCGGGTTAAACATACTTAACTTACTGAGCGGCAACCCATTGACAGGAATGGACCACTCGGCAATGATTGTGCAAAGTTACACAAATTTTCTGAATTACAAATATTTATGATATTTTTTTTCAGTGTTGCGGCTCAATCGTTGGCTACGTTCTTGGGTTTGGAGCCTGCGAGGGCGTAGAATAGGATGTAGGCAAAGCCTGCCACGACAATCCAATAGCTTGGCATATAGCCGCTTGTGCCGAAAATGTCGACCACGGCGTTCATCAGCAGCGGCAGCACACCGCCACCGCACACCAAAGCCATGAAGAGACCCGAGGCGCGTTCGGTGTAACGGCCGAGACCCTCGACGGCGAGGTTGAATATGCCGCCCCACATGACCGAGGTGCAGAGGCCAACGCACACCAGCAACGCCGCGCTGATGGGTATGAGGTTGAGACCGAAGCCGTGAGCGCCGTTGAAACCGGGGAAGCTGACCATCACGTCGGCCGGGACGAATATTGCCGCGACGACGAGAACCACGGCGGCCGAAGCCACCACAGCAAGCATCTTGCGGGCCGAAACCTTGGCTCCGACCAATCCGCCGACCAGACGGCCCACGAGCATGAGTAGCCAGTAGAAAGCCGTAACCGAACCAGCCACCGCCTCGGCGCTGACGCCGTCGGCAAAGAAGTGCATATCAGGGTTTTGCAACCATTTATTAAGCACGTTGGGGGTGCCGACCTCGACACCGACGTAGATGAAGATGGCAATGGCGCCGAGCACAAAATGACGGAAACCGAAGAGGCCTTTCAGAGGGATGGCTTCGCCCGACTTACCTTCGTTTTCAGAATTCTCGGGTATTTTGGTCAGCATGATGACCAAAAACGCCAGTGCGAAGATGGCCAAAGCGGTGTACATGAGCGGGAAAGTGTCGCTGATGCGGGCGTCGACGATGTTGGGGATGAGCAGTCCGGTGATGACTATGACCGCGGTGCCGCACAGCGAGTTGAAGGTGCCGCCGAACTGTATGAGCTGGTTGCCGCGGTTGCCGCCGTCGCCCAAGCGGTTGAGCATGGGGTTGACAACGGTGTTGAGCAGGCACATCGAAAATCCGGCCACGAAAGCGCCGGCCAGATAAACGGCAAAACTGCCTACAAGGCCCGACACGAGCTGGATTGCGACTCCCACGAAACCCACCGACACGGCTATCAGCGAGGTGGTTTTGTAGCCGCGACGCTGCAGCAGGTTGCCGGCCGGGATGCCCATGATGGCGTAGGCGATGAAGTTGGCAAAAACGCCAAGGGTACCCTGCCAGTTGGGTATGGTGAACTGGTTCTTGAGTATGTCGCCCATGGGCGAGGCAAGGTTAGTGACGAACGAAATCATGCCGAAGAGCAGGATCGTCACTACGATTGGAATTGTGTAATTTTGTTTTTGGCTCATATAAAAAAGTGTTTAAAGTATCACAATACGTTGAGGTGCCGCCCCACCCACACGCAGAATGTAGACCCCCGCCGACGGCACGGCAAAGGTGCACTGCGAGCGGCCTTGGGCAGTTGCCGCCACCGGGCGTCCGAGCATATCGAACAGCGCGACATCGGCGCTGCCGGCGACGTTGACGATGCGGCCGTCGACACTGACGGTGAGGTCAGGATTGTCGACATTGCCGATGCCGTTTCGCGAGACGAAATAGGCGGTCACATCGATATTGTCGGTGACGAACAGGCTGTATGGATTTTCGGTGGAGCCGACGCTCCAGTGGTCAAACGTATAGCCATCGGCGGGATAGGCGCGCAACTGGGTGACGTCGCCGTAGTGGAAGGTGCCGCCGCCATCGGCAGAGCCGTGAGCCTGATTGCTGGAGATTACGTTGACTGTGTAGCTTCGGCGCGCGAAGCGGGCTGTGTAGGAAGCGTCGCCCAGCACGGTGAGTGTGCGTGGGTTCTGAGCCACGCCGTCGCTCCAAGTGTCGAAACGCCAACCCTGCGCCGGGGTAGCGGTGAGGGTGATGGCCGTCCCATAGTGGAAAGTGCCGCCGCCTGTGACGGTGCCGTGGGCGTTGTCGGCCGACTGGGCGCTGACGGTGTAGTCGGCAGTGGTGTCGGACAAAATGGCATTAATCATCCACGACAGGTCGGTTCGGCGCTCCCAACTGTTGGTTGAGCCGAAACTCTCCCACGAGCCGTCGGGACTGCCGCTATAGTAGGAGCAGGCCGCCGGGTAGGGCGCGTTGCCACTGCTGAGGACAATCCATATCGGCATATTGTAGCTGACGTTGATGGGATAGCTGAGCGTGATGGTTTGCCAGCAGTCCTCTTCGGTTGTGATGTAGGTCTGTGTCAGCGCCATACCGCCAGGAGCGTTGCTGCCGCCACGGTGGATTTTCAGCTCATACTGACCTGCGCTGGGGATGTAAACCTGCACCTGCGTCAACTCGCGTCCGGCGCCGAAAGCCGAAGCCGGAATCCTTATAGCCCAGTTCATTACGGCATTGCCGCCCCATGCCGCAGCCTTGTGGCCGCTGCCGTAGCCTATGGTGTCGCCTCCGAGAGGTGCAAAGAAAGCTGTGTCGCTGAAGTTATCGGTAGCTATAAATGCGCGGGGATTGGCGCGGTTGCCATCGCCCCAACATACAAAACGGCAGCCGTCGGCGGCGTGGGCGTAAAGAATCACAGTGTCGGTGTAGCGGTTGCAGTTGGGTCTTGAACCGATGACAGTTCCGTAGGCAGTGTTATTGGACACAGCCGTGACCGAGACCTGCGCAGAGGTGTCGGCAGCTGGTTTCATGCCTACGATGGCAACATTGTCCATATTATATGCCGAGTGGGTGTTGCCGCCGGTACCACCAGGAGCAGGATTGAGACTGCCCATGACGTAGAAACCGTCGCAATAGCCGCCCCAACCCCAATTGAAGTGGAAATAGCCGCGTGAATCGAAGCCATCGCACACGAAGGCGTGTCCACCGGAAGGGGCTTGACCGGAGTAGAGCATCGGCCTACCGGCTCGAAGCTCGCGACGCAAAATGTCACACCACTCCGACTCGGTAAAGTCGTCCTTCGACACTGCCACAGTGGAGGACGAATAGCGGAAATATTTCTTGAAGGCCAACTCACTGTTTGGCTTGCGCCAATCAAGGAAACTCTCTGTGTAAGCACCGCTTGTGGAGCCATAAGTCATATTGACCGACACGCCGCAATGGTACATCAAAGTGGCTACGGCATTGATTTCGGTGGTGGTGCTGCTGCCGTTCAACGAGGCCGGCATACTGTCCCAAAGGTAGTGGGTTGTGTCGTATACCGCCTTTTGGAAGCCGTAGGTCGGGTCGATGTACCACGACGAGTCGCGACCTACAGCGGGGTGGTTCCAGTACTTCATAACCTGAGCCATAGCGGTAGCCACGCAGCCGGTGACGGCATGGTTGTTGAAGCCGTGGTCATACGGACAGAGGTCGTTATAGAAGGGGCTCTGGTTCCAGGTTGTCTGAACCAAAGGGGCAACGGTGTCGGTAGTCTTCGGCTGGACGGTGTGTTGTTCTTGCGAAAGCAACTGGTCCCACTGCGAGGTGACATAATCCGAGGAAATGCCATTGGCACCAAGATATTGTATTTCTGCTGAATATGCCGACATCCAGTTGATTACGTTCACTGGATTGTCGGCAAGGCTGAAGGTTCTGTTGCGCGAATAGGCCAAAAGGGGAATAGCGTTATCATCGGCCGAAACGATGGCGAAACAGTTGTCACCGTTGAAAACGTAGAGGGTCTCCCAGTCGGTCTTCACAAGGTTCAATCGAGCCTCGTCGACACCGAGGAAATTGGCGGCCACACGACGGGCGACAGTCACATCGACGGGGTCGGCAAATGACACGCCGGGTGCCACAATCAGCAAAAGAAAAATCAATATCAAAGACAAGCGTTTCATATTCTGTATTTTATATTTTACAATAGAAATATTCAACCTGCAAAATTACACAAATTTTCTTATATACGAAAAAAAATCCGCCACCATCGCTGGAGGCGGATTTCAATTTCTTCAATAAACGTTTTATCCTTTCAAGGCTTCGGAGCCACTGACAATCTCGATAATTTCGTTTGTAATGGTGGCCTGACGGGCCTTGTTGTAGCTGAGCTTGAGGTCTTTGAGCAGTTCAGTGGCGTTGTCGGTGGCTTTTTGCATGGCAGTCATGCGGGCACCATGTTCGGCAGCCAGCGAGTCGAGAACCACACGGTAGAGGTACGACCTAATCATCAGGGGCACCATTTCGCGCAAAATCTCTTGCTTCGAGGGCTCGAAGATGTAGTCGTTGGCCTGCGGGCTTTGTTTTGCTTTGGAATTTTGGCCCGAGTGCTTCAGCGGCAGCAACACATCGTCGGACAATATCTGTGTGAGCGAGTTCTTGAACTGGTTGTAGATGACCTCGACGCGGTCGTAAACCTTGTCGCGGAAGCGCTGCATGATGTCGTCGGCGATGGCGGCCACGGCGTCGAATGACGGATTGTCGAGCAAATCGTCGTAGCTGGTCTCGACAAGGCCCTGCTGTTTGCGGAAAAACTCCGAGCAACGTTTGCCAAGGGTAATCATCGTGACCTGCGAAGCCGTTTTGCGCAACTCGGCGAGGCGCGACGTGGCAAGTTTTATGACGTTGGAGTTGAACGCGCCGCAAAGTCCTTTGTTTGACGTAACCACAACAAGGAGCACTTTGTCGGCCTTGCGCACTTCATGGTACGGGGTGCTGACGCCGTCCTCGATGTTGATGTCGGCCACAATTTCGTCGAGCTGAGCCGAATAGGGTCGCATACCTATTATAGCGTTCTGCGCACGGCGGAACTTGGCAGCCGAAACCATCTTCATGGCCGACGTAATCTGCTGCGTCGAACTAACCGAGGCGATGCGTGTGCGTACTTCTTTTAAGTTGGCCATAGCGATTAGTTAAACTATTTATTTAGCGTACTTTTCAGCCATGTCGCCGGCAACCGAACGCAGGGTGGCAAGGTCGTCGTCGAGCAGTTTTCCCTGACGAAGATTGGCAAGCACTTGCGGATGGTTCTTGCGAAGGAAGAAAAGATACTCTTTCTCGAAATTATGGATTTTGTCGACAGGGACCTTCTGCAGCAGTCCATTGGTGCCACAGAAAATGATGGCGACCTGGTCTTCGACCGGCATTGGTGAATACTGCGGTTGCTTGAGGATTTCGACGTTGCGGGCACCTTTGTCGAGCACTGCCTTGGTGGCTGCATCGAGGTCTGAGCCGAACTTTGAGAAAGCCTCCAGCTCTCGGTACTGAGCCTGGTCGAGCTTGAGGGTACCGGCGATTTTCTTCATCGACTTGATCTGAGCCTTGCCGCCGACACGCGATACCGAAATACCGACGTTGATGGCAGGGCGCACACCCGAGTTGAAGAGGTTGGTCTCGAGGAATATCTGGCCGTCGGTGATTGAAATGACGTTGGTCGGGATATAGGCCGACACGTCACCAGCCTGAGTCTCAATGATAGGCAGAGCCGTAAGCGAACCGCCACCTTTCACCTTGCCTTTGAGCGAGGCTGGCAGGTCGTTCATCTGTGCAGCTATTTCGTCGCTCTGGATGATACGGGCTGCACGTTCGAGCAGACGGCTGTGCAGATAGAAGACGTCGCCGGGATAGGCCTCGCGTCCGGGCGGGCGACGGAGCAACAGCGAAACCTCGCGGTAAGCCACGGCCTGTTTTGAGAGGTCGTCGTAGATGACGAGGGCGTTACGTCCTGTGTCGCGGAAATATTCGCCAATAGCGGCACCTGCAAACGGGGCGTAGAACTGCATTGCGGCAGGGTCGGAGGCGGTAGCGGCTACAACAATGGTATAGGCCATAGCGCCTTTTTCCTCAAGGTTCTTTACGAGGTTGGCCACGGTCGAGCCTTTCTGTCCGCAAGCAACATATATACAATAGACGGGGTCGCCGGCGTCGTAGAAATTCTTCTGGTTGATGATGGTATCGATTGCGATGGCGGTTTTACCGGTCTGACGGTCGCCAATAATCAACTCGCGCTGGCCTCGTCCGATAGGAATCATCGAGTCGATGGCCTTGATGCCGGTTTGCAACGGCTGTTCGACGGGCTGACGATAGATTACGCCGGGGGCTTTGCGCTCGATAGGCATATCGAACAGTTCGCCTTCAATGTTGCCCTTGCCATCGATGGGTTCGCCTATGGTGTTGATGACACGACCCAAGAGACCTTCGCCGACCTTTACCGATGCAATGCGTTTGGTGCGCTTGACGGTATCGCCCTCATTGATGGTGTTGCTCTCGGCCAACATGACGATACCGACATTGTCCTCTTCAAGGTTCTGGACAATGCCCTGCTCGCCAGTCGCGAACTCCACCAACTCGCCGCTTTGGGCGTTGTTGAGACCGTAGACGCGGGCAATTCCGTCGCCCATGGTTAGGACGGTGCCGACCTCTTCGAGTTCAACCTCGAGATTGACGTTGGCCAGTTGCTGTTTCAAGATTGCCGATACTTCGGCAGGTTTTATTTCTGACATAATTACTTGTTTTTCAGTTACAGATACTAAAGCTTGCTCTCGTAGATGTTTTTCGAATACTCTTTGCGGAGTTTCTGTATTTTGGTGCGGATTCGTGCGTCGTACATATTGTTGTCGAACATCATCGTGAAGCCGCCAAGCATACGGTTGTCGACGGTGGCGTTGAGCTCGACACTCTTGCCTGTGTAGCGGCCGACTATGTCGCTTACCATCTGACGGGCTTCGGGCTCAATATCGACAGCGGTGACGAAATCGGTTTTCACTATGCCACGGCTATCCCTATACCGACCTAAATACGACTCGGATATGCCTTTGAGGTTGATTGAGCGGTTTTTACGTACAACGAATGTCAGGAACATCATTGTGGGTTCCGACACCTTGTCCTTGAAAAGACTCTCAACCACAGCCACTTTCTTCGATTCCTTGATTGTCGGATTGGCAAAAATTGTGTTGAGGATATGGTTCTCGTCGCACACCTGTTTGACCAACCGCATATCATCGGCCACCCGTTCCTGCATCGACAGGTCGTCGGCCAGGATGAACAGCGCTTTGGCGTAGTTGATATTGATTCTAAAGTCGTTCATTAGTTAAGGTGCGCGTTTTCAAGTTCTTTCTGAATGAGGGTGTCGGCCTTCTGTTTGTCGGAGAGCTCCATTTTGATGAGTTTCTCGGCAATTTCGATGGAGAGGTTGGCGATTTGGTTCTTGAGGTCGTGCATAGCCTTGAGTTTCTCGTAGTTGATGTTCTCGCGGGCACTCTCGACAATGCGGTCGGCCTCCTCGGTGGCGCGGACGCGGGCCTCCTCGATAATTTTCTCGCTGGTCATGCGGGCGTTGCTGAGCATGGCGTCGCGCTCCTGTTTGGCCTGACGGAGGAGTTCCTCGTTGTCGGCCTTGAGTAATTTCATCTCCTCACGGGCCTTTTCGGCTGCGTTGAGCGAGTCTGCGATTGCGTTTTCGCGCTCCTTGAGAGACTTGAGGAGCATGGGCCAGCCCCATTTTGCAAGTATGAAAGCCAGTATCCCGAACGATACCAGCATCCACACAAACACGCCCAAGCCAGGGCTAATCAGAGGGTTGTTCATATTGTTTTCTGTTAGTTAGTCATTTGATTTAAAAAAGCTTCCGGAGGCCGGGAGCCAATCGCGCACGTCCCCCGGAGGCATTTTTTGCGGAGCTCTGCGCTACTTGAGAACGACAAGCAGGCAGACGACAACGGCGAAGAAGGCGACGCCTTCAACCAGTGCGGCGGCAATAATCATGGTCGAACGGATGTCGCCGCCAGCCTCGGGCTGACGGGCCATGCCTTCCATGGCGCCCTGACCGATTTTACCAATGCCCAATCCGGCTCCGATGGTGGCCAGACCGGCTCCGATGGCTGCGCCAAGATAACCCATGGAAATGTTGGCGACAGCTTGCAGAAGGATGAATAACGATGTCATAATGTTTAGTATATTAATGTGGTTAAATGTTTGTTCTGTTTTTGAGAGGGCAAAAATAGTGATTTTTTTTCAAATATTACGATTTTTTAATATATTTTTTTATTCTATCACAATACCGTCAAGATTTTCAATCCTTTGCAGAATCGTCAATAAGGTCGAGACTGTAGTGCAAACCGACATTCTTGCGGCGAGCCATGGCCATTTTTATGGTAAGATACGAGCAGGCGATAAGATTGCGCAACTCCGAAAGCGGCTCTGTCAGGACGCTGCGGTTGTAGAGGTCCTCAGTCTCGCGGAAGATGAGGTTCAGTCGGTCGAAAGCGCGTCGCAGACGAAGGTCGCTGCGCACAATTCCGACGTAGTTCCACATGATTTCCTGCAATTCCTTCTTGGTTTGGGTGATGAGAACCATCTCCTCGTTCAGGACCATGCCCTCGGCGTTCCAGTCGGGAATCTGATTATTCTGAGTGTTTTGATTGATCCGTGCGATGGACGATTGCGCCGCATTGTGGGCATAAACCACAGCCTCGAGCAACGAGTTGCTGGCCAGACGGTTGCCGCCGTGCAATCCCGTGCAGGAGCACTCGCCAGCGGCATAAAGATTATGTATCGAGCTCTCGCCTTCGCGGTTCACGGCAATACCGCCACACTGGTAATGGGCCGCCGGACGTATCGGGATCATGTCCTTTGTGATGTTGATCCCCAGTTCGAGGCATTTGGCGTAAATTGTCGGAAAACCGTTGATGAGGCCGTCGCGACCTATACCGCGGGCGTCGAGATACAGATAGTCCTTGCCGCTGAGTTTCATTTCATTGTCGATAGCGCGAGCCACGATGTCGCGTGGTGCAAGGCTTAGGCGCGAGTCATATTTCTGCATAAATTCCTTGCCGTCGCGGTCCTTGAGAATAGCCCCTGCGCCACGCATAGCCTCGGTGATTAAGAATGCCGGCTTCTCGGCCGGGTTATAGAGGCTGGTGGGATGGAACTGCATGAATTCCATATCTTTAAGCACTCCGCGAGCGCGATGGACCATAGCCACGCCGTCGCCGGTCGAGATGATGGGCGTGGTTGTGGTGCTGTACACATTGCCCATGCCGCCGGTTGCCAGCAGAGTCACTTTGGCCAGATATGTGTCGATTCGGTTTGTGTCGCAGTCGAGGGCGTAGACTCCGTAGCACTCGATATTCGGAGTGTGTTTTGTAACCCTCTGTCCCAGATGGTGTTGAGTTATAATATCGATAGCGAACTGGCGCTCTTTCAACTCGATGTTGGGGTGGCGGCGAACCGCCTCGAGCAGACCGCGCTCGATTTCGGCGCCGGTGTTGTCTTTGTGATGCAGGATGCGGAACTCCGAGTGGCCTCCCTCGCGGTGCAGGTCGAAGCGGTCGCCGGAGCGGTCAAGGTCGAAATTGACACCGTACTGGACCAGCTCGCGAATGCGGTCGGGCGCCTCGCGGATGGTCATCTCCACCACTTCGCGGTCGCAAATGCCGTCACCGGCCACCAAAGTGTCGTGGATGTGCTTGTCGAACGAGTCAGAGTCGTACATCACGGCGGCGATTCCACCCTGCGCGTAGCGCGTCGAGCCTTCCGACGCCTCGCCTTTGGTCAGAATGCAAACCTTGCCGTAAGGAGCCACTTTCAGGGCGTAGCTCAGGCCGGCAATGCCGGAACCCACTATCAAGAAATCGACTTCGTAACGCATAATGCCGTTTCAAAATTTGAAAATGCAAAAATACGAAAAAAAATCCAAATGTCCGAAAAAAAATGTTTATTCCAACGTCCGACTCTGACGAAATTAAAAATGGGATTCGAGTGGCAACGTTCCACGGAATGGCTTCAATTTTGTCAATTACCTGAAAATCAATGAGTTGTATTTTTCAATATAACACACTGCAAATCAAGAGGTTGGATGGGTTCGGGTCGTATTTGGTTCGGCCTTACATCGGCCTTTCTTCGGCGGAGTCCATCCAGCGGCCGAAGGAAGGGTATGTTTAATACTGTTTGTCAGCGTTTTAGGTAATGAATCTCATCGGTTTTGATGAGACCGAGCTGCAAAGCCTTGGCGATGCGGGCGCCGGACTTGTTGACGGTGCCGAGGCGGCGGGCTATGTCCTTCTGGCGCTCCTGGACTGTTTTGTCGGTCTCGCCGATGGCATCGGCAATGTCGAGGGCGGTGTGGCCGGCGGCTTCCATGAGCAGCAGGGTGCGCTCGGTGGGGGTAATCTCGACGTCGCTCTGCATCGAGGCCACGCTGTCGAGATACATTTCGGCGGCCTCCTTGATGGTGAGCATGACGGGATAGTTGAAGTAGTACTCTTCGCCGCGTTCGAGGCAGGCAATGGCGCGCACCACGTTCTCGACCGAGAAGCCGCCGGCAGCGTTTTTGCTCACGAAGGCTTTGGCGCCGCGGCTCAGGGCGTCGAATACCACGCGGCCTATCTCGACCACGCGTTGGCTGCGGCGGGTGTCGGCCCCGGTGGGGTTGTCGAAACGGCCCGACAATATGATGATGCCGACCGAGGGGTATTTGCGGTGGAGCCTCTCGGTGACGCCGAGGCCGCCGGTGGGCTCGCCTTGCAGCTCCATGTCGACCAGGACATAGTCCGGCATGGCTTCGGGAGCCGATTCGGACAGGGCCACCATCAGCTGGGTGCCTGTGCCGAAGGTGTCGGTGAGTTCGATGGTGCGTAGCTCGATGTGGCCGTCGTCGTCCATGCGGCATTCCACTTCGGCACCGCGGGCGTTGAGTTCGAGTTTTACGGCTTTGCGGATGATGGGTTCGTCGTCCACCATCATAACTTTTATCTTATTCATCTTTCTTGTCGGAGTGATTCTTTAACAAAAAATAAAATTGCGACCCCTCGCCCACCCTGCTTTCGGCCCAAATCTTGCAGCCGCGGATGGTGTTGTCGTCGTGTTTCTTTATGATATAGCGGCAGAGGATGAGCCCGAAGCCGGAGCCATGCTCGCCGCGTGGCGTGGGCTTGTCGGCGCGGAAAAGGTTCTCGAGCGTCTCCTCGTCCATGCCCGAGCCGGTGTCGGCGACGCAAACGCGGACGAAGCGCGGGTCGTCGGCGTAGAGCTCGGCCGATACCGTCACCGTGCCCTCCGACGTGTGGCGCAAAGCGTTCGACACAAGGTTGCGGAGCATTATCGTGACCAGCTGCCTGTCGCCGTCGACACTGAGCCGGGTCGGCTCATAGCTGAGCGTCACCGAGGCCGAAGTTTTCGGGGCGTCGGCGGCGACCTGAGCGAAAACTTTTTCCAACGGGAAGGGTGAAGCGTTGAAAGTCAGCCCAGTAGGTATCGAGAGGTTTGTCCAGTTCTTGATATTGTCGAACGTGCGCAACAGCTGCTGCAACACCTCGCCGCGCAATTCGGTGGGCAAGTTCTCGTTTTGCAGGTAACTGATGAACGGCCCGATGTCGTGGCGCATGACACTCAGGCAGGTCTCGACGTTGGCAATGCGGGCAACATCGCGGCGTTTGGCCTTTTCGAGGTGGTTTTTCTCGCGGTGCAGACGCTGCGTCTGGCGCAGCAAAAGTACGACGAGCACAATCAACACTATCAACAACACCAGCAGCACGATGGCGAACCGCACATACGTGGCGCTTTTGCGTTCGGCGATGTCCAGTTCGCGCTGGGCTTGGAAGTCATCCTCGCGGCTGTCGTCGATGAGCTGTTGCAGACGGAGTTCGCGGTCGTACCACTCTTCCCTCATCTCGTCGGTGGCCTCGTAGCCCGAGCGTAGCAGCAGGTCGTAGAGGCGGGCCTCGAATTTCGGGGCAATATTGTCGGCCTGCAAACTATCGGAGAGCCAGCGGGTTAGGATCGTATGTACCATCGCCGTGTCGCCGCACGAGAGGGCGAAACGGGCCGACGCCACCGTGGCGCCGAGCATCTGGTAGGGGTCGGCGTATTGCCAGAAAAGGTCGGTGGAGTAGCCGTACAGCCCGGCGATTTCGGCCGTATCGCCACCTGCGCGACGCATGGCGTGGGCCATAATCTGCAACGTGTTGGCTTCGTCGAAAAGACTGTAGGCGCCCGCGTTGCCGTACACGAGGTCGAGGTTGTCGGCGCAATAGTCCATGGCGCGCTGCAGGTCGGTCGAGTCGGTGCCGATAGTTGTGTAGCCGTAAGCCAAAGCATAGTTGAGCGCCATATCCTGGGCAAAGTCGCAGGGCAGGCTCGGGCGGCGGCGCTCCACCTCGTCAAGCAGCAGACGCACATCGGCATTCTTGCCGTCGCGGTAGTGGTAGTTGAGCGTGAGGACGGTTATGTAGTATTCCGTCTGTGCGTAGTTGTACAGCAGGTTGTTGCGGTTGTTTTCGAGCACGTGCGAACCGGCTATGTCGTTCAAAATCTCGAACGACTCGGCGATGCGGCAGCGTCGTTGCAGCAGGCGGGCCTGGGTCAGACGGGCTATGGTCAGCTCGATTGGCAGGTTGCGGCTGCGGCCTTCGAAACTGAAGACGCTGTCGAGACACATCTCCACCGAGTCCTCGTCGCTGCGCATGAGGTAGGCGAACGCCATGGTGTTCCAAGCGCGGAGCAGTCCCGACTGGTATTCCGGCATCGAGTCGCGCACCAATGCGGCGGCCTCGCGACTCTTCGAAATCGACAAAAACGGGTCGCGGTAGCGGTTGACAAACGCCTCTTTGTTGAGGCCGTCGACCTTTGCGCGCATGAGCGAGCCCTCATCTTTATTGGTGCAGCCCGAGAGGGCCAACAATATGATTATGAACAACAAAGCGTTTCTCACTGCGACAATCGGTTTTGAATAATAACGTGAAAAATGAAAAAATATTTTGCCATGTCGAAAAAAGTTTGTAATTTTGCAGCCGATTTCGACAGAGGAATCACAAGGTCGTTTGGCCGAGGGGCTAGGCACAGGTCTGCAAAACCTGCTACTCCGGTTCAAATCCGGAAGCGACCTCAAAACATCAAGCCCTGCTCACCGCGGGGCTTTTTTTGAAAACAAGGCCACTATGAAAATACAATTCCTGAAACTGAAAAACTGGCTCCTCATGGGCGCCGCAGGGCTGCTTGGCGTGAACCTCGGCTGCGACCACGAGATGGAACCTCAGACTTGGTGCGAGTACGGCGTGCCCGAGGTCGAGTACGAGGTCAAGGGCCGCGTGACCAACAGCAGCGGCGAACCTATCGCAGGCATCGTAACCAAGATGGCCGACATCGACCATAGTGCCATCGACAGCACAGACTACACGTCCGACACCACCGACGCCGACGGCCGCTACGACATGACTTCGATATTCTACGGCCATCAAGCTGTCAAAGTCGAGTTCAAAGATGTCGACGGGCCCGCTAACGGCGAATACGCCGACACATCCGTCAACGTGTTGTTCCAGGATACCGATCACATCGGCGGCGACGGCCATTGGTACCTGGGCCACGCCACCAAGGAACTTGACGTTACCCTCAGAGAAAAGTAATTCATAATCAACACTTTAGATGGTGTCACATCGGCATTTGTTCACCCTTTGGACGGACCGGGCCGAGGCAAGGCCGATGTAAGGCCGAACCAAACCCGACCCGAACCTATCCAAACCATTGGAACACAGAAGTTTATATAGAATTAGCCAATCCGCTGAAAATCAGCGGATTGGCTTTTTTGAAGTATTCTGGATACCAATTATCGTGGGTCGGCCAACGCGGCCTCGATCGACATCTCGTAGAGCTCGGCGGGGCTGATGCCCATGGCGCGGGCCTGCTTGGGCACTATGCTCTCGGCGCTCTGGCCGGGTATGGTGTTGACTTCGAGGAAGTAGAGCTCATCGGCCGCCATGTCGTGGATGTAATCGAAACGCACGATGCCTTTGCAGCCCAGCAGGTCGTAGAGTTTCGACGACACCTCCTGTATGTGCTTCGAGATGCTCTCGGGGCACTCGGCGGGGGTCACTTCGTTGCTGAAACCCTGATATTTAGCCTCGTAGTCGAAAAACTCGTGGCCGTCTTTGGGGATAATCTCTGTGATGGGGAACACCAGCTTTTCGCCGTCGGCCTTGCGGAACACACCGCAGTCGAACTCGCGGCCCACGATGCACTCCTCGACCAGCACGGCGTGGTCCTCGGTGAAAGCCTCACGGATGGCCGGCATGAGCTGCTCCGGCGCCTTGACCTTGGTGGTGGCCACACTGCTGCCACCGGCGGCGGGCTTGACAAAAAGCGGATATTTAAGTTGTGCGTTGAGGGCCGAAAGCTGAGCGCTGTCGGGCACTTTGTATAGCAACACCGAGTTGGCCACTTTCACAATACCGAAATTCTTGACCACGGGGTTGCAGTAGCCTTTCTGGAACGTGAGGCTCGAGGTGTAGAAGCCGCAAGTGGTGTAGCGGATGCCGAGCATATCGAAATAGCCCTGCAGGACGCCGTTCTCGCCGGGGTTGCCGTGCATGATGATGAAGGCGAGGTCGAAACGGACGCTGACGCCGTCGTGCTCGACAGCGAAATTGCCGCGGTCGACGGGGCGGTGGCTGCCGTCGTCGGCCAGCCAGTACCACTGGTCGCGCTCTACTACGATACGATATACATTATATTTATTATGGTCCAGCTGCGAGTACACCTGGTTGCCGCTGGCGATGCTGATGTCGTGCTCGCCGCTGTAGCCGCCCATCACTAAGGCTATGTTTTTCTTTTCCATTTTCACTTACTTATTTCAAAATGCAAAATTACATATTTTTTTGCACACGTCGAAAAAATTTGTTCATATTCTGCAGGAAATGTTATTTCGTGGACAAAATTTCTGGCAATTTACGGCTATTTGCGACAATTATCGTTTCGGTACCATCAATGTAACGGGATGTGCCGGTCGCGTTTGGCCTGTTTGGCGTTGAGGCGACAGAGGTTGCGGGTGGCCGGGGTGAAATAGGTTTCGGCGAAACGTTCCCAGATGATGTCGACGGCCAAAGGCGAGGGGTGGGTCATGTTGTCGGCGTAGAAGCGGTAGTCGCGCAGCTCGTCCATCATTATTTCGTATGAAGGAAAGTAGTGGGTTTGCAGCTGGTCGACGGCGAGGATGAGTGTGCTTTTGCTAAGCTGGTTGCCGTGGGCACCGTCGGCCATGTGGCGGATGGGGCTGACGGTGAAGACGGCCTGCGGCAAACGCGCCAGCAGTGGTTGCCAGCGGGAGACTATTTCGTCCACGGTGAGGCGGCGGCGAGCGAAGCGAGCCGCCGCAGCCTTGTGACAGTTACCCACCACCATACCGTTTTCGACCAGTTCGAAAACGTATGCCGTGCCGAAAGTCACTATCAGGCAGGTGGCCCGTTCGAGAAATTCATGTGCCTCGTGGATGGCTCGGTTGCACACCTCCAGACATTCCTCCTTGCTGCTGCGCGAAAAACTGCCGTGGTGAAGCCATGAATGCCACAATCCATCGACCTCGACCAGATCGCCGCTGTCGATCGGGCGGTCGTCCAAGCAGCGCTCGAGGCATTCGGCAATCGACAGGGGGTTGTACAACACACCGAACGGATTGTGCAACACGTCGAAGCCGGCATCCTTCATTTTAGCCGCCATCTCAGTGGCGAAACAGCTGCCGACAGTCAGAATATGGTCGCTCTGCTGCTCAAGACAAAAAGCCTGCGGCTCTATGGCCACTTTGGTTTGCAGTTCCATGCTGTCAATTCTTCATTATCGGTTCCAACTTGATGATTTCCGGCAATTTGTCCAACTCCGGCATTATGGCGCGCATATCGACTCTCATCTTCGACGACCGCATGAGCAGCGACATATCCTTGTCGGCCACCACCCTCATTTCCACAACAGCGTTACCCTTGTATTTTTTTGCCAAAGCAGTGAACTGATTGACGAAATTGTCGTTGACATCGTCGAGCCTGACATATATGCGCAATGCCTTGCAGAACTCGGCCAGCACACCACCGAGGTTCTTCATGGACTGTATCTTGAGACGCGGCGGCGTCATACGCTCGGCACCGGTCTGCTTGTCGGTATAGCGCACCGATGTGACGGAGCCCTGACAATATACAAAGGTGTCGGCCGTGAAATAGCCCTTGAATTTCGAGTAAGTGTCGCCGAACATACGCAACTCGTAGCTGCCGCTGTAGTCCTCGATGACCATTATGCCGTAGGGGTCGCCCTTCGACTGCGACACTCCCTGTTTGACCGAAGTCACTATGCCGCCGAAGTTAATCGGTTGGCCGATAAGCCGTTCGGGAGCCGACAGACTGGCTATCTTTGTGGTGGCAAAAGTCTTCATCTCGTACTTGAAGTCGTCGAGCGGATGGCCCGAGATGTACATTCCGATAACCTCCTTCTCATAACGGCAGCGCTCGATGCTGGTCCACGGCTCGCAAACAGGCACTGGCGGGTGGTCGTCGCCCTGCATCTCTTCGCTCATGTCGAAAATCGACAGCTGCGACGATTCCTGCATTTCGTGCCACCTCGACGCCCAGCGCATCAGGTATTCGATATAGTTGGGTGTCGATTCCAAGCCATTTTCTTTATAAAAGAATTGCGCGCGCGTGATGTCGCCAATGTCGTCGAATGCACCGGCTTTGACCAGTACCTCGACATTGTTGCGGTTGATGGAACGGATGTTGATACGTTTCAGAAAATCAAAAATGTCGACGTAAGGACCACCCTTTTCACGTTCTTCGATGATGGCGTCGGCTGCCGCGACACCCATGCCGCTCACCGCCTGCAGGCCGAAACGTATCTGGCCAGCCTTGTTGACCGAAAAATCGCGTTCCGACTCGTTGACCGACGGAGCCAAAACCTCGACACCGTTGCGCAGACAGTCCTCCATGAGTTCCGAGACACGCTTGATGTCGTTCTGGGCCGATGTCATGACGGCAGCCATGTATTCAGCCGGATAGTGAGCCTTGAGGTAAGCCGTCTGGTAGGCAACCCACGAATAGCAAGTGGCATGACTTTTGTTGAAGGCGTAGGAGGCGAATTTCTTCCACTCCTCCCAAATCTTCTTCAGCACTTCGCGAGGATGACCGTTGCGGTCGCCACCTTCGTAGAACAACACCTCAAGCTCGTTCATCTTGTCTATCTGCTTCTTACCCATGGCCTTGCGCAGCGTGTCGCTCTGGCCACGGGTAAAGCCCGCCAACTGACGGCTCAGCAACATGACCTGCTCCTGATAGACTGTGATGCCGTAGGTGTCCTTGAGGTACTGCTCCATGCACGGGATGTCGTACTTGATGGGCTTGCGACCCAGCTTGCGGTCGATGAAGTCAGGTATGTTGTCCATCGGGCCCGGACGGTAGAGGGCGTTCATAGCTATGAGATCCTCGAAAACGTGGGGCTTCAGTTCGCGCAGGTATTTCTGCATTCCCGGCGACTCAAACTGGAATGTGCCTACCGTATTTCCCTCACAATAAAGCTGATACGTTTTCTCGTCGTCGATGGGGATATGATCGATGTCAATATCCACACCGTGGCGTTTTTTGACATGAGCCAGTGTGTTGCGAATAATCGTCAGGTTCTTCAGCCCGAGGAAGTCCATCTTGATAAGACCCACGTTTTCAACAACATGGCCATCATACTGAGTAACGAGCACGTCCTCGCCCGAATCCTTGTCGTTGATGACACAAACCGGGGCCACATTGGTCAAATCGTCGGCACCGATAATGACACCGCAGGCGTGAATTCCGACCTGGCGGTTGGTGTCCTCGAGTTCTTCGGCATACACGAGCATATTGCGCAGCTCGTCCGGCCCGTGCTCGATGATGCTATGCAACTCCGGAACATATTTGTAGCAATTCTTGAGGTTGACCTTCGGCGAATTGCCTTTTTCGTCCTTGACATTGTCGGGAAAGGCGCGGTCGGGGATATATCCTTTCAGCTCGTTGACTTTACCCAGCGGGATTTTCTCGACGCGGCCCACGTCGGCTATCGAGCTCTTCGTGGCCATGGTGCCGTAGGTGATTATGTGCGCCACGCGTTCCTTGCCGTACTTCTGCGTCACCCACTCCAGCACCTTACCTCGGCCGGCGTCGTCGAAATCGACGTCGATATCGGGCAAAGAAATTCGGTCGGGATTCAGGAAACGTTCGAACAGCAGGTCGTACTTAAGCGGGTCGATGTCGGTAATCCATAGGCAGTAGGCCACAACGCTGCCGGCCGCCGAACCGCGTCCGGGACCCACGCTCACTCCCAGTTCCTCACGGGCGGCACGGATGTAGTCGCTCACGATAAGGAAATAGCCCGGGAATCCCATGGTTTTAATAGTGTGCAGCTCGAAAATCACCCTCTCGCGCACCTCCTCTGAAAGCGCGGCCTTGATGTCAGACATATCGGACTGGTCTGTCAAATCCGGCCTGTCGGACAGGTAGCGTTTCCGCGCCCCGAGCCACACGAGGTGTTCAAGATAGTCGGCCTCGAACTTTATGCGGTACAACTTGTTGTATCCACCCAGGCGTTTGATTTTGGCTTCGGCCTTTTCTTGGCTCAAAACTACCTCGCCGACCTCGTTGCGGGTGAATTCGTTGAATAGGTCCTCCTCTGTGAAATGCTGGCGCCACTGTTCCTCGGTGCCGAAACTTTCGGGGATGGGGAATACCGGCATGATGGGGTCGGAGTCGATACTGTATACCTCCACCTTTTCAGCCACTTCCATCGTGTTTTCAAGTGCCTCGGGCAGGTCGGCAAACACTGCCGCCATCTCTTCCGGACTCTTGAGCCACTCCTGCTTGGTGTAATGCATTCGGGTGGGGTCGTCGTAATCCTTCTTCGTCGCCAGACAGATGAGGTGGTCGTGAGCCTCGCCGTGTTCCTCGAGCACGAAGTGTGCGTCGTTGGTGGCTATCAGCTTGATATTGTGCTTGCGGGCCAGCCGTATCAGCTCCGGCTCGATTTGCATTTGCAGCCGGTAGGTGTCGTAGTTGGCGTTGGGCTTGTCGGTCTGGTGACGCATGAGCTCTATGTAGTAGTCGTCGCCGAACACCTCCTTGAACCAAATCACCGCCTGTTCGGCCTCTTCCAGCCGACCGGCCATGATGAGTTGCGGTATCTCGCCGCCCACACAGGCCGAACTGCAGATCAGGCCCTCGTGGTACTGCTTCAGCACGTTGTGGTCGATACGCGGGCGGTTGTAAAAGCCATCGGTATAGGCTATCGACGCGAGTTTGCACAGCGAGTGGTAGCCTTGGAGATTTTTGGCCAGCAGAATGAGGTGGTAGCCCGAACTGTCGAGCACTCGTTCGCGGCCGTTCTCGGGATTTATCTCCTTGATATTCTTGTCCTTGTCGTATAGTGTGCGGCGCGCGCAGTAGGCCTCGGTGCCGACGATGGGCTTGAACAGCGGTTCACCCTCGGCACGTTTCGAATTGACCTTGGCCACGGTGTCGAGAAAATCCTTGATGCCGAACATATTGCCGTGGTCGGTCAGGGCCATCGACGTCATGCCGTCGCGACGGGCTTTGGCTATCAGGTCGGGGATTTTCGACATACCGTCGAGCATCGAATAATGCGAATGCACGTGCAAATGAGTGAACTGCGTCATAACGTAAAAATAGATTCGAGACTGCAAAGATACGATTTTTTATCCAATCGGCAAGCATTGTTGAAAACTTTAGGTCCGGAATGTTAAAATTTAACATTTTGGACGGCCCTCCATCGGCACCGGCACACCTTGTAACCGCCTGAACATCGGCAATTTGCACCGCGTGGCCGAACCAAGGCCGAACCAAGTACGACCCGAACCTATCCCAAGCCCTTATTTTCAGCGAGTTGTAAATGTTAAAAAACAGGTCATCCGGAGAGCCTGTTTTTTAACATTTGGGTTGGACTGGACCTGACGGGTCAGTAGTTGAACTTGATGTCTTTGACGTTGAGCTGCATCTCGGCTTTGCCTTTCCAGAAGTTTTCCTCGAGCTGGTAGCAGAGATCGAAGGGCTCGCCGCTTTTGAGGCGGCGGAAGGTGTCGGCCATCTGGAAGGCGATGGCGGGATAGGGATGGTGGCTCTCGTCGAGCGATATAGCGTTGAATTTCAAGTGTTTCTGACCTACGATGCGAGCAAAGCCGGTGTCGACGAGGTGGCGCGACACGAACATCGGCACGTTGTTGTCGGGCCCGAAGGGGGCGAACTGCTTGAGTATGCGCAGGAATTTCGGCGTCACGGTGTGCGCGAGGCTTATCTGGGCGTCGATTTCGATTTCGGGCGTCACTTCAGCCGAAGGCATGCCGATTGAGGCGAGCTGCTCGAAGCGTTCGACGAATGCGTCGAAATTCTCGGGTTTGAGCGACACTCCGGCCGCGCATTTGTGGCCGCCGAAGTGTTCCAGCAGGTCGGAGCACTGCTCGAGGGCGGTGTGCACGTCGAACTCCTTGATTGAGCGGGCCGAGCCGGTGATGAGGTTGTCGGCCGAGCGGGTGAAGATGATGGTGGGCTTGTAGTAGGCCTCGACGAGGCGCGAGGCGACGATGCCGACGACGCCCTTGTGCCATGTTTCGTCGAAAAGCACGATTGAATGGCGGTTATGCCATGCGGGGTCGGTCTCGATGATGTTTTTGGCCTTGTCGGTGGCGGCTTGGTCGAGGTCCTTGCGCTGGAGGTTGTAGTTGTTGATTTCCTCGGCCAAGAGGCCTGCAATCTCCTCGTCCTGAGTGAGCATGAGGCGCACCGAGTCGAAAGCGTTGCGGATGCGTCCGGCGGCATTGATGCGGGGGCCAACCAAGAACACGAGGTCACTGATTCCCAACTCTTTGACGAAGTAGGTTTGGCCTTCGGTGCGTTCGTTCTCGGCGCGCGGCTCGACGTTGCCGTAGCGCAGGATGGCTTCGATGCCCGGACGCGGACGTGTGTTGAGCACCTTGAGGCCGAAGGCGGCGAGCACACGGTTCTCGCCGTTGATGGGAACGATGTCGGAAGCGATGCTCACAGCCACAAGGTCGAGGTATTTGAGCAGCTTGAGTTTCAGCGCTTCGTGACGGCGACTGGCATCGGGACCGAGGCGGTCGGGGTTGTCGCATAGCTTCACGCCGGCGCGCTGCTCGAGGTGAGCCTCGACGATTTTGAATCCGATGCCGCAGCCCGACAGCTCCTTGTAGGGGTAGGGGCAGTCGGCGCGCTTTGGGTCGAGCACCGCCACCGCTTTCGGGATTTCGTCGCCCGGCAGGTGGTGGTCGCCGATGATGAAGTCGATACCCAGCGAGTTGGCGTAATCGATTTGTTCCATGGCCTTTATGCCGCAGTCGAGGGCGATGATGAGGCGCACCCCGGTTTTGCTGGCGTAATCAATGCCCTGGAACGAAATGCCGTAGCCTTCGCTGTCGCGGTCGGGGATGTAGAAATCGATATTCGAGTTGAGTTCCTGCAAATAAGAGTACACAAGGGCCACAGCCGATGTGCCGTCGACGTCGTAGTCGCCGTAAACCATGATTCGTTCGTGCCGTTTGATAGCTCGGTTTATTCGTTCGATGGCGGCAGACAT
Organism: uncultured Bacteroidota bacterium; assembly: GCA_902803395.1. Lineage (GTDB taxonomy): Bacteria > Bacteroidota > Bacteroidia > Bacteroidales > P3 > Colimorpha. The sequence continues at coordinate 22,039 of CADCPQ010000002.1, forward strand.
ATCTTTCATGAGGAAAGGGTCGTGCAATTGCTCTAAACTCGGGCGGAAGAAGGCACGAGCCTCGTCAAATGTCTTAATGCCTCGTTCCACCAACAGCGTGGCGATAATTTTGTCTACCCCAAGCGATTCCGATAATTTTTCAACAGTCTCTAAATCATAGTCTTGTCTAAATATCCAACGTTTTTCTTTCATTATTTTCTGGCCGTAAAGATACGACATTTTTTTGAAATAATGAAAAAAAGTTGAATGAAATTCAAATTTTCAATTTCTTTGCGGCTGTCACAAAGGCAAATACGGTTGTCGCGACGAGGAACAGGAGGCTCACGGCGACCTGCCACACCGGCACCCCGAAAGGTAACCGCAGCATCATCGCCGCCGGCGCAGTGAGTGGAAACAGCGATAGACCCACGGCGAGGTTGCCGGCAGGGGCCGCCACCAACAACGGCGACAGCAGCAAGGTGGCCACCAGCGGCAAAGCCAGCGGAATTGAAAATTGAGAGGCCGAGACAAACATGGCCGAGAAGGCCAGATAACCTATCAGAAAGTAAACCAGGAACATAGCAGTCAGAAGCGCGAAATCGATGGATTCCAGCCCCTGCATGAGTTCCGCGTTGGCGGTGAGCGGCGCTGTGCTTTCGAGCTGCGTCGAGGCCTCGGCGCCTTTGGTGGCAATCTGGCCGACGGTGGTCGACACCTCGTCGAACCGGTCGGCGGCGACGGCTCGGACTCCCACGACGCCGGCTCCGGCCAAAGCAACCCACAGCACGAACTGAAGCAGTCCGGCGGTGCCGATGCCGACTATCTTGCCGCTCAGCAGCTGAAGCGGACGTACCGACGAGAGAATAACCTCGGCGATGCGGCCGCCGCGTTCCTCGGCGACGCCGCGCAACACGCTGGCACTGAACATCAACACTGCCAGCACCATCAACGCCGCGAGAGCTATTCCGGCCACTGTGCGCACTTTGAGGTGGGCCTCGCGGCCGCTTTCGATGTCCTGGGTGCGCAGCTTGACGCGGGTGGTCATGAGCATATTGTAATCGTCCGGCGGAATGTTATAGACGTCGAGCAGGATGTTGTTGCGCAGAATGGTCTGCAACTGTTCCGACACATCGGCCTGCAGCGCCGTGTTGGGCATTGTGGTGCGATAATAGAGGAAAGCGTCGTGGGGTATCGACACTTCACGCGCCGGGATGAAAAGGATGGCCGAAATGTGCTTGTCCGACTTCATCTGGGTCCGGGCATACTTGAGCGAACCGGCCGGGCGGTAGACTATCTTCTCGCTTGAAGTGAACGAGTTCTCGAAAAAGTCGGTTTCGTCGACCACAAGCACTGTCTGCTGGCGGGTTTCGGGGTCGTCGACAAGCAATGGTATGGCGTAGAGGGCGACGATGACAACCGGCACAACGACGCAAAGCAGCCAAAACGACGGCCTCCGCAAGCGGGTACGGATTTCACGGCCTATGATGATGAGAGTCTTTTTCATTGTGCTGTTGTTTCAAGAAATATTTGTTTCAATGTTTTGCCCCCGGAACACAGCTCGGCGGCGTTGCCATCGAGCACGGCCTTGCCGTGGTTAATGATTGTAACTGAGGAACATAGCTCTTCGGCCGAATAAAGATTGTGCGTCGAAAGCAGCACCGCTGTCCCCTCCCCCACCAATCGGCGTATCTCGCCAGTGAGTTTTTCGGCCCCTGCCGCGTCAAAGCCGCTGAACGGCTCGTCAAGTATCAGCAGCCGGGGCTTATGCGCCACAGCCACAGCGAATTGCACCAATTGCTGCATTCCCTTCGAGAGGTCTCCGGTGCGACGGTCCCACCAGTTCGTAATCCCAAGCCGGTCAAAAAGTGTGCGCATGGCGCTTTCGGCGTCGCTACGGCTCAAGCCCCGTAGTCTTGCGAAATAGACAGCCTGTTCGCCGACCTTCATCCGAGGATACAATCCGCGTTCCTCCGGCAAATAGCCTATAGCGTTAACGTCTTCAGGACCAATGGAATGACCGTCGAGACGCACCTCGCCGCCGTCGGGCTCGACAATGCGGTTGACGACACGCAACAGGGTGGTTTTTCCGGCTCCATTGGGGCCTATCAAACCGTGAACCCGACCGGATTCGGCCCGCAGACTCACACCGTCCAACACATTGTGTCCGGCATAGCTTTTGGTTATATTGTCGATTTCAAGCAGGCTCATTGTTCTTTATTTTTGTAAACGGCAGTTTTATCAAAGCTATTTCGACGGCAATCATAGCCAACGCCAGAACAAGGCAGAGGCGCCACAATTCGCGGCCGCCGTCACGGGCCCGGATTTGCTCGCCGAGAGGTTTTTCGGGGTTGGTTATAACCGAATATTGTTTGAGACCGGCATCTTTGAGGCGGCGGCTAATCTCGCCACGCGGCACGAACCGGAGTTCCGACTCGCGGTGGTCGTAGTTGAAGGCCAGAGCCTCGTCGGCACCCGACTGGCTGCGAAGCCTGTAGTTGCCAGCGTGTGTCGGTTCGCCGTGGGTTATCATCACCGTGCGGGAGCCCAGCTGGCGCAGGTCGGGCACTATGTCGGTGGTGCCGTCGGAACTGACAAGGTGAGGAACCGACGAAGGGTCGTAGTGGCCGCTGAGCGTTATAGGTGCCTCGTTGCCAAGCAGATAGTACGGCTGACGGACGTTGCGGCTGTATAGTGCCATATTATATATTGTCGGCACGAAGAGGGCCTGCTCGGCGAAGTCGCTGAACTCCGGACTGATAGGTGCCGCGAGCAGGTACACATGGCCGTCACCATAGGCGGTGTGAGTAAGGTAGGCGCCGCCGTCGGCTGTCGAGAGCACTTTTTCGGCAACCGTGGCCGATGTAAGGGCGAACTTAACCCGACCTTGAGTGGTCGGAAGTTCCATTTCGTCGTTGCGGCCGGCAAACACATTACGGTAGAGACGGCTGCTGAGGTCAACCTCGGTAATTTTCATTTTCCGGCGTTCAAACGCCTGCAACTGCGGAGCCGAAAAGAGCGACAGGAGGCTGTTGTACGATTCCATGTCGGCTTCGACCGAGGGTATCACGAGCAGCGAGCCGCCATCGCGAACAAAAGTGTGCAGCGTCTGCGCCATACCACTGCCAATTGCCCCCAACTCATTGAGGATAATGAAATTGTTGTCGGCGAGAGTTGAATAGTCCACAATCCTTTCGGAACTTTGACGGCACACAACCGACGAATCATCCTCGAACAAGCGCGTCAGGTAGCGGTTCTTGTCGTTTTTGTTGATTACGGCCACTTTGACCGGACCAGCCGCGTTGAGGGAGAAATAGAAACGGTCGTCGAAAGTGACGGGGTAGTCGACAATCTCGACACGACCATCGATGGCGCCCTCGTCGCGCACCACGAACTTTAGCGGCACAGTTATGCTGCTTCCAGCGGCAATGTCGACCGCAGCCATAGCCGCCTCGCGACCGCCTGCGTAAAGTCTGACCGGCAGTTTCTCGACATCACGGTCGCCGGTGTTGCGCAACGTTACCTCGACTGTCACCGAAGCTCCGCGCACAAACGACGGGGCATCGAGCACAAGGGTGTCGATATATACGTTGTCGGCGGCTTCGGCATCGAGCGGCACAAAACGTGCCGTAATTGAGCTGTCGGCCGGCAAAGCCTCGAAATCGGATATATCCTGCTGAAAATCACCAATAACATAGAGATGACGGTTGGCAGCCTGCGAGCTCGCCAGAAAGTCGGCCTGACGCTTGACCGCAGCGCTTAGCATGACTGTACGGGGCGACTCGTCGAGGGCGTCGGCGGCAGTCAAGAGCTCGTCGCGGCTGAGCCAGCGGAACTCATGGCCCGCCATGTCGCCTGTCATCAACTGGAACTGCGTTTCGGGACCATAGGCGTCGGCAATCTCGCCCACTTTGCGACGGGCTTCGGCAAGGAGACTTCCTTCGCTGCCAGCGTTTTCCATGCTGAACGAGTTGTCGACATAGATACTTACCGCTGTTGTTCCGGGGCGCTGGACATTGTTTCCCGACGGTATCACGGGCCGGGCGAAAGCCAGCACAAGGAACACCACGGCCAGGATTCGGGCAATCATTATGAGCAACTGCCGGAGTTGCCGCACTTTGCGCTTCTCGCTTTTCACTTCGACCAAGCGGCTGACATTGCTGAACAAGACCTTCCTGTAGCGGCGGAAATTGAACAAATGAACCACCACTGGAATGGCTACAGCCACAAGACCTATCAAAAACAAAGGATTAGCGAATATCATTTGTCGTCACTTCCTTTCTGTTTTGAATAATATTTGCACCACTCCGCTATGCCGCACTCGCCGCATTTTGGCTTGCGAGCCTGGCAGACATATCTGCCATGAAGGATAAGCCAGTGGTGAGCAAGTGGGATCTTTTCGGCAGGGATGTTTTTAGTCAATGTCAGTTCGGTCTGCAAAGGAGTACGACTGCGGTTGGTGAGTCCTATGCGGTTGGCTACGCGGAACACATGGGTGTCGACCGCCATCGCAGGCCTGTTCCACACCACTGCCTCCATAACGTTGGCCGTCTTGCGTCCCACGCCTGGCAGGGTCATCAGATCCTCCATTGCGTCAGGGACTTCACCACCGTAAGCATCAACAATCCGTCGCGACAGGCCGACCAAATGACGGCTTTTGCTGTTGGGGTACGACACCGAACTGATATATTTCAACACGTCGTCAGGCTCGGCCTTTGCCATAGACTCCGCGTCAGGGTATGCCTCAAACAACGCCGGAGTGACCATATTGACCCTCTTGTCGGTACACTGTGCCGAAAGAACCACGGCCACCAGCAACTGGAACGCCGAGCCGTAGTGCAACTCGGTTTGCGCCGCCGGACGTTCTTTTTCGAACCAGTCCAGCACTTTTTCGTATCGTTCCTTAGTCGTCATTTATATTCAATTTCAAAGCTGACATAACAGCGTTATGATCGCTCACTTTACTCCTGATACGTTTATATGCCACACATTCCATGTCGGCAGAATGGAAAACATAGTCGATTCTGAAAGCCGGGAAATTGCGGCCGCAATATGTTGCACCCATACCTTTGCCACACTCGACGAAGGAATCCTCAAGTCGGCGGCTCAGCTGATGATACAGATACGACGATGGTATGTCGTTTAAATCGCCGGCAAGGATGACCGGCACCGAGGCCGCTTCGACCACAGGGCGCAACTCGTCGTTCCATTCCCGTTCGTGTTTGCTTATAGTGCTCGTGAACTTGGCTATCGTGAGGCTCGATGTGCTGTCGACATCGCCATGCGCTATACGGTCAATCTCCTCGCGGTCGCTGTCGTTAAGTTGATACGAGTCGAGATGGACACACATTAGCCTGACAATTTGTCCGTTTTTGGAAATATCGGCGTAGAAATTCGATGCGGCATTGATTTTGCTTACATATTTGATAGGCAACCGCGAAAATAGTACCGTGCCATACGGTATGCCTGTTCGCGACGTGCGCACACTGTAGCGCTCGCTGTAACCCATAAACCGCAGACTGTCACTTATCGAAACGCCCTTCACTGCGCAAAACTCCTGCAGGCACAAAACGTCGGGGCCTTCCTGCTCCACCATCGCGAGAAACTCGCGGGCGCCGTCGGGCGAAGACTCCGAATCATCATCGACACCGCGGAACTGATGAACGTTGAAAGCCATAACCGTCAACACATCGTCCGATGGTTCAGGCATATCGGCATTGCCACCTATCTGGAAAAACAGCGGCAGCAACGACCAACGCAGAGCTATTGCGGCCACCGAAACCAGGAACTCCCATCGTCCAAAACACAGCCATATTAGCATGAAAACCACACAGGCCGCAAGCGTGACCGGGTAGCCAAAAGCGGCAAGCGACGGCCACACACTGTGCGACGGTGCAATCCATACGGCCGTCGTGGTGAGCAGAAAGGCTATCACTACCAGCACGTTAAGAATCAGAAACAGTATCCGAGCGAACTTTTTCACGACTGCAAAATTACGAATAAAATTGCAAATTGAAAATCGAAAATTGAAAAAACTAAAAAAAATCGTATATTTGCAAAAAATTTCGACACACCATGGCAGACGACAAAAAGATTATTTTTTCGATGGTTGGCGTCGGCAAACTCATTCCGCCAAGCCGCCAGATTTTGAAAGACATATACCTGAGTTTCTTCTACGGAGCAAAAATAGGCATCATCGGCTTGAACGGCAGCGGAAAATCATCGCTGATGAAGATTATCGCCGGGGTCGACAAGGACTATCAGGGCGAGGTGGTTTTCTCGCCGGGCTACTCTGTGGGATACCTCGAGCAGGAACCAAAACTCGACGACACCAAAACCGTCAAGGAGGTGGTGCAAGAAGCTGTGCAGGATGTAGTTGACCTGATGAAAGAATACGACGAGGTGAACAACGCCTTCGCCGAACCCGACGCCGACTTCGACAAGCTCATAGCCCGTCAGGGAGAGTTGACTGAACTGCTTGAGGCTCACGACGCCTGGAACCTCGACACCAAGCTTGAGCGCGCCATGGACGCCCTGCGTTGCCCCGACGAGGACCAGCTGGTCAAGAACCTCAGCGGTGGCGAGCGTCGCCGTGTGGCCCTTTGCCGTCTGCTTCTACAGGAACCCGACATACTGCTTTTGGACGAGCCCACCAACCATCTCGACGCCGAGAGTATCGACTGGCTCGAGCAACATCTGCAGCAGTACAAAGGCACCGTCATCGCCGTCACCCACGACCGCTATTTCCTCGACCACGTGGCCGGATGGATTTTGGAACTCGACCGCGGCGAAGGCATACCTTGGAAGGGCAACTACAGCAGCTGGCTGGAGCAGAAGACTGCCCGTCTGGCCATGGAAGAAAAGCAGGAAAGCAAACGCCGCAAGACCCTTCAGCGCGAGTTGGAGTGGGTGCGCATGGCTCCCAAAGCTCGTCATGCCAAAGGCAAAGCCCGTCTTGCCGCCTACGACCGTCTGCTCAACGAAGACGTCAAAGAGAAGGAACAGAACCTCGAGATATTCATCCCCAACGGCCCAAGACTTGGCAACAAAGTATTGGAAGTCAACGGTGTAAGCAAAGCCTACGGCGACAAACTGCTCTACGAAAACCTCACCTTCAGCCTGCCACCGGCCGGAATCGTAGGCGTAATCGGCCCCAACGGCTGCGGCAAAACCACCCTCTTCCGCCTCATCATGGGCCTTGAGAAGCCCGACACCGGCACTTTCGAGGTCGGCGAAACCGTCAAGATTGGCTACATCGACCAGCAACACGCCGAGATTGACCCGGAAAAATCTGTTTACGAGATGATTAGTGGCGGCAACGAGAACCTGCAGGTCGGCGGCCGCTTGATCAACAGTCGCGCCTATATCAGTCGATTCAATTTCAGCGGCACCGACCAGAGCAAGAAAGTCGGCGTCCTCAGCGGCGGCGAGCGTAACCGTCTGCATCTGGCGTTGACCCTGAAGAGCGAGGCAAACGTGCTGCTCCTCGACGAGCCCACCAACGACATCGACGTCAACACGATGCGCGCCTTGGAGGAGGGTCTCGAAAACTTCGCCGGCTGCGCGGTAGTCATCAGCCACGACCGCTGGTTCCTCGACCGCATCTGCACCCACATCCTCGCCTTCGAGGGCGACTCACAGGTATACTTTTTCGAGGGCGGCTACACCGAATACGAGGAAAACCGAAAGAAACGCCTCGGCGACGACACTCCCCACCGCATCCACTACAAAAAACTGAAAGCCTGAAACTTATGCATCTAAGGCTGTTTATCATAGCAGCGACCTTGCTTTTTGCAACACAGGTCAGGGCTCAAGAGCCGGTTGTGACTCGCGACGACGCGGGTCGGATTGCGACGTCGCTGCACGTGATTGAGGACGGCCACGGGCAGGTGGCATGGAGCGTCCTCTACAGCTACGACACCGCCGGAGTGGTCCAAAGCCGGGTGCTGACGCGCTACGACGCCAGTGGCCGCGTTGTCCACCGCTCGGTATACACGCCCGACGACGAGCTGCTGACCGACGAACGTTGGCGCTACGACCGCCACGGCAACCGCCGCAGCCACACACTCGACACCTACACCGACGGCCGCCGCACGTCGCACATCGTGACCAAGCCATCGGCCAAAGCCAAAAAAAATCCCACGAATTGATTTTTTTTCGTAATTTTGCAGCCGCTATGCAGTTGTTCTATTGCGAAAATATAACCGACGGCTACGCCACGCTTGACGCCGACGAATCGCGTCACGCGGTGCGTGTTTTGCGTCTGCGCGAGGGCGACGAAATCGACGTCACCGACGGCCGTGGAGGCCTTTTCCGCTGCCGCATTGCCGACGCCGACGACAAAGCCTGCAATGTGGAAGTTGCCGAGCAGCTCCCTGTGCTCAACCCCCAACTTCCCACTCTCCACTTGATGGTGGCTCCCACCAAAAACCCGGCGCGCATGGAGTGGCTGGTCGAAAAAGCCGTTGAGGTTGGCGTCGGCGAGATAACGCTGCTGCAGTGCGACCACTCCGAGCGCACTTTCCTCAAGACCGACCGTCTGCACAAAATAGCTGTCAGCGCCATGAAGCAGAGCCTCCACACATGGCTGCCACGCATCAACCCTGCCGTGAAACTGACCGACTGGCTTGACGCTCAACCCTCAGCACTAAATCCTCAACTCAAATTCATCGCCCACTGCGAAGCCGACAAACCGCGCACCCCGCTGGCCACCGCCCTTGAGCCCGGCCGCGATGCCGTGGTGCTCATCGGACCCGAAGGCGACTTCAGCCAGGCCGAAATCGATGCCGCCCTCGGCGCCGGTTTCCTGCCAGTGAGCCTCGGCCCCAGCCGCCTGCGCACCGAGACGGCAGCCCTCTACGCCGTGACAGCCTTCAATATTTTAAACGAAAAATGAAAAATGAAAGAAAAATAAACGGGACTAACGCACACGGCATTAAATATTGCCTGCTTCTGGCTATTTCACTTTTCGCTTCACACTTTTCGCTTTACGCCCAGACGCAGATAGCCCTCCTCAAGTACGGCGGCGGCGGCGACTGGTACGCCAACCCCACCTCGCTGCCCAACCTCATAGCCTTCTGCAACGCCGACCAGCAGATGGGCCTCAACCCCGAGCCCGCCACCGTTGACGTCGGCAGTATCGAGATTTTCAACTACCCCCTGCTCCACATGACCGGCCACGGCAACGTGGTGTTCTCAACCCAGGAGGCCCAGAACCTGCGCACCTACCTCATCGGCGGCGGATTCCTGCACATCGACGACAACTACGGACTGCGCGAATTCATCGTGCCGCAGATGAAAAAGGTGTTCCCTGAGCTCGAATTCGTCGAACTGCCCTACTCCCACCCCATCTACCACCAGAAATACGACTTCCCCAACGGGCTCCCTAAAATCCACGAGCACGACAACAAGCCGCCCAAGGGCTTCGGCCTCATCTGGGAGGGGCGGCTGGTCTGCTTCTTCTCGTGGGAGTGCGACC
>CADCPQ010000003.1 GCA_902803395.1 uncultured Bacteroidota bacterium
GAGTACATCGTCAACGAGGTGCAGGAGGTCTACCGCCTGCAGGGTGTGAAAATCAACGACAAACACTTCGAAGTCATTGTCCGCCAGATGATGCGCAAGGTCGAAATCGAGGACCCGGGCGACACCCGCTACCTCGAGGGCGAGCTCGTCAACAAGCTCGACTTCCACGCCACCAACGACGAAATCTTCGGAATGAAGGTGGTCGAAGACTCCGGCGACAGCGAGAACCTCAAGAACGGCCAGATTATCACCGCCCGCCAGCTGCGCGACGAGAACTCGCAACTGCGCCGTCAGGACAAGAAACTCGTCCAGGTGCGCGACGCCAAGCCTGCCACTTCGAAGCAGATTCTCCAGGGTATCACCCGCGCTTCGTTGCAGACCAAGTCGTTCATCTCCGCCGCCTCGTTCCAGGAGACCACCAAGGTCCTCACCGAGGCCGCCATCAACGCCAAGCAGGACTACCTCGAGGGCATGAAGGAGAACGTCATCGTCGGCCACCTCATCCCCGCCGGTACCGGTTTGCGCGAATACCAGGACATCATTGTCGGCAACAAAGCCGAACTGGAAGCCGCCGAGGCCGCCCGCTAACAGGCACCGACAGTGAACATAACCGAAACCGTTGCAGCCATCCGCTGCAACGGTTTCTTTTTTCCGTCACGGAAAAAAACAAAAAACGGCAAAAATTTTCGCCGTTTTTTACAACGCTTTGATTTTCAGCAATTTGTGTATTTAAATATAATCAGCTGATATTGAAGGGTTTGGATAGGTTCTCCTCGGGTTTGGTTCGGCCTTAGGTCGGCCTTGCTTCGGGAAGGGTCGAATTAGGGGTGACGAATGGTTGTCCCGAGAGCGACGAAACGCCGTTGTCGGGCCGAGGAAATGCTCTCTTTTTTCTAAAAAGTGCCGCTGTTTCGGAAATTTTGTGTAACTTTGCAAAAATGTTTCACGTCCGAGGCTGCGGCTGTGCCGACCCGCCGCCGCTGAGGGTCAATGCGTTACAGGGTCGGCGCAACATTTTTACTCATTATGGCAAAGGACAACAACCCTCAACAGCAGAACCTCAACCTCGACATCGCCGCCGACGTGGCTCAGGGCGTTTACAGCAATTTGGCTGTCATTTCGCACACTCCGGCTGAAATTGTGCTCGATTTCGCCCAGGTGCTGCCCGGCTCAAAGAACGCCAGCATACGCAGCCGCGTCATCATGAACCCCATCCACGCCAAACGTCTGCTCATGGCTTTGAATGATAATATTCAAAAGTTTGAAAATCAGTTTGGTACGATTCAGGAACCCACCGTCCGACCCATGGGCGACACGGTCCCTTACGACATCATTGGCAAGGCTTGACGCTCGTTAAAATAACGCTGCAAAAATAAAAAAATTGTAAATATTTGAATTTTTTTTTGGTAGTTTGGAAAATATTCGTATCTTTGCAGCGATTTTTATACGGAAAACTTTAAAAATTAATCAATTATGAAAAAAACATTTTTTGCATTAGCTTGTGCATTTGCCATTGCCTTTGGCATGACCTCTTGCGATGAGGAAGATCTCCAGTCGATTGTTGACGACGTCACTCGCGACCTCGAGAAATCGATGGGCCAGGTCGATCTCGCCGTTTCCAATGCTCAGGGTGATAGCCCCTATGCCACCAAGGACAGCGTCCATTTCACTGCCTGCGTCAACGGCGTTGTGACCGACACCGTCGACTTCACCGGCCTTGACGATTCGCTCACTGGTTTCCAGGGTGCCAACACCTTCATCATGGGTGCCAACATCTCCCTGACTGACACCACCGGCGCTGGCATCGACATCACCAACGTCTATCCCATCTTCGGTCTGAAGACCGCCGACACTCTGCCCGGCATCCACATCATCCACAGCCCGTTCCAGGACACCAACCTCCTGCACGACTTCAACTTCGGCAAGCTCATCACCCAGGGCTCCTACGAGAACCTCATGGGCATCGCCATGAGCGACACTTCGTGGTATGTTGGTTACGAAGGCAACGTCAATATCAACACCTATCCCGAGCCCGGCAAGGAGATGAAGGCCACCCTCAATGCTGTTAAGGCTTACTACGTCACCCAGTCCAAACTCGACTACATTGGCGACCTCTCCCGCGTTGTCGAAGCTGCCGATCCTTACGACTATCTCCGCAACATGACTCAGGAAGAGCGTATCCAGGCACTGTCTGATATGACCGAGGATCAGAGAAATGAGATTCTGAATATCCTTACGGCCGCTGACAATGCCAAACGCGACCTCGACAGCATTGTCGACAACCCCGGTATCCTTTTCTCGTCCCTCATTTTCAATGGCACACTGAAATCGCGTCGCACCGACGTTCAGGGCTTTGTTGACCAGCTCAATGTTGAAGAGGAATAATCCAAAATTAAGACACAAAAACAAGGCGTTCTGTTGCAGGACGCCTTATTTTTTGTTGCTCGTTTTTGCAACGGCCTGGCTGTCAGCCTCGGCGCAGTTTGCGCAGCCCACCGGAGCCCGCAGCGCCGCGATGGGCGGCTGCACCGTGGGCATCGACGAGGCTGCCTCGATAGCTGGTGCGGCTTTCGCAGAGAGACCCTGGGTGGCACTTTCGTACAGCCAGTCGTATCTCCTGAAGGGGCTGGCCTACAGCACTTTGGCCGCCGTGGTGCCAACCGGCGAGTCGGGTGCCGTTGTGGCTGGATATTCCCACTATGGCTCGACAGTCTACAACGAGCAGCAGGCCGTCGCAGGTTACGCTATGCGTCTCACCCGCGCCATTGCTGTCGGCGCCACGCTCAACTATCTGCATTCCGGCACTTCTGATCCCTACTACACGCCGCAAAACATTGTCACCGCTGCGGTTGCGGTCGAGGTGCGCCCGTCCGAAAGTGTCGCTCTCGGCCTTCACCTGTTCAATCCGCTGGCTGTAAGGTATGCCACTGAAACCGAGGCCCGTGTGCCGGCTATCGCCAACGTTGGTGTAGTGTATCGTCCTGTGCCTGAGTTGACTACCGCATTACAGGTTGAGAAAAACCTTTATTCTCAGCCGCGTTTCATGGCTGGTTTGGAGTACGGCTTCGTTGAACACTTGTTCATTCGCACTGGTGTTGCGACCGCCCCGATTGTTTACTCGTTCGGTTTTGGTTTGGCGTGGCCGCATTACAAGGCAGACTTTGCGGTGCAGGTTCATCAGACTCTCGGCGTAACGCCCCAGTTGTCAGTTTATTACGTTTTCTAAAGCGATGAAAACGTTCCGTCAGTTTCTGCTTTTGCTCTTGCTGTCGCTGCCGTTGGTAGCTGCGGCTCAGGTCGATTTGGGGTCCGATGTTGAGCAATGGCTCGAGGACGGGGGCTCGTCGACGGCTGGCGAGCAGTTGGCCGACCTTATTGAATCGCTGCGCGAAAAGCCTGTCAACATCAACGATACCAACGATTTGCGTTTTCAGGAGTTGGGCTTTCTGACTCCGTTCCAAACCGTCGCCTTGAAAGTTTACATTCAACGTTACGGTTGGTTGTCGTCGTTGGGCGAGCTCTATTTTGTAGCCGGTTTTGATTCGTCGGCTGTCAAGCGGCTCGAGCCGCTGGTTGTAGTGGAGCCCGTTCCTGTTACCGACAGGTTGAATATCAACAATTTGCTTGCCCATCCCCATTTGCATTGGCTTGCTGGCGTAACTGCCACTGTTCCAGAGCTGGACGCCGACGACCCGTTGCGGTTCTACTCGCGCCTGCGGGTTGATTTCAGCGACAAAGTCCAGTTGCAGCTTTCGGCCGACCGCGACCCCGGCGAGCGGTTGCTCGGTGGCGACGATTTCTATTCCGGCCACTTGATTCTTAATAATTTAGGCCGTCTGCGTCGTTTTGTCGCCGGACGCTACAATCTGCAGTTTGGCCAGGGACTGGCGTTGTGGACAGGCTTCGCGCCGTTCTCGATGGTGGGTCAGTCGCCGTTTCGTCTGGCTCAGGGCATACGTCCAGCATCGGCATTTGCCGAAAGTGGCTATCTTCAAGGAGTTGCGGCCACAGTCGACATTCTCCGAGGGCTTGAAGCCACAGCCTTTTACAGCAGCGACGCTGGCGACCGGCTTGGTGGTGCTAACGTGACTTACCGTGCTGGTGGACTTAAAGTCGGTCTAACGGCGGCATACCTGTCGCTGGCCGACTCGGCCACACCCCGCAATTACCCCTACAATTTCCATGCCTTTCGGGGTAAAGACTGCCAAAATGTCAGTCTCGACGCCGCTTGGACGTGGCGCAACGTGCTTATTTTTGCCGAGGCTGCTGTTGATGGCGACGGTTCGCCGGCTGCCATCGCCGGAGCACGATTCTTGGCAGGTTCGTCAACTACGTTCGGAATCACTGGACGGCACTATGCGCCAAGCTATTACGCCCCATGCGCAGCTGCAGCAGGGTTGCAGTCGAACACTGCCAACGAGCAGGGTGTGAGGCTTGATTTCAGCACCGAACTGCCAACCCGAACCACGTTGCTTGCAACCGCCGACATCGCCCGGTTCCCATATCTGCGTTACGGTGCCTACAGCCCGACCAACGGCGCCGACATCAGGATGCAAATAAACCAGCTGGTTGGCTCAAAAGTCAAATTGTCAGTGCGTTATCGCCACCGTTTGAAAGAGCGCAACGGGGTAGTCGAGCCCCAGTCAAACTATCTGACGGAACAGACCGTGCGTCGTCAGTTTCAGGCCGATTTGACTTACGGCGACGGCGAATGGCAGACCCTCACGCGCGTACAATATATATTATTTATGTGCGAGATGCACGACGATGTGCACGGCATTCTGCTGGCTCAAGACCTCCGCTACCGCCCGCAGCGGCTGCCTCTCAGCTTTGTGGCAAGGGTGGCATTGTTTGATGCCGAGGCCTATGATGCGGCTATCTATATGTCTGAAAGCGACTTGGCGTATAATTTCAGCACTCCGATGTTGCTTCATCAAGGGTTGCGGATGTACCTTGTGGCCAGTTACGACGTTGGCAAACACGTCAATATTTCGGCAAAATATGCCTTCACGGCGAGGGGTTCGGACGAGGATATTCACACCTTCAAAATCATGCTCAGGATGAATTTTTAACATTTCGCCAAAGGGTCGAATTTTGAGTTTTCACCCCCATTTTTATCCATTTTTACCGTAAAAATAACGTGGTTTGTGCTAAAAAAATGTAAATTTTTCAACAATTAATCTCATTGTAATACAGATTTTTAAGTAATTTTAACATAAAAGTAATTGTTAAATTTTTTCACAATTTGGAAAATTTTCGTTTCTTTGCATTTTGTTTAATCATTAAAACTGAAGAAAAATGTCTGAAATTGAAAACAAAGTAAAAGCCATCATTGTTGATAAACTTGGCGTTGACGAAAAAGATGTTAAGCCCGAGGCAAGTTTCACTAATGACCTTGGTGCCGATTCTCTCGATACTGTTGAGCTGATTATGGAGCTCGAGAAGGAATTCGACATTGAAATTCCCGACGACGCTGCCGAGCACATCGCCACCGTTGGCGACGCTATCGCTTACATCGAGAACGCTAAGAAATAATTATCAACCAAATAATTACACTCCTGCTCATTCATTTATCATGAATTTGAAACGAGTTGTTGTAACTGGTATTGGCGCACTTACCCCAGTCGGAAATAATGTTCCGGATTTATGGGCAAACCTTCAGGCCGGGGTAAGTGGAGCCGGCCAGATAACCCGCTTCGACACCGAAAAATTCAAATGTCACATTGCTTGCGAGCTCAAGGGTTTCGACCCGACGGCATATTTCGACCGTAAAGAAGCCCGCAAGATTGATTTATTCACACAATATGGCATGGTGGCTGTCGACGAGGCTATCGCCGATTCGCAGTTGCTCGACTCGAAACCCGACCCCGATCGCGTAGGCGTGATTTGGGGCTCGGGAATGGGCGGCGTAACAACGTTCCAGCAGGAGCTTTCGGACTATGTGTCAGGTGGCTTGACACCTCGTTTTAGCCCGTTTTTCGTGCCGAAGACCATAATCGACATCTGTGCCGGTATGCTTTCCATCAAGTACGGTTTCCGTGGTCCCAACTACTCCACGGTGGCCGCCTGCGCATCGTCGGCTATGGCCATCAGCGACGCCTTCAACAACATACGTTACGGCAAGGCCGATGCTATGGTGGCCGGAGGCTCGGAAGCGGCAGTGACTGAGGCTGGCATCGGTGGTTTCTCAAATATGCAGGCCCTCTCGACGCGCAACGACGACCCAGCCACCGCTTCGCGTCCCTACGACAAGGACCGCGACGGTTTTGTGCTCGGCGAAGGCGCCGGAGCCCTCATCCTAGAGGAACTTGAGCACGCCAAAGCCCGCGGCGCACACATATATGCCGAAATAACAGGAACCGGCTTGACTGCCGACGCCTACCACATCACGGCCTCTCATCCCGAAGGCCTCGGAGCCCAGAACGCTATGCGTCAGGCTGTTATTGACTCGGGTATGCAGTTGACCGACGTCGACCACATCAATACCCACGGCACGTCGACACCGGTGGGCGACATTTCGGAGCCCAAGGCCATCGCCGACCTGTTTGGCGAACACGCCAAAAATATCAGCGTCAACTCTACCAAGTCGATGACGGGCCATCTCCTCGGCGCAGCCGGCGCGGTGGAGGCCATCGCGACAGTTCTGGCCCTCAAGCACGGCGTCATCCCGCCGACAATCAACCACTTCACCGACGACCCACAGATTGCACCGCTCGACTTCACCTTCAACAAGGCCGTCAAGCGCGACATCAATTTCGCCCTGAGCAACGCTTTCGGGTTCGGTGGCCACAACGCCTGTCTCGCTTTCAGGAAATATTGAGATGTGGGGTTGGCTTCGCAACAGGAGAGAACACAAGGAATTTTACGATTTCTTCAAGCGTGAACTGGGGTTCACCCCGCGCAGCGTTCATCTTTACCAGGTCGCTTTCATCCACAAGTCGAAATCGGAACTTACGCCACAAGGCCGCCGCATAAACAACGAGCGGCTCGAGTACCTCGGCGACGCGCTCCTCACCTCGATGGTGGCCGAAATGCTGTTCCGCCGCTACCCTGGCAAGGGCGAGGGCTACCTCACCGAGCTGCGCGCAAAGATTGTCAGCCGCAAAAGCCTCAACCGCCTCGCCCACGACATCGGGCTGGCGCAGCTGATACAGTACAACCGCGAATCGCAGGGCATATTCAAATCCATAGAAGGCGACGCTTTCGAGGCCCTCGTCGGCGCAATCTACCTTGAGAAAGGCTACCGTTTCACACGCAAGGTAATCGTCGACCGCGTCATCTCGCGCCATATCGACATCGACGCCATCGCCAACGCCGACTGGAATTTCAAGAGCAAACTCATCGACTGGGGCCAGAAAAACCGCCGGCAGGTGGCTTTCGAGGTCGTCCACTCGTTCGAGCAAGGGCCGACCAGGCGCCGTTGCTACGAATGCCGCGCCACCATCGACGGCGAGCCCTACGAGTCGGCCACCGACTACACCATCAAAGCCGCCGAGCAGCAAGCCGCCGAAAAAACATATCGTCGTCTTCAAATACAGGTCTGAAAATCAGACGTTTCGGTTTTTTGCAATAAAAAATCTTCCGACAAACTCGGTTGATTGAATATTTATTTGTATATTTGCAGTCGTGAAAATCAGGTGCCTCATAGGTGTAATTCGTGCGGCAGTGTATGTTATGATTTGTGTTGCCGTGGCCTCTCCACTCGAAACGAAAGGGCAGGGGAGCGGCTCATCGCAGGGTACTGATTTTTGGCTGATGTTTCTGGACAACTACAATAATCAAGGTGAGTTATCTCTCACAGTCAGCAGTCCGTATAATGCCACCGTCATAGTTGATAATTTATACTGGGACACCATGGTGTTAATTAACGACGAATGTGTCAAGATACCAATACCAAGTGATTCTATATATGGCGTGATGGCTCCAGTTATAGGAAACGGTGGCATTCATGTCACTTCATCGCTGCCTATAACCCTGTATGCATCTAATTTCCATTTCGCAACATTTGACATGACTCTCATATTGCCCCAAAACTTACTTGGCCGACATTACATAGTTCAAACATATGGTGAGGGAACCAAAAATGAGATTGGTTTTGTGGCTCAGATGGATAACACGTTGATAGTATTCGACCTGCCAGTTGATGCTGACAGTTTTGCGGCGGGACGCAATTATGTTACCCTTATGGAAGGGGAAAGTTACCAAATAATGAGTGAGAATGATTTGTCAGGTACGGAGATTTTGTCGGATAAGCCTATAGCCGTTTTTCAAGGCAACAAGTGTACAAGTGTGCAATGTTGGTATTGTGACCATCTCTACGAGCAATCATTGCCGGTTGAATACTGGGGGCATGATTTCCTTTTGGTCCCCACGGGTGGACGTGATGCCGGTGATCTGGTTATGGTGACTTCATCCGAGGATGATTGCCAATTGACTGTGGGTGGCGTATTGCTAAACAAAGGGGAATCGCACATAATCGATTTGCCGTATGATTCGGTAATAAGTCTAACCGCGACAAAGCCGGTCAGCGTGGGGCTATACCTTAAGGGTATTGACTGTTGCAGATCAATAAGAAATGGCGATCCTGCATCGGTAATGCTGCCACCTGTCGAACAGGGGGTTAGCAACGTTATTTTCGAAGCCGTGAACACAGAACTTACAAATAGTCATTACGTTAATATCGTTACTCCGAGCAACTGTGTACACGGCATGACTCTTGACGGAACGAGCATAAGACAGCGCTTTTTGCCCCATTCAAGTGGTTACAGTTATTCAAAACTCAAAATCACTGCCGGGACGCACGTACTTAACAATGATGCCGGTAACTTTATTGCATGGTTCTACGGCCTCGGTGAGGCCGAGAGTTATGCCTACATTGCAGGATCGGCGTTCCACGATCTAACGCTCAATATATTTGTCGATGATGTCGGGGCAAAAAGTCATCCCGACCCTTTTGTTTTCTGTCAGGGCGACACCGCGCATCTCACTTTTAAGAGCAATGACAGTTTGGTGCTTACTTTCTGGTTTATCGACTCGACTTTTGAGTACTATGGCGACATGGGGTACGATTGGCCTGCCACTGAGCCAGGACTTCATTTCGTGCAGGCTACCACTGGCACCTACGATACTTTGAGCACATGGATCTATGTCAATCCCATGAGTAACGACACCACGATTGACACCATTTGTGAAGGGCTTTCACGGTTCTGGCTCGGACGGGAACTGGCAAGCACAGGCGTGTACACCGATACACTGCACCGCGTGGTGACAGGTTGCGACTCTGTCATGACGCTCGACCTCACGGTGGTACCAAAGCCGTCGGTCGCGGTCGACACGTCTTTTGACTGCGCATCAGGGCTCTTTACCCTCAGTCCCGACCTCGGCCAGGTGCCTGGGTTGCCCTTTGCTTGGAGCTCGCTGCCGTCCGACACGCTAATTTCAGGACATGAACGCGACACTTTGCTCAAAGTGAACCCGGATTACACAACCGTCTACACCATCGAGGTCGAGCATCCGTTCTGCCACGTCGAAGGGACGTTGCGCCTTGAGCCGTTCAATAATCCAAAGGCGGTGTTGGTGGTCGAACCTAAGCGGCTCGACTACGACCATCCCAACTTCGATGCCTACGACCGTTCACGGCTGCCGGAGTGGCGCAAATGGTTTGTCGACGACGAACTTATGCACGAGACTGGCCCCCATCTGAATCATTTTGTCAATCCCACGGCCGACAGCGCTGTGGTGGAGCTCGTCATCGGCAGCGGACGTTGTAGCGACACAGCCCGCAGCACCGTGACGTTCAGCCACACCGCCATCTGGGCTCCCGACGTCTTCACTCCCGGCCTCGACCAGAACAACCTCTTTTTCATCAGCCACGCCGAATGCACCCTGCTCGAGCTCTACATCTACGACCGTCAGGGTCGCCTCATGAGCCACATCGAAGGCTCCGACCCGCAATGGGACGGCACTACCGGCGGCCGTCCGTGCCCGCAGGGCGCATACGTGTGGATTGTCCGCTACGTCACCCCCGACACCCCTGGCGGCGTCCAGATGGCTCGCGGCGTCGTCACCCTGCTGCGATAGTCCGGAATTTTGCCTGAAAAATTTATGTATCTGAAAATCAGTGAGTTATTTAAAATTATATAACTTGCTGGAAATTAGGCATCTGGATGGGTTCGGGTCGGGTTTGGTTCGGCCTTACATCGGCCTTGGGTCGGGGATGGCCTGTCGGCGGGCGGCGAAAGGCCGTTGTCAGGCCGATGTGGGAACGTCCAAAGGCTTGTGGCAGAGCGAGATGTATGCGTTGCCGAGCGGTAGGGTTGTTGTTTCGAGACCGTCGGCGGCGGATTTGGCTTCGGTGTCGGGTAGCGAGCCGAAGCCCTGGATGCCGGTGCCGAGTTGTTTTAGGTAGGCTTCCTTGCGGGTCCATAGGCGCACGAATTCCATCTCTGGGTCGGCGGCGGTTGCGATGGCGCGTTGCTCGTCGGCATTGCAGACACGCGCAACCAGTGCGGGATTGACGCGACGGCGGCATTCGACGTCGATGCCTATGGGACCGTTGTCGGAGATTGCTACGGCCACGTGCGAGCGGCAGTGGCTCAGGCTGATGTTGATGCCGGGGTGCTGAGGCAGGCAGGGGCGGCCCGAGGGTTCGTGCTCCACCGTCGGGTCTGGGTCGTCGATGCCGTGTTGGAGCAGTAGCTTGGCGAGCATCCTGCGGCACTCGGCGCGCTGGTCGGCCAGCGGAGCCTGGTATTGATGTACGGCGTAAATCATGGCCGCAGGGTGGTTATGGAGCCGTCGGGGTTGAGGCGGAGGATGCGTGATGTGCGGCCGGCGCCGCAGGCGCCGGCCGCATCGGGAACGGCATAGCCCACGGCTCGGACAAGCTCGGGGTCGATATCGGCGTGGGTGGCAGGCGACGGCTGCCCCGAAAAATTGGCCGAAGTGCTCACTATCGGACGTTCCAGCTTGCGCAACACGCTGAGGCAGAACTCGCTGCCGAGGGGAATGCGCACACCCACCGTGCCGTCGTCGGCTGGCAGGTTGGCGGCAATCAGGGCTCCGAAAGGCAAGGCCGAAACAGGAAGCACCACCGTCGTCGGACGTTCGCTGCGAAGAAGCAGTTTGGCTGCCTCGCCGCAATCCATCCCCTCGAGCCATTCCGGCGCCGCCAGCACGAGCATCGACTTGTGCGGGTCGCGCCGCTTGAGGGCGTATACGGCCTCGACGGCAGTAGCCTGCGTGGCGTCGCACCCCACGCCCCAAATCGTGTCGGTGGGGTAGAGCACGGTGCGCCCGGCAAGCAGTGCCTCGACGGTTTTGTCAACAACCTGTTCCATAGTCGATAAAACGATTCAAACGGACAATTTTTCGGCTGCAAAGATACGATTTTTCTTTTGAATCCGTCAAAAAAATATCGCGTCAACCCCATAATTCAATATTTTTTCGTATATTTGCAATGTGAAAAATTGTTAAAAAACAGGGAAACTTTAATTAAACGTATTATAAACCAAAACTTTACACATTATGGATTTTATCACAAACT
This sequence comes from uncultured Bacteroidota bacterium, assembly GCA_902803395.1. Classification (GTDB taxonomy): domain Bacteria; phylum Bacteroidota; class Bacteroidia; order Bacteroidales; family P3; genus Colimorpha. The sequence goes on from CADCPQ010000003.1 coordinate 11,546, forward strand.
TGTGGAATAACAACCGCCCGCTGGCAATGCTGATTGCAGGCCTCATTGTTGTTACTCCGTTCATCATCTTCTATGTCCGCAAGGCATTGAAGGAACACCCCAAGGGATTAATCCCCGCCGCATTGAGCAACATGGGTGAGCGCTTCGGCTATTACATTATGAATGCCGTGTTGTCGCTGTTCATCTGCTCCAAGTTCGGTGTGCCCGACCAAGTTGCCGGCATCATGTTCGCCGTCTTCTACTTCCTGATTTATGTGCTTTCGCTGCCCGGCGGCATCATCGCCGACCGTACGCAGAACTACAAGCGTACCATCATATGGGGTATCATCGTGATGGCTCTGGGCTACTGCATCCTGTCGGTGCCCGTGTTCAGCGGCCACGGTTTCTCGTGGGTCATGGTGCTGACCATGTTCGCCCTCGTCCTGATTGCCTGCGGTAACGGTCTGTTCAAAGGTAATCTGCAGGCTGTGGTGGGCCAGCTGTATGACGATTTCGAGGCCGAAGAGGCCAAGAAAGGTCCCGAGGCGCTGGCCAAGGCCAAGGGTAAACGCGATACCGGTTTCCAGATTTTCTACGTCTTCATCAACATCGGCGGCGTCATCGCCCCGTTCATCGCTCCCATCATCCGCAACTGGTGGCTCGGCGTCAACGGCATGGTCTACAATGCACAGCTGCCAAAACTTTGCCACAATTATGTTGCCGGCACAATCGGCGCCGAAGATGCCGAAATCCTTCGCTCGCTCACTGAACAATATCCCGACGCCGCCAACAACCTCGGCGCTTTCTGCGACAGCTACATCACCGTGTTCAACACAGGTGTGCACTATGCTTTCATCGCTTCGGTGGTAGCCATGCTCATTTCGCTCACCATTTTCCTCTGCACCAAGAAAGGTCTGCCCAACCCCGTCAAAAAGGTTGCCGTCGCTACCGAGGAGAAGGTCGTCGAACTGACCAAGGAAGAGCGCGAGGCTTTGGCCAAGGATGTCAAGCAGCGTATGGCCGGCCTTTATGCCGTGCTTGGTGTCTGCGTTTTCTTCTGGTTCGCATTCCACCAGAACGCCGAGTCACTCTCGTTCTTTGCCCGCGACTTCGTCAACACCACCTCCATCCCGCCTGAAATCATGCAGTGCATCAACCCCTTCTTCGTCATCATCCTCACTCCCATCATCATGTGGCTCTTTGCAGCTTTCGCACGTAAGGGCAAAGAGGTCTCCACACCCAAGAAGATTGCCTTCGGTATGGGTATCGCCGCCTGCGCCTACCTGTTTCTGGTGCTGCTCTGCGGTTCGCTCGGATATGACAAACCCAGTGTGTTCCTGAAGGATCCCAATTATGTGTCGATGCAGGTCGGCCCGTGGGCTCTGATTGTCACCTACTTCTTCCTCACCGTCGCCGAACTGTTCATCAGCCCGCTGGGTCTGAGCTTCGTGTCGAAGATTGCCCCGAAACACATCCAGGGTATCTGCCAGGGTCTGTGGCTCTCGGCAACCGCCATCGGCAACCTGCTCATCCTCCTCGGACCGATACTGTACAACGGTATGCCCAAGCTGTGGATGTGCTGGTTGGTGTTCCTCGTCATCTGCGGCATCGCCATGGGTGTCATGTTCGGAATGCTCAAATGGCTTGAGAAGATTACTTCTGAGAAGCAAGAGGCCTAAAACTTAGGCATTTGCATATAAATGAAGCGGGCGGCGCCGAAGGCGCCGCCCGCTATCTTTTTCACGTATACTACAGAAACTCAATCTCTTTCATCGCACACGACAGCTCGCGGCCCTCGTCGGTGCGCAACATCAGCTGTCCCGTGGGACTGACGCCGGTTATTATAGCTGTGATTCCCTGTCCATCGTGGCGATACCGGGCCGCTATCCCGCACTGATACAGGCGGTTAAGATACTCCTTGTCAATCTCGTTTTCGCCGTTTTGCCGCAACATTTCGTAACGTCGTTCAATTGAGGAGATTAGATAGGTTAAGGTCGTATTTAGGTCGGCCTTGGTTCGGGTAAGCAACCTCAGCGAGGTGGGACGACCCGCTTCGGGGCCGAACTTGGTCTGGTTCACGTTCAACCCTATGCCGCATACGGCGACGGCAAATTGCCCGCCGGTGATGGTGTTGGCGATAAGTGTTCCGCATATTTTCCGGTCGCCGACATAGATGTCGTTGGGCCATTTGATGAAGATGCCGCCTATTCCCATAGCCTCGAGTGCGTCGACGATGCCGAGCGACACGGCCTTGGTCAGTTCGAACTGGCGAAGTGGGGGCAGGAACACGGGTTTTAGAACGATGCTGAAAGTCAGGTTCTCGCCGACGGCACTGACCCAGTGGTTGCCGCGCTGTCCGCGTCCGGCGGTCTGCTCGCGGGCGGCTATAACTGTGAACTCCTCAACGTCGTTCATGTCGAGGAGTTCGCAGTAATGATTGGTTGAATCGAGAGTGTCGAACCAAACGATATTCATCGCCGAAGGCTCAGACGGTCATTATTTCTTTTTCCTTGGCGGCATAAATCTTGTCGCATTCGCCGATGAACTTGTCGGTGACATCCTGGATTTCTTTCTCGACCTGTTTCACTTCGTCTTCAGGCACCGATTTGTCTTTCAGCTTTTTGACCTTGTCCATGACGTTGCGGCGGGCGTTGCGGATGTTGACCTTCGAGTTCTCGACCTCGGTTTTGGCGGCCTTGGTCAGCTCGCGACGGCGCTCTTCGGTAAGCGGCGGGATGATGATGCGCAGTATGTCGCCCTCGATGCGGGGGGTGAAGCCGAGGTTGGCGTCGAGGATGGCCTTGTTGATGCCGCTGACAATCGATTTCTCCCACGGCTGTATAACGATGCTGCGGGCGTCGGGGGTGTTGATGTTGGCCACTTGGCTGATTTCGGTGGGGGTGCCATAGTAGTCCACTTTAACTCCGTCGAGCATGCCGGGATTGGCTTTGCCGGCGCGGATTTTGGCCAATTCCTTGTCAAGGAAATGAATGGCGCTCTGCATACTGTTTTTGGCCTCGTCGATGCAGGCCTTCGATAAATCGTTCATATTTCTATTATTTAATGATTTCGGTTCCGATTTGTTCACCGCTGACGGCGCGCAGCAGGTTGCCCGTGCGGTTCATATCGAACACATAGATGGGCAGGTTGTTGTCCTCGGCCAACGCAAAGGCGGTCAAGTCCATGATTTTGAGTTTCTTCTCCAGCGCCTCGCTGTAGGTGAGGGTGAGGTATTTGGTGGCTGAGGGGTCCTTTTCAGGGTCGGCGGTGTAGACGCCGTCAACGCGGGTGCCTTTCAGTATGGCGTCGGCCTCGATTTCGATGGCGCGCAGGGTCGATGCGGTGTCGGTGGTGAAGTAGGGGTTGCCTGTACCTCCGCCGATGATTACCACGCGACCTTCGGCCAGAGCCTCTTTGGCGCGACGGCGACTCATCTCCTTGCATATAGGCTCGATAGCCAGGCCACCGAGCAACTCGGTACGCATACCCTGTTTTTCCAACTCGGCCTGCAGGGCCATGCTGTTGATCATCGTGGCCAGCATACCCATATAGTCGCCCTGCACACGGTCCATACCTTTGGCGGCGCCGCTCAGACCACGGAAAATGTTACCTCCTCCGATGACTATCGCCACCTCGACGCCTGCCTCGACAGCGGCGCGGATGTCGGCGGCGTATTGCTCGAGCATTTTCGGGTCGATGCCGTAACTTTGGCTGCCCATGAGCGACTCTCCACTCAGTTTCAGAAGAACTCTTTTGTATTTCATAAGCCTAAAAATCGTTTTAAATTACTGGTTGGTAAAGGTTTATGTCTGTATCGACAATTGCGGTACAGACTACGAAAATAGAAAAAAAATCCCGATTATGCAAATTTTTTTATTGCAAACGCAGCATTTTGCGTACGAGGAAGGCCACAACGACGTCGGCTTCGGCTTGAGTTCGTGGGGTGAAAATGAACACCGTGTGGCTCAAGTAGGATATGCCGAGGTAGCAGCTGCCGACGGCATCGACAGTCTCGCCAACCACAGGCGCGGGCTTGCCAGGCTGGTTGCGGTCGCGTTGGGCGAATAGCACCACGTCGTTGCCGGCCAGCAGGTCGCGCTGTTGCTCGGGGGCGGGCTCGCCGATGGCGAACTCGCGTTGCATCCAGCGCCAGCCGTCGGGGCTGTCGGCTTCGATGACGAGGACGTTGACGGCAGTGGCACTGTCGAGCTTGAAACCGTCCACCTCAGCCACGCGAACCCCTTCACGGTGCGAATAGCGTTCGAAAAGCCCCGTTTGAGCCGTGGCGGAAAGACACGACAGGAGAACAAGCAGGAGTGTCAGAAAGTTGGTTTTCATGCTTTTAGGAATTTCCAGATTTCGTTGATTACCGAGTCGGCGTCGCATTGGGTGTTGCAAAGCACGGTGGGCTCGTCGGGCAGGGCGGGATGTTCCACGCGGATGTCAGGTTCGGGCTCGATGACGGTTGCAGTGTTGATTGCAGCCGGTGCGGTTGTGGGTTTCGAAGCCAACAGTGTTGGTTCGCTGCTTTTTATGTCGGCTTTTGGAGCCGTGGCCGGTTTTGCTTCGGGTATCGGGGTGCTTTCAGGTTCGGGCTCTGCTACGGTTTCAGGTTCGGCTATAACCTTGGCGATGACTGGTTTAGTGTCTTGGGTTGGCGTTGGTCTCATCTGGTGCAGTCCCACGGTGGCCACGAGGGCGATGGCTCCCACGGCGGCAATGCCACCGAGCAGACGCCGACGACGCAGGGTCCGCGCCCGGTGCGTAGCACCGGCCATAACCTCGTCGCGGCCGCTGAGTTCCTCAAGGCGGGCCATCTCGTCGTCCGTTATGTTGCCCGAACGGTAGCGGTCGAGCAGGTCTTGCAGGTTGTTGGTGTCCATATATTGTGTCTTTTTAGTTTATCAATTCGTTTCTGATTTGATTATGAGCCTTGGCTATGAGGCGTTTAACGGTCGAGAGACTGACGCCGGTGAGCACTGCGAGCTCGGTCATTGAGTAGCCTTCGATGTCGTGCAATTCGACCAGTGCGCGGACGTTTTTTGGCAGTTTCTCTTTCGCCTTCCACACCTCGGCGGCCAGGTCGTGCAGCGGTTCGCTCATCAAGTTGTCGAGGTTGTTAATCTGCGTCATTTTCTGGCGCCGTCGCAACACATCGATACAGTTGTTTTTGAGCGACTTGACGCAGTAGGCGTAGGGGTTGCGCAGATGACCGAAGCGGGCCATGGTTTCGGCAATGGCTTCCTGCAGCGCGTCTTTGGCGTCGTCGCTGTCGCGAACAATCGACATTGCCAGACCGAAGAGGTCCAGATAGTGCTCTGTCAATTGTTCGAGGCGTTCGTTTCGGCGCATTTTTCGACTTTTTTACATATATAGACGGCGAAAGTGCCAAATCGGCTCAAATTTTAACATTTTTTTTTACTTCGAGTTCCTCCCACGAAGGTATCGATGGCATGGTGGTGAGCGTTTTGGAAGTTGTGTCGACTCTCAGACACAGGCTTTTACGGCCGTTGGTGAGCAACAAATAGGGCACTCCGAGTACGAGGTTGTAGCGACAGGCCTGGTCGGCGACACGTTGGGTTAATGCCACCTCGGGTTGTTTACACTCTACTATCATCACTGGTTGCATCTGTTGGTTGTAGACCACGATGTCGCAGCGGCGTGTCAATCCGTTAAGGGTTATGGCGCATTCCACGCTTAGTAGCTCTTTGGGGTAGCCGAGACGTTGGGTCAGGTGCAGGATGACATTTTGCCGCACCCATTCTTCCGGCGTCAGCGCTACCCATCGTCGTCGGACGGGGTCCAACACTTCACGCCGTTCGTTCGCCGTTTCGCGTACCTGTATGTCGACCGCGTTGTCCATAATTAGTACACGGTACTTTCGTCGCCGCCTTCGTCGTCCTGCTGCTGCGGTTTTTGTTTGAGGCCGTTGTTAATTTTCCAGCTGAATCCGAGGGTGACGACTGGCGAGAGTCGTTTGGCTTTGACCACGCGGTTGAAGGTGGCGCTGTAGGTGGTGTGTCCCCATCCGCCTGTGCAGAACACGTCGCTGACGCGTAAGTTAATGGTGCCGCGTTTGTTGAAGACGTCTTTCTTAACGGCCAAGTCTACCCAGTAGTTGGGCTCCATCTGCGTCTGCAAGTCGAGCCATGGCGCCCAGTACTGCCCACTGAGCTGTACGGTCCAGTCATGCGGCAGGGTCATAAACGAGCTGAATTTGCCACTGGCTTGGAACGACTCGCTGCTCTGGTTGTGCAGCAACTCGGTGCCTTCGATGTGACTTTGGTAGACGTTGATGTTGATGTTGATTTTCCACCACTGGAATATCTGCCAGTCGAATATGAACTCCATGCCGTAGTTGTAGCCTGTGCTGAGGTTGAGGCGTGTCGAGGCACGGTAGTAGTCATACTGGCTGTTGTAGGGTTCCCACCAGGCGTAGCGCGCTACGCTGTCGGCACACCACGTGAAGCCGTAGTGGGTAATCATGTTGTTGGTCTGGCGGTAGTAGAGCGAGGTGAAGATATTTATTTTGTTGATGCCGAGGTTGTACGAGAGTTCAAAAGCGTTGGTGTACTCAGGGTCGAGGTTTGGGTTGCCGAAACTCATCTGGTTGTCCTCGCGAATGTCTATGTAAGGGTTGAGGTCCCAGAAATGAGGACGATGGACGCGGCGGCTGTAGCTGATCTGCGCGCTCTGCAGCTCGGTAATCTTGTACGACAGATGAAGGGTAGGGTAGAGCTGCCAGTAAGGTTTGTCGATGGGTGCGGTTTGAGGGTGGTAGAGGTCGCGTCCATAAATGGAAGCATACTCACCTCGCAGGCCGGCCTGCAGCGATAGGTCTTCACTGATATTGCCGCCGAGAGTGGCATAGGCAGCGTGGACCTGCTGTCGGTAGACGAAGTGCGTCGATGATGTTTCATCTTTTATATGTGTCGAGGTGCTTGTGCTACGCCAGTAGTCGGCACGTTGGTCGGGCCAGTCCATACGGCCTTCATAACCGGTCTCAAGTCGCCAGCCTTCCTTGCCGAAGAACGAGTCGAGCGGCCGCAGCCAGTTCAGTTTGAGATTGAGGGCTTGGTGGTGGTTTTCGGTCTCGCTTTCGCGCAGATAGTAGTTGCCCCAGTTGGCAGCAGGATCGGAATAGGTTTGTTCTTGATTGCCAATGCCATGCACCTGACGGGTGCTAAAGGTGGCGTCGAAGGTCAACTCCTCGTCCTTGCGGTCGAATTTTTTGGTGTAGAGCAAGTTGAACGAGTGGTTGACGTTATTGTTGTTGCTGGTGGCAATCTGGGAGTAGTGCAGCGAGTCGTCGTAGAGCAAGTCGGTGGCATAGCTGCTGCTGTTGCGCTGACGGTTGCCGCCACGAAGCTGGTAAGAGAGGAGCAGGCTGTTCTTGTCGTCGAAATAGTACTCGCCGCCCACTTTCACGCTTCCCATGCGGTTTGGATTGAGGCCATATTGCTCAATAAAGTTATGGGTAGGAATCTTGGTTATATCGGGCGGACGATTTTCGATGTCCGAGGTACTCTTGTTGCCGCGTTGGCGTAGGCCCGCGTCGGCGTTGAAGAAGAGGTTGTATTTTTCGGTGGTGTAGTTGAGGCTTATGTTACCCATGGCCGTGGGTATGAACGATGGCAGCGAGTCGGGCACCATGAAAGGTAGCGGGGCGCCGACATTGAGGTTCACTACGCCGTTCAGTCCCAGAGCTCCGGCGGTTTTGTCCTTGAGCTTGATGTTGATGATGCCGCTCATACCTTCGGGGTCGTATTTGGCCGAGGGGTTGGTGATGACCTCGACATTTTCGACTGTCGATGCGGGAATCTGCTCCAGCAATGTGGCCAAGTCGCTGGCCAACAGTTCACTGGGGCGACCGTTGACGAGCACTTTGACATTCGAAGAACCGCGCAGGGTCACGTTGCCGTCGTTGTCGATGGCCACCGATGGAACCTGTTCCAGCACATCGCTGGCGGTGCCGCCGCCGGCCACGATATTTTTGTCAACGTTCACTACTCGCTTGTCAAGCTGGTACTCCACCATCGAGCGCTCGGCCACAACCTCAACGGCTTCCATCATGGTGGCTTGTGGATTTATGGCCACTTTGCCGAGATTCACCGACGGGTGCTCGGCGCTGAGGGTGACAGTGTTTTTGTAGTACTGCGGCTCGTAGCCTACAAAAGTGATTCTCAGCAGGTAACGTCCGTATGGGGCTTCGATTTTGAAGTGTCCGCCACCGTCGGTTACAGTGCCGCCTTTGAGTGTCGAATCCTTTGGCGAAAGCAGTGCAACGGTAGCGTACTCGATGTTCTCGCCCGACCGTGCGTCGACAACCCTGCCGCGCACGGCGCCCTTTTGTGCCATGGCGCTAATCGTCAGTGCGAGGAATAGAAAAAATGTCAGTCTTTTCATTGTTGCGGTTTGGGTTGGCGGATGTAGTGGGGCATCTCGAAGGGTATCTCGATGGAGTACTCTATCAGGCCGCCGAATGCGCCGTCTTCCTTGTACCAGGGGGTCTGGTAGATGAGTTTCTTCACCTTGCTGCCGTCGGCGAGGGTTTTCTCGATGGTGTAGGCGTTGAGCTGCTGGTGTTCGAGGAGGCCTTTGAGTTTGGTTTTGGCCGGTTCGGGATGGCAGTTCATGAGGTTGTAGCCGACGATTTTCTGGCCGTGGCTGTTGACGTCGGCCGAGTGTTGGTTCATGTCGAGGATGTTGCCGTCGGGGTCGCAAACGGTGATGGCGATATTTTTCAGTCCTTCAAAATAATTTTCCATTTTTGGCGTTATATTAAGAACAAGGGTCTTCAATGGCCTTAAATATGTTAAGGACATCAAAGACCCTGTTGTCAGTTGTTTGAAATGTTTATTTGCACTGCAGGGCGGCCAGGGCGATGCTGTAGAGCTTGGTCTTGGCGCTGTCGCCGCGGCTAGTGAGGACACAGGGGACTCGGGCACCCATCACCATGCAGGCGAGTTCGGCGTGAGCGAACTTGGTGCAAGCTTTGTAGAAAATGTTGCCGGCCTCGATGTTGGGGAAGAGCAGGCAGTCGGCGTCACCGGCGACCTCGCTGGTGAGCTTCTTGGTCTGGGCGCTCTCCTTGTCGATGGCGCAGTCGAGGCTCAGA
>CADCPQ010000004.1 GCA_902803395.1 uncultured Bacteroidota bacterium
AAACAACACACAAAAATGGTAAAACAGTACGAAACCGTTTTCATTGTAACTCCCGTTTTGTCTGAAGAACAGATGAAGGAAACGGTACAGAAGTACACCGGCCTGCTCAAGGAAAAAGGCGCCGAAATCGTGTACGAGAACAATTGGGGAATGCGCAAGCTTGCCTATCCCATCCGCAAAAAAACCACTGGATTCTACTACCTCATCGAGTTCAAGGCCGAAGGTAGCGTGATCAACGACCTCGAGGTCGCCTACAAGCGCGACGAGCGCCTGCTCCGCTTCCTCACTGTCGCCCTCGACAAACACGCCGTGGCCTACAACGAGAAAAAACGCGCCGCCAAACAGGCCGCCGCTGAGGCTGCCCCGGTTGCAGAATAACAATTTTTTATAACACGAGTAAAGAAACCAAGTTATGGCAAACGAAACCGAAATCAAATATTTGACCCCCATAGCTGTCGAAACACAGCGCAAAAAATACTGCCGCTTCAAAAAACTCGGCATTAAATATATCGATTACAAGGACGCCGACTTCCTGCTCAAGTTCGTCAACGAGCAGGGCAAGATCCTGCCCCGCCGCATCACCGGCACGTCCAACAAATACCAGAAAAAAGTTGCCCAGGCCATCAAACGCGCCCGTCACATCGCCCTGATGCCCTACGTGGCCGATTGTCTTAAATAAAATTAGGAGGAACACAGATGGAAATTATTCTCAAACAAGATGTAGCCAACCTCGGCTATAAGGACGATATCGTCAACGTCAAAAACGGTTACGCCAACAACTATCTCATTCCTCAGGGCAAGGCCATCATCGCTACCCCCGTCAACAAGAAAATCCACGCCGAGAACCTGCGCCAGCGCACCCACAAAGAGGAAGCTCTCCGCAAGAACGCCGAGACCCTCCAGGCTGCCATCAACGGCAAGACCGTGCGCATCATCGCCAAGGTCGGCGAAAACGGCCAGCTCTTCGGCTCGGTCAGCAACATCATGGTTGCCGAGGCCCTCAAGGAGCAGCACAACTACGACATCGACCGCAAGACCATCGTGGTCGAAGGCATCAAAGCCGTCGGCGAATACACCGCCAAGGTCAATGTCTACCGCGACATCAAAGCCGAACTCAAAATCGAGGTCGTGGCCGAATAATTGCGCAACAACGCAATACACCAACCCCAAAGCGCTGCAACTCAAGTTGCAGCGCTTTTTTTGATTTTTTTAACGTGAAATATCGGAAATTTTGTGTATATTTGCAGCAGACAAAAATAAGATAAAAAGTTCAAAAAGACAAAAAGTTCAAAAGGTTGCGCAAACTTTAAATCTTTTAATCCTTAAAACTTTTCATCTTTGAGGCCAGACGCCGGGGCGTGAGTGCCCCGATCACCCGTACTAAGAAGAAAACGGGTCAGAAGTCGGGTTAGAGGTTTGCCACAGGATGGTACGCCGAGTTGTCCCCGATAGCGTCGAAAATAGTGCATCCGTGCGCAAGCCCTGCATCAAACGTAAGAGGCGGCTCGCTACCGCTCGCCGCCTCCGATATTGAATTCATTACCTCACCACCACGATTTTCCAGGCCGGGAGGCCGGCAACCTTGACGATGTACACGCCGGAAGTTGAAAATTGGAAGTTGAAAATTGAAAGTTTGGATGAAGTCAGCATCCGGCCGGCGATGTCGTAGATTTGCACCGTCTCGCCGTCGGGGTTCTCCACTGTTACGGCAAGGCCGGAGACCTCGATGTTCACTCTTGACGTTTCAATCTCATCGATTCCCTGCAAGGCTTCGAAATAGGCCGTGTATGTCACGTCGGCCGTCACCGTCACGGTGCGCACGGCGTGGGTGTCGTTGTCGTTCCAGCGAACAAAACGATATCCAGCATTGGCGATGGCACGGATTGTTACGGTTTCGCCGTCTTCCACCTCACCGCCACCGCTCACAGTACCCATAACCGTGTCGGCACTCAAGACTGTTACAGTGAAAGTCTCAATCTCGCCGGCGCAGGTGTCGATAATGTTGTTGCAGGCACTCCAGCCCGTGGCATGGCGGTAAGCACTGCCTGAATTGCAGGGGACGAGGATGGGAACGTTTACCAGCGAGCTATCGTAGTACCATATCGTATCGCCTGTTGTCGCGTTAAGATTCCATCCGTCACGGGTATCGTACATAGGAGGTACGCTGGCAAGCATACGCAGGGTGTCGAGGTTCTCGCATCCATTAAAGGTCGAAGTTCCAAGATTGGTCAGTGCTGCAGGCAACGTGATGTCCGTCAATCCTGTACAGTAACTAAAAGCACCATATCCGATGTCGGCAAGTGTCGACGGGAAATCAACCTGTGTCAATCCCGTGCATGAATTGAAGGCGCTAGCGCCAATGACCTCAAGGCCTTCAGGCAGGGTGATTTGGGTTAGGTCGGAATGCCATAAGAATGCTGTTTCCCCAATAGTGTCCACACTGGCAGGAATGGCGAAACTCGTCTGTTCGTAGTTGCATGCCGTGAGTTTGGTCTTGTTCGGGTCGCTGTACACATAGCCGTTCTCAATGTATCCGTTCAAAGTTCTGGCACCCCAAGCACCGACACCTAAGGAGTTGTTTGTATCAATAAGCGAACCCGTGTAGTTGATGTTTTTTACCAACTGGAATGTTGTAGATGCAGGATAATTCATCCAACCATAAGAGTAATCGGTAAATTCCACTGTTGCCGGAACATCGATGGACAAAACCTTATAACAATTATAGAACGCACCGCCTTCTATCGTAGTTACACTGTTTGGAATGGTAACTGTTCCCAGATTGTTGCAACCCGAAAAGGCAAGTCCTCCAATAGTCGTGACTGTTGTCGGCCATGTGATGGAAGAAATATTCGTTCCAGCAAAAGCATGGTTTTCAATGGTGGTCACACCTGTAGGGATTGTAATGTTGCCACTGAGCTGAGTGCAGCCACTAAAAGTAAACTCCCCGATAGTATGAGAGTCAAAATCAATGTATGTGTTTCTAATCTCCGAAAGAGTGTTGGGAAGTGTGACAGAAGTCAGGCTATCACAGAAATAAAAAGCAAATTTACCTATAACTTTCACCGTATTGGGAATCACAACAGAGGTAAGTCCGTGGCAATTCATGAAGGCATGACGCTCGATGCCCCTGACAGGAATGTCCATTCCGTTATAGTGAACGGTGTCAGGTATCACGAGATCTCCAGTCGGCATAGCATATGTTCCCCAGCGAGAAGTCGTGTAGTCGGTAACATTACCTGCAAGAGGATGTACCACAATGGCAATATCCTCATAGTTACTATAGTCGACTCCAATGTAGTAATAAAGAGTTTGTCCGCTTGGAGCGACCTCGAAATGTTGGAAATTTTGCGCCTTGACGCCTTGCGACAAACCAGCCAACAGCACTACGACTGCAAAAAGTACTTTTTTCTTCATTTTTTGTTGATTTTTAAGGTGTATAATAAATTTATGTTCTGCAAAACGACACTGCAAAGATACGCAGAAAAAACAAACTGACAAAATATTTTTTGCCATTATCAAAAATGTTCGTATATTTGCATTTTGAAATGAAACAGTCGGTGGTCATAAAAAAAATCAAAGAACTCGGTGAGAAAATACTCCCCGAAGGTGCCTCGTTGTGGCTCTACGGCTCACGCGCCCGTGGCGATGCCCGACCTGACAGCGACTACGACCTGTTGATTTTACTTGACAAAGACCACCTCACATCTGATGATTACGACCGATATTCCTACCCATTGTTTTTTTGGGGAACAGGTGTTGGCGAAGAAGTCAACGCGCATATTTACACAAAAAATGATTGGCATAAATGGAAATATGCACCATTTAATGAGAATGTTGAAGAAGACAAAGTCGTATTGATATGAGTATAGATACAGCAGATAGACAAGTGTTGGTGGACCTTGAAATCGCCAAATCATACAACACCATGGATGACTGCGAATTGATGGTGTCAAAGGAACGTTGGTCAGGAGCAGCCAGCCGATTGTATTATGCTGTTTTTCATGCTGTATGCGCTCTCTTGATTCATGATGGACATCGGGTTAAAACCCATAAGGGTGCAGGCATTACATTTAGTCAGAAGTATATTCATACAGCACTTCTTCCTGCCGAATATGGCGAATTATTCTTTCAATTGGAAAACATGAGGGAAAAAAGTGACTACGATTGCTTCTACAACACCACGGCAGATGAAATTCTCATGCGTGTCAAGCCTGCCAAGGAGATGATTGACACCATTGCGTCACTTGTGAAAAAATAAAAAACAATTGTTTTGGCTTTCGTTAATTGACCGTGAATTTAATTTATGGCAATTGACGGTACATTGACGGCAATTGACGTAAATAAAGTAACGAAAACTAACGTTTGAAAAGTTTTTTGCAGAATTTCCGTATTTTTTCGTAATTTTGCAGCCGGATTTGAAACGCATAATATGGAAAACCAGGAGCTGAAAAAAGTGTCGGGCATTGTGACGACGCTCAACGAGGAGGCCAACATCGAGGCCTGCATACGGTCGCTGCAGCAGGTGTGCGACGAAGTGGTGGTGGTCGATTCGTGCAGCACCGACCGCACCGTCGAGCTGGCCGAGGCTGCCGGCGCCCGCGTGTTCACCCAGCCCTACCTCGGCGACGGCATACAGAAAAACGTGGCCCTGCAGTACGTCAAGAACCTCTGGGTGCTGAGCATCGACGCCGATGAGCGGCTGGCTCCCGAGCTGGTGGCCAAGATACGCGCCACCGACTTCGACACCACGCCCTACGACGGCTTCGCGCTGCGCCGCCGCAACTACGTCGGCAGCCGCTGGGTCAAGGCCTGCGGCTGGTATCCCGACTACCTGGTGCGCCTCTACCGCCACGACCGCCTGCGTTTCCCCGAGGTCAAGCAACACGCCACCGTGCCAACCGCCAACACCTGCCGCTGGAAGGCCGACCTCATCCACTACCGCTACAAAAACATCGGCGAGCTCTTTGCCAAACCCGGCCGCAACTACAGTTCGCGCGGAGCCAAGATACTGTACCTCAAAGGCTGCCGGGCCCACTGGTGGTCGCCGCTGTGGCACGGCGCAGCCGCCTTCGTGGTCAACTATTTCGTGCGCGGTGGCATACTGGGCGGCATCGACGGCCTCACGCTGAGCAAGGCCGTGGCACTGAACAGCTACCTCAAATACGCCAAACTGCTTGAATATCAGCGCGACCCTGCGGTGCGCGACGCCGAGGACTTCACCAAGGTCTGGTAATCGCCAAAACGACAATCGTTTTTCATCTTTTTGCTATGGCGTCGGCTCGGCCGACAACGTGAATTATCGTCAATGTACCGTAATTTGTCAGAAATTTAATTTACGCTAACCAACGGGAATTCACGTCATTATAAGTTTTTTTGTCCATGTCGGGAATTTTGCGTAAATTTGCAAATTCAAAATTTGTTAAAAAACGATGATGGACAAGTACAATATGCGCGGCGTTTCGGCCACCAAGGAAGACGTTCACAACGCCATTAAGAATATCGACAAGGGTCTGTATCCCAAGGCTTTCTGCAAGATAATACCCGACATCCTGGGCGGCGACCCGGCCTACTGCAACATCATGCACGCCGACGGCGCGGGCACCAAGTCGAGCCTCGCCTACCTCTACTGGAAGGAGACCGGCGACCTCAGCGTGTGGAAAGGCATTGCCATCGACGCCATAGTGATGAACCTCGACGACCTGCTGTGCGTCGGCGCCGTCGACAACATACTGCTCTCGTCGACCATCGGACGCAACAAGAACCTCGTGCCCGGCGAAGTCATCTCGGCCGTCATCAACGGCACCGAGGAGTTCCTGCAGCAGATGCGCGACCTCGGCATCGGCGTCCACCTCACCGGCGGCGAGACCGCCGACGTGGGCGACCTCGTGCGCACCATCATCGTCGACAGCACCGTCACTGCACGTATGCGCCGCGCCGACATCGTCGACAACGCCAACATCCACGCCGGCAACGTCGTCGTCGGCCTCGCCTCATTCGGACAGGCCACCTACGAGACCGCCTACAACGGCGGCATGGGCTCCAACGGCCTCACCTCGGCGCGCCACGACGTGTTCTCCAAATACTACGCTGACAACTACCCCGTGAGCTACGACAACTCGCTGCCGCGCGAAGTGGTGTACTGCGGCGCCAAACGCCTCACCGACCCCACCGAGGTGCCAGGCGTCGACGCAGGCCACATGCTCCTCTCGCCCACCCGCACCTACGCACCTATCATACGTCGCATTCTCGACGAATACCGCCCCAAGATTTCGGGCATGATACACTGCTCCGGCGGCGCACAGACCAAGGTGCTCCACTTCATCGACAACCTCCACGTCGTCAAGGACAACCTCTTCCCCACCCCGCCGCTGTTCCGCCTCATACACGAACAGAGCGGCACCGACTGGCAGGAGATGTACAAAGTCTTCAACATGGGCCACCGCATGGAAATCTACACCGACGAGGCCACGGCAAAAGGCATCATCGACATCTCGCGCTCGTTCAACGTCGACGCCCGCATCGTGGGCCGCGTCGAGCCCTGCAGCCGCGGACAAGTCACCGTCCGTTCCGAGCACGGCGAATTCGTCTACAACAACTAAACACCACCCATCACCATACTCCGCACCGACCGCCACACCGGCCGGTGCGGCTTCGTTATTAACATAACCGCAACATTATCAATACCCTAAACCCACCATCATCGCCCCAAAATCGAACCCGGGCCAACTTCGCCACCCCCAGCCCGACCTAAGGCCGACCTAAGGCCGACCCAAACCCGACCCGAACCCATCCAAGCCTCTGATTCTTAGTTATTTATATAAATATCTGATTTTCTGTAGGTTACGTATTCATTCCGAAATTCCACTCTATGATAGAGGGGGTACCTTTCAGGGCGGGGGCGTATGTTTAAGTTTTAGTTGCCCACCCCGCCTTTCAGGCACCCCTCCAAGGAGGGGATGAAAAATGTCCAGCGGCAACCTCTCCCCTCCTGCGGAGGGGTGGCGCGAAGCGACGAGGTGGGCTACGACAAATGATTGGAGGCGGCTCGCTTCGCTCGCCTCATCTTACGTTTGATGCAGAGCTTGCGCACAACTGCACTGTTTTCGACGCTATCGGAGAAAACCTCAGGCATGCACGTCCATATAAATCCGACTTCTGACCCGTTTTCTTCTTTGTATGGGTGATCGGGGCTTCCGTGCCCCAGCGCCTGTGACTTTGGAACGTCAATTGTCGTTGAAATATTAATTTCCGGCTAATTTACGGGCCATTTACGGTAATTTACGTTCAAAAGTCACAGACAAAATTACAGATATTTTTCCGTCTGGCAAAATTTTTCGGACATTTTTTCGAGGACGGCGATGTTAGTCCTTGGGGGTAGGCACTTTAGGTTGAAATTTTATTTTCAACACCTTTTTTGTATCCTCGGTGACTCGCGGTTGGTTGGCTGTTCGCAGACCCATGACCCAGAGGATATTGCCGTCGGCATCGCAGAGCAGGCGCACACGTTCCTTCTGGAACCGGTTGAGTTTCAATCCCGTCAGGAAATCGCTCACCAGTCGCGACCCACGCATACCGAATGGCGTGAAGCGGTCGCCGTCGCGCCACGGGCGCATAGAGAGCGGCATTTTGACACGGTCGGCATCGAAATAGGCTGTCAGGTGTGAGTTTCGCAGCATTTCGGGAGTAACCTCCGCGGCGTCGACGACAGTTGTCGTAAAGGTCTGCTCGGGGTTGGCGGTACCGAGGCTTTCGACGACCAGAGCGTCGCGGTCGCGGACGAGGCGGTGCGTTGGCGAGAGGAAGACGGACCCCGGCTGGCCGTCGAGCGTGGCATCGATTTCGGCCGCCGTGGCCGAGTTGAATCCGTAGGGCTTCAACAACTCAAATATCAGGGTGCGTCGCGGGTTCAGGCCCGTGAGTCCAGATATTGGCAGGATGTCGGCCTCGACGGTATGCTGGACAATGCGATTGCGCAGATTTTCAATGGACTCGTTGTAGACCAGCTCGGTATCGGCAAGGTTGGCGATGGTGCGGGCGAGGGTTGCGTCGAAACCTGGCGCCATCTCGCGCAAGAGCGGCAGCAGCTGGTGGCGGACCCGGTTGCGCCGGTAGTCGAGCGAGCTGTTTGTAGAATCAGTAACAAAATCTATGCCATTCTGCCCGGCGTATGACAAAATGTCAGTCCGGCTGAAACAGAGCATTGGCCTGACCACGTTGCCGGTCCGTGGCGG
The DNA here is from genome assembly GCA_902803395.1 of uncultured Bacteroidota bacterium. Taxonomy (GTDB): domain Bacteria; phylum Bacteroidota; class Bacteroidia; order Bacteroidales; family P3; genus Colimorpha. The sequence continues at coordinate 8,232 of CADCPQ010000004.1, forward strand.
TATGCCGCGCAGGCCGGCGATGCCGGTGCCACGCATAAGGTTGATGAAAAAGGTCTCGGCCGAGTCGTCGCTGTGGTGCGCTGTGGCCACCACGGCGTAACCGTGCTCCGCGAGCAGTTTTTTGAAATAGCCATAGCGCAGGTCGCGGGCCGCCTCCTCGATCGAGAGGTGGTTGGCGGTGGCGTAGGTGCGGGTTTCGAAACGCGCCACGTGGCATTCCACGCCGTAACGTTCGGCCATCTGCCGCACAAATTGCTCGTCGCGGTCGCAGTCGCCAGGCCGAAGGTTGAAATTGCAGTGGGCTATGTCGAAACTGAATCCGGCGGAATGCAGCAGGTGGCACAGCACCGACGAGTCGGCGCCGCCGCTAACGGCAGCCAGCACCTTTTCGTCCTGAGCGAAAAGGTGCTGACGGTCGATGTATTCCTTGAACCGGCGAATCATCAATACACTATCATTTTACGCATTTGGCGCTCGCCGTCGAACTCGATGGCGTAATAGTATACTCCGGCCGGGAAGCGGTCCATGCTGACGTTGATGGTGTGGCGGCCATCGCTGTAATTATCAGTGGATTGCTGGACAATGTGGCCGAGGGCGTCGACAATGTAGAAGCGGACTGCGCCCGGATTCGGTATCGAGAACTCGATGCTGGTCTCGTTGCGGAACGGGTTGGGGTAGTTCTGCTCGAGCACGAAACTGGAGGTTTCGGTGGTCGGGATGCCTTCCTTGTAGTTGATTACCGTTATGCTGTTGGTCTGGTTATTGATGGCGTTGGCATCGTTGGCCATAGTAACAGTGCCGGATCCCTCGTATCTGCGGTTCCAGTCCTTAGGCACCATGTCGTCGAAATCTATAGTATAAATCTGGCGCGGGACCATGTGCTCCACCATAATGGTCTTGGTGACAGTCTGGCCGTTGATAGTGGCTGTAATTGTCACCGTCTTGCCGCTGATAACCATCGTGCCACGGTTCTCGATCTGGGCGTGTACGGTGCAGAAGTCGTTGCGGTTTTCGACAACCAGCACTTTCGATATGGCGATATCGATGTACTGCGGCACCACAAGGCGTGTGGTGTCGTTCGTGCGGTTGTTGTCGCCCTCTATCGAGACGAATGCGGTGATGCTGTCAAGGTCAGCGCGGTTGTTGAATGTGCGGTTGAACATGAAGTAGCCAGTGCCGAGAGCTGGTAACGGCAAGTCGCGAACATAGCGGTCGCGGATGACATTGTTGGTGTCGTTGCGCAAATACATACCCACCTCGAAATTGTTGGCGCCACGGGCACCCTCGTTTTCGATAATGAGCGACACGGTGTAGCCGTTTGTGCGGGTGGTATCGATTACGACCGACTTTGCACTGAGGTCATTAATGGTAGTGACACCCGAAAAACTGGTTGTGATGGTATCGTTGAACGGATAGTCGTCCATCGAGTAGCAGGAGTATGCTTTGACCGACATGATGCCGAGCGAAGTACGAACCTTGTGCTTGAATGTATAGTTGAAATATTCACGGTAACGCAACGGGCGTCCCAGCGAATTCCACAGATTGACCGTTTCGCGCACAGGCGGTTGCCCGTTGAATTCGTAAACCACATCGGTAAGATATACCGAGTCGACACCGAAGTTGTACATTCGAACCGTGATTTCAACCGAGTCGCCCGCAATAACACGTCCCTGTGGCTCGATGAAACCAACCATCTCGATATCGTGATGCAACGGGGCAAGGTAGAACTCACTGCAAGTGGTGTCGTTTTCCCAATAGATGTCGGTATTGACGTTAGTGTAGGCACATATCGAGAAAGTGTCGGGGAATTTGCTTGTCACAATGAACGAGGCATCGAACTTGAAGAGGTCCTCGCCGTCTGGCGGCAGCACTCCTGTGTAAATCCCCTGCTTTGAAAGGTTGGTGCCGAACGGCTTGTAGGCCAGTATGAATGAGCGGATTGTATCGTTGCCATAGTTGTGCACTATGACTTCGGGTTGGATTATCTGTCCGTATTTAGGCTCGGTGGGATAGGTTATAGCCACCACACCGACATCGATTGGCCTTCGGGCATGACCCAGCGCAAAGTCGTCGATGGCGACACCGCCTTGGAAGCTTGACACTTGTGATGTTCCGGGATCGGTTTCATATACAATACGGAACTGTGACAGCTCGGGGAAGTCGCCCGATGTCTTGTTGTGTTGCGTCGAGAAATACATTAATTCATACTCGTTGTTATTACCCGTGAAGAAACGCACTGGGTCGTCGGCCTCTTCCTCAGGAATTTCATTGTTGTACCAATGCTCGAGCGAGTCGTGGTCCATCTTGGACCAGTAGCCATCGAAGTTCCAGAATTCGACATACATACGGCTACCCTCTGGCATATTGCTCTTCATACGGAAGAACAGGGAGTCGGGACGCACCTGCGATATGTCGAACACCGGCGAATACAGGTAGCTGCGACTTCCCCAGAAGCCGGTGACGATGTTGGTATTCAATGTGGTTGACCATGCATTGGGAGCAGAATAGGCTCCGTCGATACGCTGTTTGGCCGGAGTTCCGAGCTGCCAGAAGTTGGTGTCGAATCGCGAATGTCCGCGTGGAGCATACCACATATTTTCGTCGTCAAAATTGTCGGCAACAGCGAGAACCAAAACCTTCGACCTGTGAATCTCATGCCAAAGGGTGTTGTTGCTCGAATCGGCATCGTCTGGCACAAGAGCAGTTATGGTCATCAAAGTAGTGCCTGTCGGGAATGTGTCGCGTGGCAGAGTTCCTATAGCGCTCTGTCCAACCGGCAGTGATCCACGCCAAGTATAGTAGCGGGTTATATCGGAGAAGTTAGTATCGGTGTAAGAATACGTGTATTTGAAACGTACTGAATCAAGTGTTTCTGTACCTCTATTGGCAAATGTGAACTTGGGTGCACGTATGGAGTCTTTGATGATATTATGATAAGGTGCAACCATTCTTGTGATTGCAACATCATGTTCAGGTAGCGATTTTTCATCATCGACAAACATCAATAAGTCGATAATATGCACATCATCATAATCAATCCTTATAATATCACCATTGCTCGCAGTTCTTGTTTTCAGGAAGCATGGCAATACCGGTGTTGTTGTATCAGTAAGCATCACCACACGCATTCTCATCATACCATACGAAGCATAATTCGGAATCGTAATCGTTGAGGCAAAGTTACGAGAGATTGACACTGCCCGTCCCCATGCTGCAACCTCACTGCCTGGCTCATACACACCATTGGTATCAAGGCTATAGCTGAATTCACCGTCGCGGTTCCAGTCGACAAACACAGCCACATTGGTCTTGGTTTTGACATCACTCGATGTGAAATTATTGGCCACACCGATAATTATAGAGTCTTTCATGCCACGTGTTACGTGGATGGGCGGGATAACATAATTGTTAATAGCGCTGTATTTAGCGATACGGTCACTATAAGTACGTCCGAGTGCAGGCAGATTAAGGTCGAGCGAGCCGAACGAGATACGTGTGATATTCATTTTGGACACCTCGTTGAACACAGGCGAGCAATATATATCTTCACCATATGTCATAAACTGCTTGATATTGCGGATTGTATCGTTTCGGAGCGTCATATCTCCAGGCAGTTCTGTGTAAGCCTTGATGCTGAACCATGTTTCACGCGACGGCGAGGTACTTACCGCAGCCGACAGTTTGGCCAACTCGGTGAATGTGTAAATCAATGTATCACCCGGCTGTATTGTACCTGAATAAAACTCTTTGACCGTTTGGTACGGATTGGCCTCGTTGGTACCGTTGCGGTTCATGAGTTTGAACACTATTGGTATATTGCTCTGAGGCATTGTGCCATAGTTGGCGATACGAACACGTACCGTATCGTCCTCCATATACACTCGGTTACCCGTCGGCGACAAGATGGCTTCGATTGCAATATCCTTCTCTACACGGGGATTGACTATGGCATGAATCTCCGAGAAATCGCTCCAGCATCCCATGGGGTTCGACATACAAATCAAATAGTATGTCGAATCGCGGAAATATTGCGGAGGTTTGGTGTCTGCATTATCACCCCAAGTCCATGAAAGTACCGGGCTGGGGTGGGTCCAGAATTCTTTGCCGGCCGAAGTATCAGGGACTCTATACCAACGTATGGGCCAGTTCTCTGCCTGTGTGGCCGTGAGGTTGCCCCATGTTCCATACGGGAAATGACCGTCGTTGCCTTGCGGTGGCGTGGGCTTATAATCAGAAGTGGTTCTTACAAATTCCGAGGTGTCGTTCTCTGGGTGTCGGTCGTATGAATAACTCACCCATGAACGCAGTTCGGTTTGTATTGCCATTGCCAAACCTCTCGGCGAGAGGTCAGCCTTAGCTACAAAATTTATTGTATCGTAAGATTCATTCAGGGTATCAGGACCAACCAACAAAGTTCTGCTGAGTCGGACATTCTCAGTATGAATAGCCGGAATATTAGGAACTTGAACGTCTGCAGTGTACATTCTCGTCTGGAAACCAATAGTCACGTTGGTATTGGCAGGTATATTCCTGTACCCAGAGTTTTTGACAATTATCGTCACCGGAGTTTGGTCGCGATAGCAGTTTCGATAAACATCATGCACTATAGTCTTGACAGCCTTCAGGTTGAATGCCGGAGCGAGATAGAACTGCGACTCACGGGCATTATTTTCAGGAGCCTCGTCGCCAGAGGACATTATCGTAACGCGGACATACTGCGTATCAAGCAAACCTATGGGACAAATCAGACTTACAGATCCTTCAGCAAAAGTCTGGGGTGGGAATGTCGGTATAACTTGCGAAGTGGAGTAAACATCGCTACGCCCAACAATCTCGGCATACCATGTGACATTGCGTTCAGTGGCATCGCCATTGTTATAGAAAGTAACATGGACAGTAATGGTATCGCCTTCGAGGTCGATAGGTTGAGTTATATTCTTTGGCCACACCGGGTTCAATATCTCAACTATCGAAACATCGTGGTCCTTAGCCGTCATTTCGTGGGCTCCAATCGAGGGCTTGGCCATACTCGGACGCATGGTTCCGTCAATGTCACGGGGTACATCGGAGTTGTACAAAGCCTTGCCTCTCATGTTTCCAACCACGAGATGGAGATTTTCTTCGCCTATGAAATAGGGGCGTTCGACAATCGAAAGCTGCTCTGTACCGAACTGAGTTTGTAACGAGTTGAGCAAATTGGCACTCGATATTTGTTTGCCATAATAAACAATTTTGTTGGAAATCGTATCGGCCGTCGAATAAAAAGCATTGTAGTTCGAAGTTGCGATACTCGTATCTTTTTCAACTTCATAAGCGTATCCCTGTGCATGGTTGGCCAGGATGTTATTCATAACCTGAACACGACTGCTTTTCTTTCCGACGAAGAGAGAATGTGTTGTCGGCAGACTTTGACCGAGACCATCGACGTTAAGGGTATTGAAATATACATTGATATAACTGGAACTATCGATGTACAATGCCGCCGGTGTCGGGCGAGTGCCACCTTTGGTACACACTCCTATCATGTTATTGACAATATTGACAGGCTGACGCTGTGTTCCCGTCACATTCGAAAGTCTGAGGCCGACTTTTCGCTCCTGCCAGGTGTCGTTGAGATATATTTGGGTCGTATTAACATCGACTTTTCCACCGACTGAGGTCAGCCATACACCGGTCAACGGACGGCCATTGACCTTGGCCGCCGACTTCAAGGTATCGTTCTCCATAGTGAAGTTTGTAACCCCATCCACTATCACACCGCCTTTCAGGAAGGTTGACATTTTGCAGTTGTGGATGTAGAGGTTATTGATACCTGCTGAACCACTGCGATTGGTAACTGAATAATAACCGCTGTCGATAGTGGTATTAGACAGTTCCAGATTGGTCACGTAGCTGCCAATCACGACACCCGAAGCGAATGCACGCTGCGCCGTGTCAGCCACATTGTTGATATTGCCCTTACGAACACTGATTTTGCAATTCTCAAACTTGATGTTATTTGAGGTGTCGACAACTACAGCATTGGCATATGTGTTTTCGGACACATTTGCCACAACCGCCTGCGAACGGATTCCTATACCGTCGAATACGACGCCATCGCTGTTGACGACCCTGACTGCATAGTTTCGAGCCTGCGAAGTAGGCGACGTAATCAGGACACCATCGCCCAAAGCCTTGAATGTAATAATATTTGAGTCGCTGTTTCCTGAAATGTTGTTGATGACGATTTGCTCACGATATGTATCCGGCATAACATTGAAAGTAACAGGACCGGATATGCCTACTAAATTCATTGTATCGATGGCCTGGGTGAACGTTGCAAATTGCTCTCCGGTGCCGATAGTATAATCACCCGGGCAGAAACTGACATTTACCAACGACTCGATAGTGTCGTTACTCTGTACGCTGTCACCTTCCACAACTATATAAGCCTTTACATAGTGACGGCCTGGCAGTAGCGGTTCTGGAATCAGCGGTAAAGTGTCCACTTGGGTTGGAGCCAAAGTTATTCCGCTCACAATGGTGGAATCTAGTTCGCTGTCGTCCACTGAGTAATACAGTTTGTAGCCCGAAATGGTGTTACGGCCAAGGTTGCGTACACTGACATCAAGTGTGGCACATGAAGAAATCTCAACCGAAGGCGTATTCGACAGCCACATGACTGTTGCGTCGGTATCAGGGATGCCAGTCAGGGTTACGTATATGGGAGATGCTTCACTTTCACACGAGTAGGCCATCACGTCAAATTTTATACTCGGACGGCTATTGCTTACCGAGGTGCCAGCATCTGTCGAGCCGTATATTGACGTTGTGGCACTTGACGACGTGGCATATAGTGACATATTGTTCGTCGTTGTGTTGTAACCTATCGAGACACCATTGGTGTTTCTGCTCGAGACAATATGCCAGTCTTGTAAAACAACATTCGAAACGCCGTCCCACATGAACGGGGTGTCAAACTCGTAACGTATCCAGCCTTTACAGTTCGGCAATGTGTCGTTGTTGGTGCTGGTCGTCAATGAAAACCTGTTGCTATAAACATCGGAAACAGGTTTCCAATCTGTTGTCGAATTGAAAACTGAATCATTAGTCGCACCTATACTGAGAACAAAATTAGTATATGTGTTGACCTTATTAGCTCTTATTTCGTCAAGATAGAACGACACGGCAGTAATATATCCAGGATTCAAGCCCATATTACTGAGTTCTCTGGCAGTAACAATGTACTGGGCCTTTGATTGTAGATAATATGACTGCCAGGGATTGGGATAACGAGGTTCACGGTTAGATGTTACAAGCACCGAATCGCCAAGCTTACCATGGAAAAGTTTCAAGTTTTGTTGCGACACATAGAATGTATCGTCCATATACAGCAAACCTGACGTGAATGAGTTACCTGATGCAAGTTTATTCATATTGCGGTCGTACCATACTGGCGACGCAAGTTCGTCTTCAGGGAGCTGGGCCAAATACGACATGGCATATTCTATGGTATCGTAAGTATCAATGGTCGGTGCCGGCAACGTGAAGTAGGATTCGGTCGTGGTTGATACAGTATCGTTAAGACGAATTATGTCGCCGTCAGCCGAATCAACCCATACCTTAATATTAAATACCGTGTCGCTGTTGCGACTCATATTGAGGAGATGGGTGAATGTATGCGTTATCTCATCGCGGACACCAACACCTTCGGCAATAGTGTCACAATATGTTTCCTCGCCGGTTGTGTAGTGGATAAATACCGTATCGGATCGCTGAATGCCAAAATTGTTGACTTTAACCGTTATAGGTTCATCTCCAAGAGAGCAACCACTACTGACTTCGAGGTCATAGATTTCTATATCCGAAAGCGGAACATCCTCAAGGTTGACATGAATCTGGCCCAACTCTCCACGGCAACCGTTTTCAGCATATAGGAACAGACTTGAATCTGACACGCCAGGGGTAAGTCGGCGGTCATTGGATGCCATTACCCAGAAGCCAGCCGAATTGGCCGGTGTAGCGTTGGGGTCAGGCCATGCATCTCTGATTATACCTGCCGGTGCTGTCGACGGCATAGCAATACCGCTGCCAGCCCAAATATACTGTGGTACCTGAAGACTTGTCCACACTGACTTCGAGGTTATGTTGTTCAAGGCTACCGCGTCGTCAATTACGCCATTGTGGTAGTACAAGAATGCCATATCGGTCTTGACTGGCATCTGCGTTATTTCATTGGCATCGCCGGCTATGAGTGCATCGGGTGAGTCTGAAGCAGAACTCTTAGCCCACTGTACCACGATGCTTTGTCCAGGTGCCACGGTAATATTCGGGAATGTATATCGCTTGTTGTTAAAGCTTTCGTTGGTGGAAACCGTTCTCAACTGGTCGTCTCTAATATTTGCCGGTGCAGAGCCGACATTGGTCAGCATCACAGCCGTCAAAGTGTTGCTGCTATAATAGTAAGGCAGACTTGCAGGTAAACCAACAGCATTTGCCTTACGGATTTGGATTTGCGTTATGCGCAAAAGTGGTATGGAACGGCGCTGCTCAATGTAATAGGTCATATCCTCACGCAACGACGGAGTCTGATAGTTGGCACCTCTTGCCACAGGATTTTCATCGTCAGGCGATGTGAACCAATAGACTTCCGAATTAACCTTGTCGCCACTGATGTATACGTGGCGAGGCCACTGCAATATGCCTTGGTTAGCCGTCAACAGTACAGAGTCACCATAAGGGATTGTCGTGGAGTAGCCAGTCGGAGCAGATGCATGGTAGCGACTGATTATCTCGAACTCGTTGGTATCGTTGGTGGGATTGGGGTCGAGCGATGAATGAACCCATATTTTGAGATGGTGCGTGGAGTCGAATTGCCCAGCCGGCGGCATATTCAACATAATGCCTGTGCTGTACGCAATAGAATCTTCGGCACCGACCAAGCCGTTCACTACACACGACTGGGTGGCTTCGCCATTAAGTTTGCAGTAGATTGTAATAGTGCCTCCAGACGTGTCGCTATCGTAGGCACCGACTCCGATGTTACGCAACGACGGAATCAGTTCCACTTCATCAGGGATAGCACAGTACTCGTCGAGGGGGGCATACAACGACGAAACGGTAAAGTCGTAAAGGAGTGTCGAGAACTCGAAAGCGCCCGCACATGTGCTGTCGACGTCGCGCTGGGTGCCGAACATATCGGTCGTCACCGTGCTGACGGGTACACCAATGCCCTTGATCGAGCGGTTGTAGGTTCGCAGGTCGGCTCGAATAGCGTTGAGGAAGTCTGGCTTGAATATTATCGAATTGCTGTCGGCAGGCACCTTCAGTCGCCACTGGTTCATATTGGCGCAATTCTGCTCGTTGTGGCGGTTGAGCACCGGGCCGCCAGTGTAGTAAATGTTGTGACCGACAGTATCGGTTGTCGAAGTCATCGGCGTGAAGCTTAGAGCGTAGTTGCTTTCGTCGAAAACGACTATCACGTTGTTGAGGAGTCGGCTGTTCTCAAGACTTGTGCCATAAGCTCCAAAAACCACCGAGGCCACATTGTTGCGGGTCGGGGCAGAGAATTTCACCGAGTTGTATACCACGTCGACCCACTCGGCGTCCATGATGTTCATCGGAGTCATCTGGCTGATGGCCGAACCATCGTCCTTGACCTCAATCATGTTGTTGGCTACAACAATCCTGTTGGCGGCTGTGCCACTAACCGTCGAAACTCCGATTGCTCCAGCACCCTGAGTGATATAGATGCTGTTGGCCGTAACCTTTGAGGCGCCGTCGCATTGTTGCAGACGGAGCAAATAGCGGTCGTTGGTCTGTGCGTCCTCAAAATAGTTGCTGTCGATGACGACACCAGTCTGGTATCTGGCCTCGATGGCGCTGAAGCGCGGCATCATGAAAGTACAGCCGTGGACATAGTTGTCAATAGCCCTATTGTCGGATGCCTCACCGGTAAGCGAGAGCGAAACCTGACCACGATAAAAATAACAATCCACGAATGTCAGCGAGTCGGCCCCACCCGAGTGGATGAGTTGCGTGAGCTGGTTGGCGGCACTGTCGGCGAACACACAACTGACAAAATGGCAGTCGCTACTTACAGTCTCCAGTTTTATCAGTCCGAGCATATTTAACGAGTTGTATTCGCTGCGGACAAACTCAACGCCCTCGAAATGAATGTGGTGGACACCACTCAGGTCGACCAGATATTCGTCTTCGGGTGAACTAAGGAAGGTGACACCTCCATCTATGGCACGGAAATTGATGTATGCGTTTGGCGAGAGTCCATTGACAGCCGGCATGGTGAAACTGCCATACACGCCAGGTGCAAGGTCGACATTAAGAATCGAATCGACACCGCAACGGCTTACGACGAAAAGGAACTGCTCCATATTGGAGTAGTCGCCACTGGGACCTATTGTCACCACACCGTGCATCGGACCGGCGCATGAGATGAAGTCGGTCATTGTGGTGTCGTTGTAAGGTTCGTGGTCGCGTATGCGCTGTGTACCGCTGGTGACGGTGTCCTCGACCCATGCCACCAGTGAGTGGAAGCCTTCCTCGGCATGGAGCGTGTTGGTAATGGTCACTATCTCCGTTTCATTGGCGCCAAGGTTGCCAGTCCAGTCGTACGAGTGAACTTCACCGCCGTCGACGCTGTAGCTTATGCGCACCGCGTTGAGGGTTCTGACACCGAAGTTACGCAGCCTCACCCTTATCTGCTCGTTGGGGCTGTCGGTAGTGGCCGTTTCAAAGTTTGGATACACTATCGAGTCGACACCAGCGTCATGATACAAAGGCAGGTTTTTCTGGCTTTCGAAAGCGAAGAACGGCTGCTGTGAGTCGTAACGACGGGCTGACACCGTGTTTGCCGGGTCGATATTGTTGTTCGACATATCCGACAAGGTGCGCTTGTCGTCGTTCATGACGGGTATACTCGCAATATTCACCCTACCGATTGAGGTGGGACCGAAATAGCTCGTCTGGACAATCAAATCGTTGCCGGAATAGTAGAACGTGTCGGTCAATTCTATGGTTTGGCCCGCATACGCAGCAGTGGCCGGAATAATATAATCGCCATAGTAGACGGTTTGCATCTCTGTCGAGAAATATTTTTTCGAAGCATTGATGGCATGGGTCGGCGGAGCGTTCTTCATGCTGATTTTGAAGTTTTTGCGCTCAAGGCTCTGATCCAACGACTCAAAAAACTTGTACGAGATCGACGTTATCGAGCCCGGCTCGAAGCCCCATTCCTCCATCAGCGCTTTGGGATACACATATTCGTCCTTGCCGCTTCGGTTGTTACCGAACGGGAAATTGATGGAGCCCGAAACCACGCTGAGGTCTATCAGTCCGTTCTCGTCGCCCACAAGGCTTTTGTTGTATTTGCCTCGGGTGTAGTAGTACTCGATTCTGGCCGAGGAACTTGCAGGGTATGTGGCCGTGTTCTCGTTTTGCGAGGCATCTTTGGCCACGACGTGGAAACGCATCAATGTATCGTAGCCGAAGAAAGGTATTGTGGCCTCGTAACGGTTGGGATAGCCCTCCATCTGACTCATCTGCAAGAACTGCTCGCCAGGTTCATGACCCACACTGTAGGTGATGTATACCGAGTCGGGGTTGAGGCCGGAGGCCGTAGTGGCGATAATGTCGGCCTGGACACGTGCGCCACGGCTGTTGGCATAAGCCCCGCCGTCGGGAAAACGCAACATTGTGATGCGGGGGTCGGAAATGGGCTCATGGCTCGAGACTACCGACAAGGCGTCGAGCCACCAACCGGTACCGTCGACAGCACCCGAAACACGTGTGCTCAGAACGAAACGGAACTGCAGTTTGCGGTTGTTTTGCGAAACGTTGTTGAGGATGGTATTGATTTCGAAACGCTCGTGTTTCCAGCTGCTTTGCGAGAGGGTCAGGTCTTCGCCCCACTCGTAGTACGACTGGCGGCTGAAAGTCGAGACACCGTTGCCGAAGGGACCTCCCGGCACGGCGTAGTACTGGTCGCCAAGCAGGGTCCAGTTCGACTGGTCGTAACGTTTCACCCATATTGTTGCAACGGTGCTGCTGTTTGCCACGCTCAACGGGTTGACGTTGCAGATGTGGTCGAACTCAAGAACGATGTAGCGCAAGTTCATGTTTTGCGAGAAGTCGATCCAGTCGGTTACGAGTTCGATGTCGCCGCCTGTACGCTGCACCAGTTTGATCGACCGCGAGTCTGCGGAGTAGAGGTCGGTTGGGTATGAATAGGTCGCACCGGTCGTCACAGTATAACCCGGAGTTTCACCTGCCTCGAAGCCCTCTTGGTACATCTGATAAATCTGTCCGTGGGCCGAAAAACCGAAAAATGCAAAAAAAGTGCCAAAAATTACGACTAATTTTTTCATTGGCTTTATCATATTATCTCCTTTATTATCAAGTGTTTAGTATCAAATTAGTTACACTTACAGACCCTCTCGGAGGGGGTGTAAATTTGTTACAAATTTACGCATTTTTTTTCATTTCACGAAGTTTTTTTTAAAATTTATAATATTTTAATAAATCGGATTCGATTTCGGGTCGAATACATAATAGACGGCGGAAAGGTGAAAACGGCTCAAATTTTAACATTTTTTTTGAAAAAGATGAGTTGGCAAGGCTCTTTCGTCGCCCTTTGGACGGACAAGGCAAATGTTAAAACAATGTTAAATTTTAACATATCGGAGGCCTGCCCGAGGCAAGGGCGAACCAAGGCCGAGGCAAGTACGACCCGAACCCATCCAATACACTGATAATCAGTCGTTTAAATATTTTATACTTAAACGACTGGATTTCAATTGTTTGCGAATTTTTCAGAATCTCGGGAAGGTCCGGAAAGGGCGAAATTTTAAGTTAATTTTTGTTAAAAGTTAAAACCGCGTTTTAACATTTCTCGATCGAGCGTTGGCGCAACACCTCGTAGAGGAAAACGCCGGCCGCCACCGACACGTTGAGCGACTGGATTTCGCCCTTCATCGGCAGCTTGGCGCGCACGTCGGCCATGCGCATCATTTCGGGCGAAATGCCGGTCTCCTCGGCACCCATGATGAGCAGCGTGGGCTGGCTGAAATCGACCTCGGTGTAGAGCTCGGCGCCCTTCTCGGTGGCGGCGACCCCCTGCAGGCCATACTGTTTGGCCAGGTTGACCACCGTCTTGAGGTTCTGTTCGCGGCACACGGGCAGGCGCAGGAGGGCTCCCGACGAGGTTTTGATGGCGTCGTCGTTGATGGCCGCGCTGCCGTGGTCGGGCACTACGAGGGCCGTGGCTCCGGCGCACTCGGCGGTGCGGGCAATGGCACCCATGTTGCGGACGTCGGTCACGTGGTCAAGCAACACTATGAGCGCCGTATCGCTATGATTTTCAATAATATCGATAAAGTTCTGATATTTCACTGGCGCTATGGTCGCCACCACGCCCTGATGGTTGCCCGAGGCCATGCGGTTGAGTTTTTCGACCGGCACGTACTGGAACGGAATCTGACGTTCGCGGATGTGGCTTTTGAGCTCGTTGGCCAAAGGGCCGGCGAGGGCGTTCTGGATGAAGATGCGCTCGATTTGGGCGCCGCTGTCGATGGCCTCTATCACGGGACGCAGGCCATAAATGGTTTGCTGACGGTTATTGGTTTTTTCCATCTTTTATGGTGATTTTTCGGTCGGCCATGGCGGCCAGTTCGTCGTTGTGGGTGACTATCAGGAAGGTCTGCCGGTACTGTTCGCGAAGAGAGAAAAACAGCTCGTGCAGTTCGCGGGCGTGAGCCGAGTCGAGGTTGCCGCTCGGCTCGTCGGCCAGCACAACCAACGGGTTGTTAATCAAGGCTCTGGCGACAGCGACACGTTGCTGCTCGCCGCCCGACAGGGCAGCGGGCTTGTGCGAGGCACGGCCGTCGATTTTGAGGAAAGTGAGCAGCTCCATAGCCCGTTCCTTGGCCTCGGCCATAGGGCGTCCGGCAATCAACGCGGGCATACAGGCGTTCTCCAAAGCCGTGAACTCGGGCAGCAGGTTGTGGAACTGGAACACAAAACCGATATGGCGGTTGCGGAACCGTGCCAACTCATTGTCGTTCAGTGTAGTGACATCGGTGTCGCCGTGAATCACACGCCCCGAGTCGGGTCGGTCCAAAGTGCCGAGAATCTGCAGCAAAGTGGTCTTGCCGGCACCCGAGGCCCCGACTATCGACACCACCTCGCCCTGCTGAACCTCGAGGTTGACGTCGCGCAGCACGTGCAGGTCGCCGTAGCTTTTGTTGATGTTTATGGCTTTAATCATTGTCGCTGTACTAAAATTCCATGCCGTTCAGGAATATGCGCTCGACCTTGTTTTCGCCGTAGGCATAGGGCATATATTCGTAGCTCGGGATGGGCTTGGTGATGTAGAAGTTGGCCTTCTTGCCGACGGCTATGGAGCCCACCTCGCCGCTCACGCCCATAGCGTAGGCAGTGTTGAGGGTGGTGGCGTTCAAGGCCTCTTCGGGCGTAAGCCGGTAGCGGATACACGCCATCGAGAGGATGAGCTGCATATTGCCCGAAGGTGAGGTGCCCGGGTTGTAGTCGGACGCCATGGCTACAGGCAGCCCGGCTTCAATCATCCGGCGGGCCGGCGAGAGTGGCAGGTTGAGGAAGAAAGCGCAGCCCGGAAGAATCGTAGGCATAGTCTCGGAGCCTTTCAGACATTCAATCTCGGCATCGCCCATCTGCTCGAGGTGGTCGACCGAAATGGCGTTGTATTTCACGCCCACCTGCACACCGCCCGAGACGGCCATCTCGTTGGCGTGGATTTTAGGCCGCATGCCGTATTTTATGCCGGCCTCCAGGATCCGGGCGGTATCATCGACGGTGAAGAAGCCCTTGTCGCAGAACACGTCGATAAAGTCAGCCAAACCCTCGTCAGCGACCCGGGGTATCATCTCGTTGATGACGAGGTCGACATAATCCTCCTGATGGCCGCGATATTCCATCGGGATGCCGTGCGCACCGAGGAAGTTCGACTTGATGGTTATGGGCGAGCTCTCTTTCAGACGGCGGATGACACGCAGCAGCTTCAGCTCGCTCTCGGTCGAGAGGCCATAGCCACTCTTTATCTCGATGGCGCCGGTGCCAATGCTCATCACCTCGTCGAGGCGCTGCCAGGCCATGTCGTAGAGCTCGTCCTCCGAGGCGGCCGCCGTGGCTTTGGCCGAGTTGAGAATTCCACCTCCCCTCTTGGCGATTTCCTCGTAGCTGAGGCCGCGAATTTTGTCGACGAACTCATGCTCGCGCGAGTTGGCATAGACAATGTGCGTGTGCGAGTCGCAAAAACTCGGGAGGACTGTGCGGCCGGTGGCATCGACCTCGCGGTCGAAAGTCTGCTCGCCGAGATTTTTCATCTCGCCGAACTCCTTGATTTTGCCGTCCTCAATGACGAGGTAGGCATCCTTGACGGTCCCAAGTACGGCCATTTCCTTGCCCTGCTTGCGCAATTGCGGAGCCGACTCGACCCCGACCAATTCCTTGATATTCTTAACAATAGTTCTCATATATCTTTTTGTTTTATTCCCAGTATTCAATCTCGAACTCGTTGACGATTTGACTGTCACTGCTTTTAGTGTAGACCACATTGCCGCGTTCGTCAAAGCGAGTGTAGTAGATGCTTTTGGCGCCGGCTTCGTTTTCTTGATCCCAGTAGAACCACTTCTCCCTACTGGTGCCGTCGGGTCGGCACAGTATGGTGAAGTCGCCTTCAATCTCGATGTCATAGGCCTTGCCGGTCTTGTGGGTGAGGACACCGCGGTCGTCGTAGTGGTAATAGGTGCTGTCGGAATACTCGTAGTACTCGCCCACCTCGGTGAGGCGGCGGCCGAAAGCGTCGTAAGTGTAGCGGATGTCGCTGAAGCCGGCGTCGAGTTCACTATACATACTCTCTTCATGCAGCAGGTGGCCACGGTCGTCATACTCGCGGCGGAGATACACAGTGTCGACCTCTTCCCTGTCAACCTGCGAATGCTTGTAGGTGCGGCGGAACGTGTAGTCGAGCAGACCATATTGCGGATGGACCTTGCGGTGGATGAGGCTGTAGGTGTACACCATCGAGTCCTGATATGTGTAGTACACACACCTGATGTACTGCACCGAGCCGTCGGCGGCATAGATGGCATTAAAGCGCCAGTCAGGCTTGGCTTTCGGCATGGGGTCGGCCGACGTCGACACCCATTTGTACGAGATATATTCCGTCAGACGACCCCGTCTGTCGTAGACTATGCGATCCGCAGTGTCGTATAGGAATCCATTGCGGTCGTAGCGCTCAGTGTAGACCAGCCGCCGCTCGCCGGTTGCGGTATCAATGGCGTACATGAGGCTGGTGCGAATATTATTGGTGTCGCGATGCGGGAACCATGGCAAATCCACCAGCGGGTCCTGCGCCATGCAAAATGAAAAGTTAAAAACGAAAAGCGAAAGGGCCGCGATGCGGAACAGCGGACGCGACGCACCGTTTTTCAATTTTCCAAAAGCACAGACCTGTTTCATAAACATCTCAATAACATTATTTTGCACAGATAGCCGACCACGCGGCCACAAAACAAAGATACTAAAAAAAATTGAAAAAACAAAAAAAGATGGAAGTTGGCGGCATGAGAAAAAACTATCCAATAAAAACAGAGCCGCCAACCTCCAATGCTATATCAGAACATGATTTTGTCCAACGGAGATCCGCATTCGCAGTTGAACGTATCGCGTGACACGATGTTATGTTTGTATTTATGGTACAACCGTTTCAGATTGGCGTTGATTTTTCCAGTCTTTAGGTGTTCGAGGCGGTAGGGTGCGGCACTGTAAATGGCCGTTGTCTCGTCCTGCGTATCCAGACTGCGGATTTCAGCTATGCGCAGTCGCCTCGTAGTCAGCCTCATCATGGTCTTGTAATGATTCATCTGCTCGCGGTAACCACGTTTGCGGCTTTTGAGGAATTGCAGTTTGAGGTATTCCGTAAGGCTCTCGCCGAGGGCATAGTCGCGGTACTCGAAAAATATGTTGTTGCCCCACCTTTGGTGCGCCACCTCGTGAGGAATCCACGAAAAGTCGGGTACCATCGTGTAGACATCATAGAAATAATGTCCAAAGATAATCACATCGCGCAGCGACTGGCACATAATGAACTGCGGGTCGCCAATCTCCACAATGTTCATCGGCCTGTCGGTGAGGGTGTCGCCGAAGAAGGTGCAATAGAAAGTGTAGGAATCTATGAACTCGCGGTAATAGGCTTCGGGGCGTTGCGTAGTGTCACTTGCA
>CADCPQ010000005.1 GCA_902803395.1 uncultured Bacteroidota bacterium
CTGCGCTACATCAGCACCGGCCACGGCGGCTGGGGCGAGGGCGACGAGTTCGTGCCCAAGACCAACACCATCCTTATCGACGGCAAGGTGGCTTTCACCCACACCCCCTGGCGGCAGGACTGCGGCTGCTACCGCGACCTCAACCCCGTCAGCGGCAACTTCTGGAACGGTCTCAGCAGTTCCGACTTCTCGCGCAGCGGATGGTGCCCCGGCACCGCAACCCAACCCGTCTACTTCGATATGACCCCTTGGGCTGATGGTGAGGAGCACACCCTCACCATCGCCATCCCGCAAGGCAAGCCCGTGGAAGGGATGTTCAGCCACTGGGCCGTCAGTGGTACACTGATAATTGAATATTGACTATGAACTTCACTGGAATCATCATCGGGGTTGCCACATTTATAGTTATAGGACTGTTCCATCCGATAGTCATCAAGGCCGAATACCACTGCGGTGCAAGCTGCTGGTGGATTTTCCTGCTGGCAGGATTGGCCTGTCTGGCGGGGTCGCTGTTCACCCACGGCATACTCTCCACTCTGCTGGGCGTGGTGGGTTTCAGCAACCTATGGTCGATATTGGAGATTGTCAAGCAGCACCAACGTGTCGAGAAAGGCTGGTTTCCGGCCGGACCCGGCCACGACTCCAAAAAATTTGTGGCATTTCGGAAAAAAGTTGTATCTTTGCTTTCGCAAAACAAGCCCAATCGGGACTAATAAATTGAGCAATATGAAGATAGCAATCATAGGTTACGGCAAGATGGGTCACGCCATCGAGGACTGCGCCCTGCAGCAGGGGCACGAGGTGACTTGCAAGATTGACCTCGACGACCCCTGGCCCGACAAAATCGACGCCGACGTGGCGGTGGAGTTCACCACGCCGCATACAGCGGCCGACAACCTGCTGCGCTGCTTCGAGCGGCACCTGCCCGTAGTGTGCGGCACCACAGGATGGTACGACCGCTACGACGAGGTCAGCGCCGAATGCCACCGGACCGATGGCCGTATGCTCACAGCCACCAACTTCAGCATCGGCATGAACATCATGTTCGCCCTCAACGAGCAGTTGGCGCGCCTCATGAACGGCCGCCCCTACAAAGTCGACATCGCCGAGACGCACCACATCCACAAGCTCGACGCCCCCAGCGGCACCGCCATCACCCTGCAGCAGCAGATTGTGGCCAACAGCAACCGCAAGGCGCAAGAAGTCCCCATAACGTCATACCGCGAGGGCGAGGTGCCGGGCACACACACAGTGCGTTACGAAAGTCCCATCGACACCATCTACCTCACCCACGAGGCCCACAACCGCCTCGGGCTGGCGCAGGGCGCCGTGGTGGCCGCCAGCTGGCTGGCCAAGGCCGGAACGGGCGTCTACACCATGGCCGACGTGCTGAAATAATCAAAAAAAAATCGCACCTCAGCCGCAAGAAATCCCGTTCTCGACGTACAAAACAAATAGTCATTAACATAAAAAAGCATACAAAAATGAAGAAACTCATCACCTTAGCTTTCGTTGCATTCCTGTCCTTTGGCGCCGCCATGGCCCAGCAGCCCCAACCCAAGCAAGACAACAAGCAGCAGAATCCCCCTGCCAAAATCCAGCGCAACACAGGCGCCAACGCACCGATGCCCGGTGCCATGCGTCCCGGCGTCGGCGGCCAAAGCCACCCCGGCAAACCCATTGCCGGCCCCAA
Source organism: uncultured Bacteroidota bacterium (assembly GCA_902803395.1). Classification (GTDB taxonomy): domain Bacteria; phylum Bacteroidota; class Bacteroidia; order Bacteroidales; family P3; genus Colimorpha. The sequence continues at coordinate 1,694 of CADCPQ010000005.1, forward strand.
AAACCGTCCCGCCAAGCCCGAACTCGGCAAAAAGGAGAACCCCGAAAACAAACACTGTGGCAAATGCCCCAACGAGCAGAAAAATTGCGGCCCCAAGGTTAACGCCGACGGCATAGCAATGGAGATAGTGCGCGCCTTCCCGAGCGTCAAAAGCATCAAAAAAGGCGAGAAAACCATCGAGGTCTACGACGCCGGCAATGTCCTGCTCGGCTACGCCCTCTACAGCAAGCCCGCCAGCGACGGCATCGAAGGCTACAACGGCGAGACCCCGCTGCTCATAGCCTTCACTCCCAAAATGAAAGTCAGCTCCGTCGAACTGCTCGACAACCAGGAAGGCCACCGGTACGTTCAGACCATCAAACAGGCCGGCCTCTTCAAGTCGTGGGACGGCATGAACGTCAAGAAAGCCCGCAAGAAAAAAGTCGACACCGTGAGCGGCGCAACCTTCACCTCGCGCTCCATCATCGAAAGCTTCCGCAAAGCCCTCGAAACCCTGTAAGCCCATCGGGAACAACAACACATAGCATACACATATCATTGAAGGCGGAGCCCTGCAGGGCTCCGCCTTCGTTTTGCCTCATACCCAACACCTTACCCCCTACCCCTTCGCCCCAAAATCGACCCCGGACCCACTCCGTCGCCTCATGCCCGATGTCTGTCCGACCCAAGGCCGACCTAAGGCCGAACCAAACCCGAGGAGAGTCCATTCAAACGTTTGATTTTTAGCAGTTTATATAAATATCTGATTTTGTGCAGATTACCGAATTATTCTGAATTCCCCATCTAAGCCAGAGGGGGTGGCATCCCGACAAGGCTGACGGTGGCATATGTTTGGAGTTGCCCACCCCGCCTTTCAGGCACCCCTCCGTGGGATGGGAGTAGCTGCCGCCGGACATTCTTTTCTCCCCTCCTACGGAGGGGTGGCGCGAAGCGACGGGGTGGGCTACAACAAATATATTCCAATACCGAAAAAAAGAAGTCCTGCAAAGTGTTTTTGCAGGACTTTTGGGGTGGGAGGTGGGGCTCGAACCCACGACCTCCAGATCCACAATCTGGCGCTCTAACCAGCTGAACTACGCCCACCGTGATTACGATTCCGGTCTCGCGAAATCGGCTGCAAAATTACTACTTTTTTTCGGATTACCAAAATTTTTTTACAAAATCGCCGTTTTTTTTGTAAATTTGCAGCGTGATTTCGAAATCAAAACTCAAGGATTTATGCGCCTTCCGGCTGCAGAAAAACTGCGACGAACAGTCTGTGTATGTGGCAGAAGGCACAAAAATGGCACACGAGGCCGCCGCCTCGGGAGCCACGCTTCGGATTTGCTGCGCAACGCCAAAGTGGCTGGCCGAAAACGAAGCCGCAACGGCGCGTTTCGAACAAATTTTCGAGGTTTCGGAGGCCGATTTGGAACGTTTGAGCCTGCAAAAAACACCCTGCGGAGTGTGGATGCTGATAGGCCGCGAAAAGCCGAAACCCGTCGACCCCGAAGCTCCACTCGTGCTGGCCCTCGACCGGCTGCAGGACCCCGGCAACCTCGGAACCATCATGCGCACGGCCGACTGGTTCGGAGTGCGCCACATCGTGTGCTCGGCCGACTCGGTGAGCAACTACAATCCCAAAGCCGTGCAGGCCTCGATGGGAGCCGTGCTGCGCACCAACGTGACCTACGTCGCCAACCTGGCCCAATGGCTCGGAGCCTCGGGCCGAGCCGTGTGCGGAGCCGACCTCGACGGCACCCCGGTGTTCGGCGCCAAGCTGCCACGACCGGCTGCGTTGGTGATTGGCAACGAGTCGCGCGGCCTCTCGCCCGAAGTGCGCGGTGCACTGACTCACCGACTCACGATACCCAACGTCGGCGGCACCGCCGAGTCGCTCAACGCTTCGGTGGCCGCAGCCATAATTTGCGCCGAATTTTTTAGATAATATTATTATAGAATATAGATGGAACAACTTGAATATCAGGAAGGCCGCACCGAACTGGCAACCCTCGGCAAAGTCGCACTCATCGACCGCCTGTCGGCCGACTTCGAGCCCAAAAACGGCACCACCGCCAAAGGCATAGGCGACGACTGCGCTGTGCTCGACCGCGACGACCGGCAGTATACACTCGTGAACACACAGACTCTGGTCGAAGGTGTCAACTTCGACATGATGTACACCCCGCTCAAACACCTCGGCTACAAAGCCGTCGCGCTGGCAATCAGTAATATAACCGCCATGAACGGCACCCCCTGCCAGATACTTGTGAGCCTGGCCGTCAGCAACCGCTACTCGGTCGAAGCCCTCGATGAGCTTTACGCCGGTGTCCGTCTCTGCTGCCAACGCTACGACATCGACCTCGTGGGCGGCGAAACCGGCACCTCGCGCGCTGGTATGGTCATCACTGTTACCGCTATCGGCACCGTCGACAAGGACAAAATCGCCTACCGCTGCGGCGCCAGGCTACACGACCTTGTGTGCGTGAGCGGCGACCTCGGCAGTGCCTACGCGGGTCTGCTCATTCTCGAACGCGAAAAAGTGACCTATCAGGCCAACCCCAACTTCCAGCCCGACCTCGACGGCTACGACTATGTGTTGGAACGCTTCCTCAAGCCCGAGCCACGTACCGACATCGTGAAGATGCTCGCCGAAAAACAGGTCGTGCCAACGTCAATGACCGATGTCAGCAAAGGCTTGGCCGACAGTCTGTTGCACCTTTGCAAAGAGTCTCATTGTGGCTGCGAAGTGTACGAGGACCGACTTCCAATCGACTACCAAACCACCCGCGTGTGCAGCGAGATGAGCAACAATATGCTGCCCATCAGTTGCGCCCTCAACGGCGGTGAGGACTACGAACTCCTTTTCACCATCAGTCAGAAAGACTACGAAAAACTGAAGGACGAGCAGTCGATACACATCATCGGCCACATCACCGAACAGGGCTCGCCGGCAGTGATGGTCACGCCACAAAACACCACCATAACCCTGCGCGCACAAGGCTGGCAGAGCGACCAATAAACCATCGGAACCATGCGTGAAGACACATACCGCCACAAAGGATTGCGCGCCGCCATGGTGGCCGACCTGCGTCGCAAAGGTATCGACGACGAGGCCGTGCTCAGCGCCATGGACAAGGTGCCGCGCCACCTCTTTCTCGACCTTGCGCTCGACAATATGGCCTACGACGATGCCGCCCTGCCAATAGGCTGCGAACAAACCATCTCGCAACCATCGACGGTGGCCATGCAAAGCCACCTGCTCAATATCAAGCCCGGTATGAAAGTGCTCGAAATCGGCACCGGCAGCGGCTATCAGACCGCCGTGCTCTGCCAGATGGGAGCCCGGGTGTTTTCGGTCGAACGGCAGCAGCCGCTGTTTGTCCGCACCAAGAAACTGCTCGCCGAGCTTCACTACCACGCCCGCTGCTATCTCGGCGATGGCTATCAGGGTCTTACCGAGGTTGATTATTCGCCTTACGACCGCATCATCATCACCTGTGGCGCACCGTTCATACCCCCAGCCCTCATGAAGCAACTGCGGACGGGCGGCCTGATGGTCATTCCAGTGGGCGAGCAACAGCAGGAAATGTTGCGAATCACCAAAAACGGCGAATCTGAGGCCGACTGGCAGGTGGAGCACTTCGGCAACTTCAAGTTCGTTCCCATGCTCGATGGCAAACAATTCAAATCCTGAGCATAAAATGCTGGCGGTGAAGACGATGGTCAGCCAGCAGAACTCCATAATCGAACACATCGATTGACACTCTGAAACGCGGGTCGGCTTTCAGTTCGTCCCAACGCCGTTCTGCTTTGGCCGAGGAATACGGACGCCGGAACACCATGACGGGCTCGTTCATGTCAATGAGTGTCAGGCCCGGTTCCTCCTCGCGGGCAGGTGCACCGAAATGTCGCGCCAGTTTATATACTGCCTGGCCATAACGGCTGCGGTCTTTGAGGGCGCGGCTGCGCAGCAGCCGCGCCCCGAGCACCTCGGTGCAGAGCGTATAGACCCCCGGCGAATGGACGCTGTAAATGGTCTGCGACTTGAGCAAGAACATCAATCGATTCACAAAATGCAAAATTAGCAAAAAAAAACGACTCGGCGGCAATATTTTACAAACAAAAACGCAACCCGTTTGCTATCAGTCGATTGAAAGAAATGCGACCTCTTTTCGCCACCGGAGGACAATAAAAACGGACTTGCCGCGTTATATATATAAGTATGTTTTTTGAAATTTTATACTTTCTGATACTTGCCAGCTCGGTAGCGCTGGTCATCATGGAGAACCGTAACCCCAAGACTGCCATCTTTTGGGTCATGCTGCTCACCTTGCTGCCGGGTGTGGGTCTTGTGGCCTATCTGCTGGTAGGAAAAAATTTCAAAAGCAGCCGCACCATAAAACGCAACGAGCTGAACCTGCTCGAACAGTCGCGCGACAACACCGGCAACGGTATCGACACCGACGATCTCGAGAATCCGCGCTACGCCAAACTCGCCAACATGATGAGCGCCGCCAACCACACCCGTCTGTATGCCGGCAACGACATCCAAATCTTCACCTCTTTCAGCCCGATGTTTCAGTCGATGTTGGCCGACATTGCTGCCGCCAAGGACCACATACACATTCAGTTCTACATCATTGACGACGACGAGGTGGGTACGCAACTGAGCAGCCTGCTCATCGACAAAGCCCGCAGCGGTGTCGAGGTGCGCGTGGTCTACGACTCGCTGGCCAATTGGAACGTCAAACGCCGTTTCTACAAACGCATGGTGGCCGGCGGCGTCAAGGTCGAACCTTTCCTGAAGGTGCTGCCATCGATGATGTCGCGCGACGTCAACTGCCGAACCCACCGCAAAATAGTTATCGTCGACGGCCGCGTGGGCTACACCGGCGGCATGAACATCGCCCGCCGTTACCGCGACGGTATCAACGGCGGTATATGGCGCGACACCCAGGTTCGCATCGAAGGCCCAGCCGTCAAACAGCTGCAGCTGGCGTTTCTGGCCGACTGGCGCTTCTGCACCAAAACACTCCTCACCGACAGCCGCTACTTCCCTGACAACCAGCCGCAAGGCTCCGGCGCAATATGCCAGATAGTGACTTCAGGGCCTATGGATGAATGGAACACCGTTATGCAGGGCATGGTGCAGGTCATAGCGCAGAGCTCACGCTACCTGTATATTCAGACCCCCTACTTCATGCCTACCGAGCCCATGCTGCTGGCCTTGCGCAACGCCGCGCTCGCCGGGGTCGACGTGCGCATCATGATGCCAGCCATACCCGACCGTGCCCGCATCATGACCTACGCCTCGCGCTCGTTCTTCAAAGAGGTCATGACCGCCGGAGTGAAAATATACCTCTATAACAAAGGCTTCCTCCACGCCAAAACGATGGTGTGCGACGACGAATTCGTCACCATCGGCTCCACCAACATCGACAGCCGCTCGCTGGAGCAGAACTTCGAGGCCAACGCCTTCATCTACTCGTCGGAACTGGCCATTCAGCAACGCGACATCTTTTTGGCCGACATGGCTGTGTCGACACTCGTCGACCCCGACACTTGGCATCGCCGGCCCTTCGGCGGCAAGGTGCTTGAGTCGATAGCGCGGCTTTTGACTCCGCTGCTCTGACTCAGCGACATAGCGGCCAAAACCGAAATCTTAACAAAAATGTAACATCGCAATCGGCAAAATCTGCGTATCTTTGTGCCGTGAAAATCACAGTGTAAAATAACCACAACACACTAACACTCAATCACTTGAACCATCAATGACAACTTGGGACATCATCTGCATAATCCTCAATATGGCCGGAGCCCTGGCCGTTTTCCTCTTCGCCATGAAGCTCATGAGCGAGGGTCTGCAGAAAATTGCCGGTAGCAAAATGCGCGCCGTGCTGAAGAAAATCACTGGCAACCCGCTGAGCGGAATCCTGACCGGTACGGCAGTGACGGCGGCCATCCAGAGCTCGTCGGCCACCACTGTGATGGTGGTCAGCTTCGTCAACGCCGGCCTGCTCTCGCTCTCCGGCGCCGTGGCGGTCATCATGGGCGCCAACATCGGCACCACCGTGACGGCATGGATTATCACCCTCTTCGGACTGGGCGACAGCGCTGGTGGCTTTAGCCTCCCCATGCTGCTGGCCGCGGTGAGCCTCTTCTTCATCTTCTCTGGACGCGACAGGATGAAATCCATAGGCCAGACCGTCATCGGCCTCGCCCTGCTGCTGGTCGGCATGGAATTGCTGCAGCGCCCCATGGCCAACCTCGACCAATACCCCGGGTTCCTCAATGCCCTCGGCACCCTGAGCGACTTCGGCTTCTGGTCCATCCTGCTCTTCGTCGCCATCGGCGCCCTGCTCACCTGTCTGGTCCAGGCCTCGGCGGCCATGATGGCCATCACCTTGGTCATGTGCTACAACGGCTGGATAGGCTTCGACGTGGCCGTTGCGCTGGTCATGGGCCAGAACATCGGCACCACCATCACCGCCAACCTGGCAGCCATAGTGGCCAACTCGGCCGGCAAGAAAGCCGCCCGCGCGCACCTGGTGTTCAACGTCGTGGGCGTCGTCATCACGCTCATCGTCTTCTCGCCGCTAATGAGCTTCATAGCCAACATCACGGCCAACCTCACCGGCTGCAGCCCCTACACCGACGCCTCCGCACCCGGCTACAACCACGAGTCCGTGCCTTTGGCCATCTCGCTGTTCCACACCATTTTCAACGTCGGCAACACCATCATCCTGGCCTTCTTCATACCACAGATAATAAAAATCGTGAACTGGATGGTCAAGACCAAGGCCGAAGATACCGAGGACGAATTCCGCCTCACCTACATCTCGGGCAACTGGCTCTCCACCGCCGAGCTCAACCTGCAGAGCGCCAAGAGCGAAATCGAGGAATTCTCGAAGCGTGTGCTGCGTATGTACACCTTCCTGCCCGGCCTGCGCACTGCCAAAGAGGACGAGGAATTCGGCAACATCATGACCCGCATAACCAAATACGAGGACATCACAGACCGCATGGAGATGGAAATCTCGAAATTCCTCACCAAGGTTGGCTCGGGCGACGTCTCGGAACACTCCTCGAAACGCATCAGCTCGATGCTCCGCATCATCGACAACCTCGAGTCGATTGGCGACACCATCTACCAGATAGCCATGACCCGCAAGAACAAGCGCGAGGACGCCGTCCACTTCGACGACACCCTCAACGCCAACCTCGCACAGATGAGAGACCTCGTCCAGAAAGCCCTAGACATCATGGACAGCAACCTGCACGACTACGACCACATCGACCTCGACGCCGCCTACAAGGCCGAGCACGACATCAACCAGTTCCGCGACCGCCTGCGCGCACAGCACCTCAACGCTCTCAAACTCGGCGTCTACGACTATGCCATCGGCAACGCCTACTCCAGCCTCTACGCCCTTTACGAGAAGCTCGGCGACTACGTCATCAACGTCAGCGAAGCCATCGACGACTCCCGCAAGCATCAAGACGACTGACCTACCAAAATCGCAATACGCTAAAAACCAGCGAGTTATATATTATAACATAACTCGCTGGTTTTCATATAGTTGAATAGGTTCGGGTCGGGTTTGGTTCGGCCTTACATCGGCCACGCCTCGGCCGCCCCCGAACAAAGGCCGACGAAACACCATGCTCAGGGCGATGTGGCAATATCTAAAATACTATTAATCAACGTTTTTAATCCCTGTAAACATTGTCGCTGTTGCGGCGGCAAGGCCGTAGTACATGGCATCGCCGGGCAGGGCGAGCAGGCCGGCGCCAACCATGGCCACCGTGCCGACAATCATGCTGGCCGTGACGGCCGTGGGTTTGAACCTGCCGGGCAGCCACAGGGCGAAACTGAGCGGCAGCAGCAACGCGGCGGCCCGCAGGCCGAGCGAGAGGAATCCGAGGTCGTTGATGAACACGCCCCGCATGAAGTGCGCCGCCATCACCCCGAGCATAAGCAGCAGTACTATTGACAGCCGCGTCTGAGCCAGCAGGCTCACCCGAGGGGTGCGTTTCAATACTGCGAGGATGTTGCCGTAGACGTCGCGGGTCAGTATGGTGGCCGCGCCGAGCACCAAACCGCTACCGCAGCCCAAAATATTGATTAGCAGTGTGCCGAGTGCTATGCCGCCGAGCCATGCGGGAAGGTGGGCCAGGATGAAAGTCGGGAAGGCCTGCAGCGAGTTCTCCATCACGCCGATGCCGGCGGGCAGGCTTTCGCCGGCGGCCTGCAGGGCTGCCAGCTCCGAAGCCGTCACGTAATGCCCCCTCATGTACATCCCGACCAAGGTGCAGGCGGCACCGATGAGGGGTATGAGCGCCGCGCAATAGACGGCGCCGCGACGGGCTTTGCGCGTGGTGGCTGCCGACCATACGGCTTGGGCGTAGGTTTGTGTGCACACCACACCAAGGGTCAGCGACAGGCAGCCGCCGAGGTCTTTGAGCGGGCCGCGGGCCAGAAAGGTGCCGTAGCGGCTGTGAATGTCGTCGGCGCAGGCAATGTCGTTCATCGCCGCCAGCTGCGGACTGCCGTAGATGGCGCCGATGCTCTCGCTGATGCCCGTGAGGCCGTGACCGATTCGCCACACCGCAACGCCGGCGGCTATGGAGCTGACGTAGAGCAGCACCAGCTTGACTATGCCACCGGCTCCGGCGCTCTTGATGCCGCCGGTGAGCACCAGCGCGGCGATGAGTACCGCGCCAATGGCGAGAGCCAACGACGTCGACGCGCCGAAAAGGCTGCTAATCATGGCCGACGACGAGAGCAGCTGCGATGTTATGCTGATAAAGATGCCGACGAGGAAAAGGATGGAGCCCACCGTCTCGGCGCGGCGGCCGTACTGCTGGCGCACAATCTCCATCAGGGTCGAGCAGCCGCTACGGCGCAAGGGGCGGGCGTAAACAAGTCCCAGCACCAAGGCTCCCAGCGCGGCACCGATGGTGAACCACCAGGCCGACAAGCCGTAGGTGAAAGCCAGTTGGGCGGTGCCGATGGTCGACTGCCCGCCGACCAAAGTCCCCAGTATGGCGCCGCACACCATCCAGGAGCCGGCGCGGCCGCCGGTGGTGAACGCCTTGGCATCCTTGACCTTGCGACCCGAAAAGATACTCACCGCCAGAATCAGACCGACGGTAAGGACAATTCCGATAATATGTACAATAGTCAGCATCAGTGTTATAGTACTATTCTCTCCACCATTTTTTCAGCTGCAAAGTTACAAAAAAAACGTCACACTGACAGAAAAAGTGACGGGTTTGACGCAAAAAAAGGATGCTCTCGTCGAGAGCACCCTTAAGTTGCATAATTTGAGAGTGCAATCAATACTTCACCTTAGGCTCCATCTCTTTGGCCTGGGCAACCATCTTCTCGATTTCCTTCACCGAGGGGATACGGTTGCAGAGGTTCTTCTCCTCGTTGATGGCAACCATCTTGGCATAGAGGTTGGCCGGTACGCGATGACGGAACTCCTTGATGGTGTCGACGCCGGCAGCCTCGAGCAACTCGGAGAACTGGCCTGCGACGCCCTTGATGCGGAACAGGTCGGAATGGTTGGTCCATTTCAGGATGAGTTTCTCGCTGATTCCGGTGGCCTCAGCCATTTTGCGGCGGCCGCTTTTGGTGGCGCAGTTGGTCAGCAAATCGTCGGTGGTTTTCACACCGGCTTCTTTCAACTTGGCGGCATAAACTTCGCCAATACCTTCGATGTCAATGATTTTGTGTGCCATAGTATTGCTTTAATTTAATGATTGGTCTACATCGCAAATAGATTCTGCACCATTCCCAAACACGCTGCAAAAATACAACTTTTTCCTGATTATAACAAAAAAATTTTGCTGGTTTGCAAAAAGTTCGTATTTTTGCACCTGCTTTCGCGAGCGAAAGCTGTAAGCAAGAAAAGCACTGCGATACTGTCCTTTGATAGAAAATTTGGCAGATTTTAAATGAAGGAGGATCGAGCATTTATGCTTTTGCTTGTTGTGTATGCTATACTCCATAGCATATCTTCGGGCGTGAGATATGATCCTTAGACCCCGTTCCTTCAAAGGTGTTTGCCGATACCTATAGACAAACGGACATGAGCACATACCCTCATGCCTTTTCTTATTGTTATAGATTAACATTCCGTTGGAGGGTCGGGAAACTATTAAAAGATGAAAACAAAACATCTACTCTTTGCGTTACTGTTTGTCGCCACGGCATCCAGCGCCTTCGCCTACGACTTCTCCGCCGTGGCGCCAAGCGGACAGACCCTTTACTACAACATTGTTAGCGGGCATGCTGAGTTGACATCTCAAAACACCAGTAGTCCGCGATATTCTACATATCCTACAGGTAGCCTTGTCATCCCCTCCAGCGTAACCTACAGCGGAACGACCTACTCGGTGACCAGCATTGGAGACGACGCCTTCCTCTCTTGTAGAGGCCTGATCTCCGTTACCATCCCCAACTCGGTGACCAGCATTGGCAACTCCGCCTTCTCTGGTTGCAGTGGCCTAACCTCTGTCACCATCCCCAACTCGGTGACCAGTATCGACAGTTCCGCATTCTACATTGTGAAGAATATTGAATACCATGGTAGCGCAACAGGTGCTCCGTGGGGTGCATTAACCTTAAATGGTGTAATCGAAGGTGACTTTATCTTTTCAGACAATACTCATTCTGTGCTAACTGCATATGTGGGGAATGGGGGTAACGTCACCATCCCCAACTCGGTGACCAGCATCGGCGAGCTCGCCTTTTATAATTGCAGTGGCCTGACCTCCGTCACCATCCCCAACTCGGTGACCAGCATCGGCGGCGGCGCATTCTATGGTTGTAGCGGACTGACATCCATCAC
>CADCPQ010000006.1 GCA_902803395.1 uncultured Bacteroidota bacterium
CGTTAATTTACGGTTCAATTTACGGTCATTAACGTTCTCGCCTATAATCCGACTTCTGACCCATCAGGCCATTCAATGGGTGATCGGAGCACTCTCGCCCCGGCGTCTGGCCCTCAAGGAGGAAAAGTTGTAAAGATTTAAAGATTGAAAGTTATGTAACCTTTTGACCTTTTTATCTTTTTAACCTTTTTTCTTCCTTTCAGGTTGCGGCAAAGTTACACACTTTTTGCGACCTGGCAAAAAGGTTTAATGTTAAAAAAATGTTATTTTTTGCAACGTGTTACGGCACAGGGTCGTAGCCGGAGCCGCCGAAGGGGTGGCAGCGCATAAGCCGCTTGAAGGTGAGCCAGCCGCCCTTGAGGGGGCCGTGTTTGCGGATGGCCTCGATGGCGTATTGCGAGCAGGTGGGCGTGTAGCGGCAGGCCGGCGGCGTGTGCGGCGAGATGCACAGCTGGTAGAACCGTATCAGGCCGAGCATTACGGCGGTTGCTATTTTTCGGAGCCAAGCCATTGCAGTATGTCGTTTTTGAGGAGTTCGAGGCCGTGTTCGTATTTGCGGTTGAGGGTGGCGTAGTCGAGTTCCTGCGTGTGTATATAGCTGAGCGAGAGCGCAATCTGAAGGTTGTTGTCGGCAAGGAAGTTGTAGAGCTCGGGCTTGTGCAGGCGGTAGCATTCGCGGGTCAGCCGTTTGACGCGGTTGCGGTCGACGGCATGGTGCAGCTTGCGTTTCGGGGCGACTATGAGCACTTGCGCTTGCGGCCAGAATGTGCCGGCAGGGCAGGCGAGCCAGTGGATGCTGTAGGGGAAGGCCATCAGGCGGCGTCCGTCGGCATAGAGGGCGTCGATGGTGCGCTGGGCGCACAGTCGTTCGCTTTTGCCGAAGGTGAACATCATTTTGCTTTTTCCTTGGCGGCGCGCTCGGCGGCGCGTTCGGCGCGGCGGGCGGCGGCTTCGGCTTTTTTCTCCTCCATGCGTTGTTTGTAGACGGCTTTGTTGGCTATGACGGGTTTGCTTTTGCGTCCCGCGCTGATGGTGCTGCGGCTGCCTGATTTTTTGAGGGCGTCGGATTTGGAGGATATGAGCGATTCCTGGCTTTTGCCGAGGATGTAGTTCTCGATTGCCATGGCCATCGACGGCGACGACTGCGTGGGAGCGGCGATGGTGGGTTTGATGCCGATTTCTTTGAGTGCGGCGTGGGTCGAGGCTCCGAATGCGGCTATGAGGATGTTGCGGTCCTTGATGTCGGGATAGCTTTTGTAGAGCGAGCGCACTCCGATGGGGGAGAAGAGGGCGATCATGTCGTACTCGTCGAGGTTGAAGCGCTTGAGGTCTTTGGGCGACGAGGTGTACATCGCGGCCTTGGCGTATTTGAACTTGGCTTTGTCGAGGGCTTTGGTGTACTCGGTCTGTTTTTCGTCGGAGCAGGGGAAGATGAATTTCTCGTCGCGGTGCTTTGACATGACTTCGAGCAATTCGGAGAAATATTGGTTGCCGAAGAATATCTTGCGTTTGCGGTACTGGATGTAGTTTTGCAGGTAGAGGGCGATGGCCTCGGTGGAGCAAAAGTATTTCATCGATTCGGGCACCACTTCGCGCAACTCTTTGGCCATACGGAAGAAATGGTCGATGGAGTTTTTGCTGTTGAAGATGACGGCGGTGAAGTCGGTGAGGTGGATGCGCGATTTGCGGAATTCCGATGCCGAGATGCCGACAATCTCAAAAAATTTATAGAAAGTGAGGTCCAGTTCGTACTTATTTACAAGGTTGCGATAGGGCGATTTCTCCAAATCGGCGGGTGCCGGTTGCGAAATTAGGACTTTTTTGACTTTTGTACTCATCTTAATATTGTTGCTCAAGCGACTGTGTTACAGGGTGATATACGATTTTATCAGTACTATTAACGGTACTATTTCGAGACTGCAAAGATAATAAAATAAATAGAATTGTGCGTATTTTGAAAATGTTAAAATTATACGCAGACCCCTAAACAGTCTCATTGTCAGGAGTATAAAAATAATAATTCCTAAAATTGTAAGGAATGCGTCGTTGGCGAAAGGTGAGTAGGCGGCGGCAAGCAGCAGCAGCGGAGCGGCTGAGGCCTCGATGAGGTAGTAGATGTAGTTGCTTGAGATGTATGTCGAGACGGCGTCTTTGTCGTCGAAAACGTTGCCGAGCAGTTTGGCAAAGGAGTGCCGGAGGAAGATGAGGATGGTGAGTCCGAGCCAGATGGCGGCGAAGGTTGTCCATCCGCGAGGGTCGCCTTCGAGGTTGAGCAGCAGGGTGGTTGTTATGGACAGTATGGCTGCAAGGATTATTATTATGGGTGCCATCTCTCTGTGGCGGGTCAGGTTGCAGTCGCGCAGCAGACGGTCCATTGCCGGCCGGTCGATGGTGGCGTGGAGCAGATGCCCCAGATGTATGCGGTAGGTCTTGAAATAGACGCAAAGAGCTATCACTGCGAGCACGGTGACGCCGAAAATCCATGGCGAGGGGGAGTTGTCGAGTCGAGGGATGGCGTTGGGGTGAACGGGTTGCAGGGAGTGCCCTTTGAAGAGGCTCTCGCGCACTACGGGGGTGGTGTCGGTAGCCTGGATGTTCAGCATCAGGGTGTCCTCGATGGTTTTGTAGTAGGGGGTAGTGGTGTCGACAGCCGCGGCGTTGACGGAGTCTGCCATGTAGAAGGGCAGTGCGAATGTCTGTGCGGTGTCGGTGACGCTCATGGTGCTATCGGGCTATTACGAGTTTCTTTGCAACGGTGTTCCGGTGGCTTTTGAAAACCACAACATAAATGCCATAACGCAAATTGTGGGTGAAATATTGTGTCGGGGTGGAGTTTTTTTCAATTTTTGTTTCCCCGACCTTTTGTCCGACGGGGTTGAAGATTTCCACCGTGCATGGCTCGGGGGCGCTCAGCATCACGGTCTCTCCGGCAGGGTTGGGCCATATTTTCCATGTGTCGGCTGTCTGTTCGCTGTTAATGGAGTTCAGTGGCATGGAATCGTACCATACGCATTGCACCTGCCATGCCGCCAAGGGCCATTCAATGTCGTCGATCCAGACGCAGTCGTCGCCTTCGGCTCCGCTCTCGTCTTTAACATAGCGCCAACGCAAGGTGTGTAGACCCTCAGGTATGGCGTAAATGTCGCGTTGCCAGTTTGTTATCCCCGACCAGCTGTCCTGAATCTCGCCGTCGATGCTGAATTGCAATGCGTCGCCGGGCTGGCTCGATGTCTTGTGGCTGAAAGCTATGCTGTCGTCGCTCATAACGTTGATAACGATTTGAAGGTCAGAGGTCTGTCGGTTTGCCACGGCTCCCGAACGTGCACAAAAGCGGCCTCGGCGTGACATCGCGGAGTCGATGGCCCACGGCCGCAGGGTGGGGTGATGCCAGGGATAGCCCGCAAATCCGCCACCTTCGAAACTTTCGCCGGTTTCGCAAATGTTGAGCCACATACTGTCTTGAACAATGTGGCGACCCAGGCTTCGCTCAACATATATATATAGGAAACGCGAGGAATCGGGTAAAATTGTGCAGAGATTGAAAACGGTGTCACTTGTTTCGAGTGAATCCGAGGTCGTAAATGGTGGGAATGCGGTTTTGATTTTTATCAAATCAAATTCGCCTTCGACTCTGCCGTGTAGGGTGTAGGACTTCCTATTTTCCAATCGATAGCAAGTGTTTCCGGCAGAGTCTATTACTGTGAGTTTGAGGCTTTGTTGACTGGTTTCCAGAGTTTTGCTTATTGCGGCTGCAGCGTATGTGATGTTGTTGGAGTCGGACAGAGTGAGGTGGGCCAGCAGCCATTTTTCGCCACGACTGGTAATTGTCAGGGGTAGCGTTATGGTGGTGTCCGTGTTGGTGGCAAGTGGGCCGAAGGTGCGATTGGCGGTGTCGATGAGTGCTCCGTTCAGAGAATCGCTTGGGGTTTGAATCAGTCCGAGTTTGTGCCCGTCGAGAGTTTCCTCGCCGACGTTTCGCAGTGTGACCGAGACGCACGTGTCGTCAATTACGATGTTGTCGATGACGGCGATTCCGTTGTCGTTGGCAACGACTGTGATTGTGTCTGTTATTGGCCTGTGGTTGGCTTTTGTTGCTGTCGCAAAAACTGTTCCTTGCACGACGCCACGGCGCAAATTGAGTGTGAGTGTGCTGTCGGAAAGGATTGTGTCGGTTGCCAAAAGTTTTTCATTCTGGGTGATGGCAATTTTAGCTCCTGGTGTTCCGCTGATTGTGATGCTGGTCAATCCAGAGGTGGCGGTATCTGGAACTGAGAGTGCAAGGTTGTCGACAGTACCGAGCCATGGTCTCATGGAAGGGTCGCCGAGCAGGCTGTAAATCTCCCAATAGGTGGCGTCATAAGGTGAGCCCGACTGCGTAACTGCCATGTTGCCAGCGAGAATCATCTCGCCAAGGGTTGCGCTGTTGAGTGTCATTGCGTCGAATGCACCTGTCAAATAGGGGTCGTATGTTGGCGTCAAACTCAGTGGATACTTGGCGCCGATACTCCAGTAGTAGTCCTCTTCCCAAAGTGTCAGGTCTGTTGCGCCTATTACGCCGACGGCTCCGCCGATGGGTTTGCGGAGCAACGTTTCGCCTAAGCAGTTAACATAGAAATTGTTGGAAGAACAACAGTTGTTTATGTAAATGCCTGGCAGAGTGGTTTCAAGGGTGTCAACTTGTGCCATACTGAGTACTGGACGCGCCCATGCGTTGAAGTAGCAGTGAGCGGTGTAGTTCACGATTCCGGCCCCTCGGATTATGTCGCCGACGATTTCGTCCCGCTGATTGTAAGAGTCTGGATTATAGTAACATGAGGTGTCCAATCCGTTATCAGAGAAAGCGTTTTTTACGTAGTTTACCTGTCCGTTTGTGGTGGTCGGGGCTGGTTCGATGGGCTCTTTGCCTGCAACGAGGAGAGCTCGCTGGAAATATTCCGGAGTGGGCGACAGAAACTGTTCGTAGGCTATGATTTTGTTGATAACTTCTTGAAGTTCTAGGATGTTGCTTACGGAAATGCGGCCGACCATAGCTTCGGGAAGGTAGTCGCCGGTGAATTCTCCGTAATATAAATCGGTGTAGTGGTTGGATTCGCCAGGCAGGCTGTGTTGCCCTAAAAAGGTTCCGATTCGGTCGACATCGCCGACAATCATAATGTATTTCGGAGCTGGTTCAAGCGGTGTTGCGTTGTCGTAAAGTGTTTGTAACATGAACTTTACGGCTTGTGGCGCAGAGGTTTCTGGATTTATTTCCACAACGTTGAATCCCTGTCGGCGTTTCCATTCGGCGAAAGGTTGCAGCGTTTCGGAAAATTCCGGATTCGACACGATGACGAATGTCTCTTGATTTATTTCAGGAAGGGTAGGGACGTCGTCGAAATCGAAGCGCAATATCGCTTTCAACTCGCTGAAAACTTGTAACTTGTCGTCATTTGGCCAGTAGTTGGCGGCTATGGCTGTGATGCGGACAAGCCTCTGCTCGCCCATCAGTCCGAGGTCTTCGATGAACACTGGCGAACTGAATGCCGGTGCAGTTCCATAGTCAGCCGTCACGGCTCCGTCGGTTTTCTGCTCAAAATTCTTTATGTGCGGGCCGTCGGATGGGCATATTTTTGTGCTAAGTGTCATATTCCATGATACTTGGCTTGTTATTTCAAGGCTGTAGCTGGCGTTTTTTGGCAGAGCAAAAATTCTTGAATCGACAGGCAATTCAGGTTCGCCGAGGGCTCGGTTTTTCATAGCCCAGCCATCTGCCTCGAAATGAATCAGGCCGTTGTCGTCGGTGGTCAGGCTATAGCCTGCTACCGATGAGGAAATCTCAATGAGTCCGTTCTTCTGTTCGAAGCGCACCCCTTGGGCTTGAACCGAGGTTAAGATACAGAGTACCAGGATTATGAGTGTCGTTTTCCGCGCCATATTGAAATACAAAATTAGTAAAAATATTTCAATTGGCAAAATATGAATAAGAATTAGCCCGTCTCGATCGAGGCGGGCTTTGGTTCTCAGTCGTTTTCAGAGACGGCTATTCTTCGGCGTTGATGATTGCCTTGTGGACGGCATTCCAGCCGGCGGCGGTGATACCCCAGTTGTTGGTGGAGTTCTTGTTGCCGTTGATTCTAACCTTTCTTCTCTTGACTTTTTTGTTTGCGTTGATGCCCATTTTGATATACTTTTTAGTTGTTATTCCGTTGAAAATCAGTACGTAATCGAGATTTATATATCTCGGAAACGTTTTGCAAAGATATACTAAAAATTTGAATCGTGCAAATATTTTTTCAAAAACTTGTGTTATATGATTTTTTTTGTGTACTTTTGCAGAAAATTTTTACATTTAATAATATGAAGAAAACCTCTGTAATCGTTATTGTTTTGGCCGTCCTGGCCATCCTGGTTTTATGGGGCGTTAGCGTCAACAACCGCCTTGTGACCTATGAAGAAAACACCTCAAAGGCCTGGGCTCAGGTCGAAAACGTCTACAAACGCCGCATGGACCTCATCCCCCAGCTGGTCAACACAGTTCAAGGTGCTGCAAACTACGAAAAGTCGACCCTTCAGGGTGTCATCGACGCGCGCTCGCACGCGAATCAAACAACGGTAGACCCCAGCAAATTGTCGGAAGAGAGCATCAAAGCCTATCAGGCCGCTCAGGATCAGCTCACTACTGCACTCTCCCGCGCCATCAACGTCACAGTCGAACGCTATCCGGAACTCACTGCAACTCAGGGTTTTCGCGATTTGCAGACCCAGCTCGAAGGCACTGAAAACCGTATAGCTGTCGAGCGCTCGAAGTTCAACGAAGCTGTTCAGTCCTACAACACCGCGCTGCGCCGCTTCCCGAACAATATTGTGGCCTCGATTTGTGGCTTTGACAAGAAAGGCTATTTCACCGCTCCCGCCGGTGCCGAAGAACCCGTTGAAGTGAATTTCGAATTCTAAGACCTATGATTTTCAAAAGGTTATCGGTCTGGATTCTTTGCCTTGTGTTTGCTCTGCCGACTATGGCCGAGTGGACGCCGCAGTCGGACAACCGATTGGTCAACGACTACTCGGGTATCCTGACCGACGAGCAGCGCAACTCGCTTGAAAACAGATTGGTAGCTTTCGACGACTCCACGTCGAACCAAATCGTGGTCGTCATAACACCCTCGCTTTACGGCGACGAAATCAAGGCCGTCGGCCAGCGCATCGGCGATGCGTGGGGTGTGGGCCGCAAAGAATATCGCAACGGCCTTGTAATTATCATAAAATCAAAAACTTCTGAAGAACCTGACGGCGAGGTCGCCATCGTGACCGGCTATGGTCTCGAAGGCGCCTTGCCCGACGTCTTCTGCCGTCGTATCATCGACGACAAGATGATTCCACGACTTGCCGACGGCGACTACTACGAAGCTATCGTTGCCGCTCTAAATGTCATAGAACCAGTGGCTAAGGGCGAATACAACTATAAGCAATACAAGAAAGATGAAGACCTCCCGGCGCTGATTGCGTTGCTGGTTTTCATCGTTGCGATAGTTGTCCTGCTCGTTTTTCTACACCGCTACAACAAGAAACATCCGGGCAATTTTTCGTCGGGCTCGGGTTCTGGTGGCTTCATGGGGCCTATCAATATGGGCGGTTTTGGCGGCGGATTTTCCTCAGGCTCAAGGGGTTCAGGCTTTGGTGGCTTTGGTGGATTTGGCGGCGGCAGCTTCGGTGGAGGCGGCGCCTCGGGCAGATTTTAAATCGAAATGTTAAAATCGAATTTCGCGATTATGTTAATTTAACATAATTTTTCTTCTTGTTCCAGCATTCTTAAAAATTTAAATGTTTTAAAATCAGTAATTTAAGTATAATTTTACAATTCGCTGGTTTTTAGGCCTTTGGATGGGTTCGGGTCGTATTTGGGTCGGCCTTACCTCGGACATGGTTGGGATATGTTAAAATTTAACATTCGTTTAACATTTATTTTCCCCGAACTTTAGGCGATAAAAATACGAGGTCGACGCGATGTCGGCCTCGTACATATTTGATTCTATGATATTTAATGCTCGAGATGTTCCTTTCGCAGCAGGTCGTTGACTGTCTTGACCGGGTTGAACGTTGCAAGCGGCACTTCGACGAAGATGGTCGTCCATTCAGCCATGGCTCCGTTCCAGAGTCCGGGCAGTTCCTGCGACTTAAGTGTCTGTGCGCCACGGCTTTTCTTGCTTATGAATCCTGTTTCGGGATCCACGTAGTCGCGCAGGTTGAAATAGCGTCCGCGATAGTTTTTGGTCGAGCATACCAAGTCGACCGGGTTGAAATGTGTGGCGTTCTGCAGAATGGACTCCTGATCGGGGTTGTTGCGGTTGATTTGGGCGGTCTCTACAATCTGTAAACTATTTATTCCATGGGTGTTGTGGGTGATGAATGGGCCGCCGCCGGGCTCACCTTGGTTTTTCACCATTCCGCAAATTCTGATTGGTCGGTTGAGCTTTTCGTGTAGCAGGGCGGCACGTTCGTCGAGTTTACGACTTGAAAAATCGGTGGGCAGTTCGATGTGGAGTTCGTTGCGGGCGAAGTTCTCGATGGCACGTAACATTTGCGGCGAGGTGCCCTTGTCGAGTGCCTGAAGATAGCGGAACGTTTTGTTTTTCAACTCGATAAGCATTCCGGCCAGAGCCTGTTTGTACACCACGGTGCTGTGTTTCATCCAGTCGGGGACAACGTTGTCGATGTTCTTTATAAATATAAGGTCGGCGTGTTGCTCGTTGAGGTTCTCGATTAGGGCTCCGTGGCCGCCGGGACGGAAGACGAGGCGACCCTCTTCGTCACGGATGGGGTTGTTTTGTTCGTCGACGGCGATGGTGTCGGTATAGTGCTTTTGCTCTGAGAACGTGATATTTAACTTGATGTTGTACTCTTTTTCGTAGCGATGACGCACCGATGCGACGAGTTTGCGGAACAGGCGGCGGTGTTCGGGCGACACGGTGAAATGCAGGTAAACCTGGCCGCCTTTGCTGCGGGCGTACTCGGCGCCCTCGACAATGTGCTCTTCGACAGGGGTGCGGCGTAGGTCGCCGTAGCGGTGGAATTTCAGCAATCCCTTTGGCAATGCGCCGTAGCCGAGGAACTGTTCCTTGAGCAGATAGTTGATGATAGTGCTGTAGTCGCCGCGGCTCATGTACTCGTCCAGCTCGAGACCGGAGGCAGCCATGCAGTCGCGCAGGTCGTCGAAGAACGCGAAAGTGCGAATGTTTTCGAGGAACTGCTGCACCGAGGGGTACTCCTTGGCGAAATTGCTTGCCACCCCGAAGTATTTTGCCGAAAATTCGTAAAGCTCCTTGAACATACGGGTCGCAGCTCCAGAAGCAGGTACGAACTTAATGATTTTCATACGTTTAGAGCGCCGTTTGTAAAGGTCGACGAGACGGTCGATTTCTTTGTCGTCGAGGCGTACAATGCCATGGTTCTCGACAGTTGCGGCCTCGACAAGCTGTGTACGTGGGAATCCGGTGCGGAAACGCTCAATTTGACTGCTGACCTGCTCGACGGTGAGTCCTTGCGACTCGATTTGCTGCAGGTCAGCGGGAGTAAATGGGTTGTTCATAGTTTTGATTCTATGATATTTAGCTTAGATTAACGGGGGTCAGACAATGGTTCTCCTGTGCGGTCGATTTGGATAGTGACTTCCTTGGTTTCACCGTCGGCCAGGCGCACGGCAGTCTCGCCTTTGTGGTAGAAGAATTTGTTGGTGGGCAGACCGTCAGCCTTGTATTCGTATTTTGCCACCACATTCATCAAGGCTGGTGCGGTGAGAGTCAAAGTACAGACACCATCAGCGTCGGTTATTTCTTGAGCATAGATATTGCCCTTCTGTTCAAGGGAGACATAGGTGCCAGAAAGCGGTTTTCCGGACTGCGCGTCGATGGTTGTTACCTTGACATAGCAGTCAGTATCCTTGTCGCAGGAGTAGAAAAATGTCGTTGCTAAAAGGCTGATAAACAGTGTGCATACGATTTTTAAACTTTTTTTCTTCATAATTTTTACAATATTTTTGTGCGTATATGAATAATTTCAACTATTTTTGCACTGCAAAATTAACGTTTTTTTGTGGTTTATTATGAAAAAAATTGTTTTTTTAGTGATTTTTTTTGCGGCGGCGCTCTTTTGCACTGCGCAAGATGCTGACAATCAGAGCAAGAAGACCTCTGGTGCCACCTATGTAAAAATTGAGACTTCGTATGGTAATATGGTGGTTTTGCTTTACAACGACACCCCTTTGCACCGCGATAATTTCATTAATTTGGTCGAAAAAGGCTATTATGACAGCCTGATTTTCCACCGCGTAATCCGCGACTTCATGATTCAAGGCGGCGACCCCGAGTCGCGCAACGCCCGACCCGGCCAGATGCTGGGCAACGGCTCGCCTGGATACACTGTGCCGGCCGAGTTCCGAGCCAACCGTTTCCATAAAAAAGGCGCCCTCGCGGCAGCCCGCCAGGGCGACGATGTGAATCCGCAGAAAGCCTCGTCGGGTTCGCAGTTCTATATCGTGCAGGGCAATGTTCTGGACGACAGAATGTTGCAGATGTTCACGGACCGTTATGGCAAGACTTTCACCGACGAGCAGCGCGAAGCCTATAAAACCATCGGCGGCACCCCGCATCTCGACGGCGAATACACTGTCTTCGGCGAAGTGGTCGACGGCCTCGAAGTTATCGACAAAATCGCCGCTGCCGAGTGCGACCGGTGGAATCGTCCGAAAACCGACATCCGTATGAAAATGACAATCTTAAAACGCTAATATTCAATACTATGTTAATCGACGACATTCAGAAATACATCGACGAAATCCGGGCTATCCAGATGGCTCAGTTCAAGGATAAAGCAGCCGAGGCTGAGAATTTCCGTATCAAATACCTCGGTAAAAAAGGTATTATCAACGACCTTTTCGAGCAATTCAAGGCCATGCCGAACGAGCAGAAAAAAACTCTCGGTCAGGCTCTTAATATGCTGAAAACCACGGCACAAAACAAAGTTGAGGAGTTCAAGGCATTTGTCGAGGAACACCAGGACGAAATTGCCGACAGCGACCTGACCCGCCCCACCGATTTCGCTCCGGTTGGCAGTCGCCATGTGCTCTCGGTTGTGATGAATGAGATTATCGACATTTTTGGTCGCATCGGGTTCACCGTGGCCGAATCGGTTGAGGTTGAGGACGATTGGCATCTTTTCTCGGCTCTGAATTTCCCTCCCGACCACCCGGCTCGCGATATGCAGGACACCTTCTTCGTTGAAAAAGAGGAAGGCAAACAAGATGTCGCTCTGCGCACTCACACTTCGTCGGTGCAGGTGCGTGTGATGGAGGCGAACCGTCCGCCGATCAGGATAATAGCTCCCGGTCGTGTGTTCCGTAACGAGGCCATCAGCGCCCGAGCCCACTGCATATTCCATCAGGTTGAGGCTCTGTATGTTGACAAGCACGTCACCTTCGCCGATTTGAAGCAGACCCTGCTCTATTTCGCCAAGGAAATGTTCGGCGAACAGACCCAGATACGCCTGCGCCCCAGCTACTTCCCCTTCACCGAACCGAGCGCCGAGATGGACATTTCGTGCAGCATCGGCGGCGGCAAGGGCTGCAATATATGCAAAGGGACAGGCTGGTTGGAGATTCTCGGTTGCGGAATGGTCGACCCTAACGTCCTGAAAGCATGTAATATAGACCCGAATGAGTACACCGGTTTTGCCCTCGGAATGGGCGTTGAGCGTATGGCCATGCTCAAATACCAAATCCGCGACCTGCGCCTGTACTTCGAAAACGACCTCCGTTTCCTTCGTCAGTTCGACGCAATAATCTGATTCCATGGCTGATACAATTGAAATCAAGGGTATGCGGTTCTATGCCAACCACGGCTGTTTTGCCGAGGAGCAGGCGATTGGAACCAACTTCAAGGTCGATTTGACCATGAAGACTGATACCTCGCGAGCGCAACTGTCTGATTCCATAGCAGATACGGTGAATTATCTGTCGGTTTACCAGGTCGTCAAGCGCGAAATGTCGCAGCCGTCGCATCTTCTGGAACACGTGGCTGGCAGGATAAACTGTTCGGTATTGATGGAATTTCCTGATGTGGAGTCTGTTACAACGAAAGTTTGCAAGCTGAACCCTCCTCTTGGCGGTCAGATAGAATGGGTCAGTGTCGAGGTGACATCGGACAGAAAATAGATGTTGTCGAAGTAAGGCCGATGTAAGGCCGAACCAAGTACGACCCGAACTAGTCTAATCTGCATAAAATCAGCGGTTTAAATATGTTTTATTTAAGCCGCTGATTTTTAGTTGGTTATGTAATCATAGCAGCCCGTTGTCGCGGAAACTGTAGTAGGTTGGTCCGATTCCTGTGGTGAGACCTATGATCAAGTGGTCTACAACCTTGATTTCGAGTAGGTTGCCCGCATCTATGATGCTTTTTGTGAGAGCCTTGTCTTCGCGGCTCGGGTTGAGGTGGCCGGTGGGGTGGTTGTGGACGAGCGCGATGTTGACGGCGTTGTGTTCGATTGCGCTGTGGAACAGGAGCCGGATGTCGACCGGTGTCGCGTTTATGCCACCGCTTGCAATTCGTTGTTTTCCAACTATTTTCAGCTTGCTGTTGAGGAAAATACACCAGAATTCTTCGTGGGTGAGGTCGACCACCGAGGCGACGATGTAGTTGAAAATGTCGTTGCTCGAATTTGCGTAAAATTCTTTCTTCGCAGACTGCTCGCCCTGCATACGGTAGCCGAGTTCGAGAGCGGCGAGCAGAGTGACGGCTTTTGTCTCGCCCAACCCCTTGAACCGGCGCAGGGTGGCAACGTCCATTCGCGACAGGTCGACAAGGCTGTTGCCAGCCATGTCGAGGACTTTTTTGGCCAATTCGACGACGCTCATTCCGCGACACCCGCTGCGCAGCAAGATTGCCACGAGTTCGGCGTTTGTGAGCGACTTTTTTCCGTTGGCCAGCATTTTTTCGCGAGGCTTGTCTTCGTCGGCCCATTCTTTCAGCGAGAGGTTATCCGAGTCCATTTTTCTAAAATTTTCTGCAAAATTACACTTTTTTTCTGAAAAATACTTGCTGTCTCGAAAAAAATTCTTATCTTTGCACGTTCAAAATATAATAAAACTGAAACATAAAATCATACGTAAACTATGCAGAATAAAGGACTTATCAGATTTTTAGCGTGGTCATTTGCCCTCGTTTGTTTGTTCCAGTTGTCGTTTACATTCGTCACACGCAACGTGGAAAGCAAGGCAAAAAAGGCTGCACAGGCCTACACGCAGACCGAACAAATCAAAAAAATTGCTATGGCCAAGGCTCACGGCAACGAGATGGATGCCCAGAACTTTATTGACTCGTTGCAGACTGCCCGTGAGGCCCACTACCTCGACTCAATGGCTTCGCAAAAAGTTTACCTCGGCTATACCTATCGTGAGTGCCAGAACCGTGAGATTAACCTCGGCCTCGACCTCAAGGGCGGTATGAACGTTATGCTCGAGGTCTCGACCGTCGACGTTGTGCGCGCTCTTGCCGACCACACCGACGACACCACCTTCAACCGCGCCATCGATATGGCTCTCGAGAACCAGAAGAAGACCACCAACCGCGATTTCGTGTCGCTGTTCTACGATGCCATCCGCCAGATCGACCCCGATGTTTCGCTTGCAAGTTATTTCAGCACTCAGCTCCGCGACAGAATCAAACTTGGCGATGACAATGATGCCGTCATCAAGGTTGTCAGAGAGGAAGCCAGCGGTGCTTATGACCGTACCTATCAGATTCTCAGCCAGCGTATCGACAAGTTCGGCGTTGCCCAGCCCACAATTCAGCAGCTCCGTGCTTCGGAGCGCATCCTGGTCGAGCTCCCCGGCGTGAAAGAGCCTGAGCGTGTCCGCAAACTCCTGCAGGGAACTGCCCAGCTTGAGTTCTGGCTCACCTATGACAACACCGAGGCTTACCCGATGCTTGATGCCGCCGACCGCTATCTTGCCTCCATCAATGCTGGTGCCTCTAATAATAATGAATTAGAAACCGAGGATGGTGACAGCGTTGCCGTTTCGGGGGAAGACTCACTCCTCAACGCCCTCACTTCCGGCACCAACGATGTTGCCGCCACTCAGGAGGTGAGCGAAGAGCAGTTGGCCACCCACCCGCTTTTCTCGCTCCTCATGCCCTATGTCGACCGTAACGGTCAGCTCGGACAGGGCTCCATAGTCGGACTTGCTTACGGCAAGGACCGTGATGCTATCAGCAATATGCTGGCCCAGGCCGCCGACAAAAAGATTTTCGACTCCCGTCTGGTCAAATTCCTGTGGTCGGCAAAACCCGATGCTCACTTTGGCAAAGACATCTACACTCTCCATGCTATCAAAATCACCACCCGTGACGGTTCCCCGCTTCTCGACGGTGGTGTGATTACCGACGCCAGCCAGGATTTCAACAATACTGGTCAGAACGAGATTTCGATGACCATGAACAACGACGGTGCACGTGAGTGGAAGCGCATCACTGGCGAGAACGTTGGAAAATGCGTGGCCATTGTGCTCGACAACCTCGTCTACTCAGCACCCAACGTCAATCAGGAAATTGCTGGCGGCCGTTCGTCCATCACCGGCGACTTCACCCTTGAAGAGGCCAAGGACCTTGCCAATATCCTCAAGTCTGGTAAGCTGCCCGCTCCCGCAGTTATCGTTCAGGAAGCAGTTGTCGGACCTTCTCTCGGTCAGGAATCAATCCGCCGCGGTGTCATTTCGTTCATTCTTGCTTTTATTATAGTTCTTATTTATATGGTGGTGTTCTACAATCGCGCCGGTTGGGTGTCGGTTGCAGCTCTCGTCACCAACGTTTTCCTCCTCATCGGCGTTCTCGCTTCGATAGGTACCGTGCTGACCTTGCCAGGTATTGCGGGTATTGTGCTAACCATGGCTATGGCAGTCGATGGCAACGTTATTATATATGAACGTGTGAAAGAGGAACTCCGTAACGGTGTCAGCCTTGCCAACGCTATCGAGAATGGTTTCAAGAATGCTTATTCGGCCATCATCGACGGTCAGGTTACTACGTTCCTCCTCGGCCTCGTGCTCATTATCTTCGGTTCTGGCGCTGTCAAGGGTTTTGCCGTCACGCTGTGTATCGGTATTATCACCTCGCTGTTCACCAGCATTTTCATCACCCGTCTCATTCTCGACGGTATGCTCAACAAGAAGAAAAACATCTCCTTCTCGTTCCCGTTCTCCGAGAATTTCCTCCGCAACGCGCATATTGACTTTATTGGTAAACGTAAAATCTTCTATATTATTGCAGGTATTGCTATATTAATCTGCGTTGCCGGATTCAGCTTCCGCGGATTGAGCTTCGGCATTGATTTCAGCGGTGGCCGTACTTATGTGGTCCGTTTCGACCAGCCGGTCAACGCCGTTGAGGTTCGTTCGGCATTGGCTCAGCAGTTCGAGGATGCTCCCGAGGTCAAGACCTATGGCCCCAGCAACCAGTTGAAAGTTACCACCAAATATAAAATCACCGAGGACGGCGACGATGTCAAAAACGAAATCATGGGTCGCCTGTATGCCGGTACGAAAGAATACTTCAAGGGCGATATTACCCTCGACGAGTTCAAGTCGACTGAAACCAACCCGCTCGGTATTATCCAGGCCGACCAGGTCGGTGGCACCATTGCTCACGACAACCTCATGCACTCCATCTGGGCTGTCATCGGTGGTCTTGTCGTTATGTTCGTATACATCGGTATCCGTTTCAAGAGCTGGCGTTTTGGTCTTGGCAGCGTTACTGCTCTGACCCACGACACTCTCCTCGTCATAGGTCTGTTCTCGTTGCTCTACGGCTTGCTGCCGTTCAACCTCGAGGTCGACCAGTACTTCATCTCGGCAATATTGACGGTTATTGGTTATTCCATCAATGCCACCGTGGTTATCTTCGACCGCGTCCGTGAATATCGCACACTCTACCCCAAACGCACCCTCATGACTCACATGAACGACGCTATCAACTCGACACTTGCCCGTACGGTCAACACCAGCGGAACCACCTTTGTTACCCTGCTTATGATGTTCATCTTCGGTGGTGAAGTTATCCGTGGATTCATCTTTGCACTCCTTGTCGGTGTTGTTGTCGGTGTTTTCTCGTCGCTCTGCATTGCTTGCTCGGTTGCCTACGAAATAGCTCCCCGCAAACAAAAAGAGGCTGCTCAACTCAAAGCATAATATAATAATGTATATTTATAAAAAGTAAAAATAGTCGAAACTATGGATTTCTTGTTTGTCGGTATATTATTCGTTGCATTCTTAGCCTTCTCGTGGCGCAGTGCCATGCGTAAGGCTATGGCTGCATCAGGTGCCGACAGCAGTATCGGTGAGGACTATGTCGACAGCAAAGAATATGAGTCTGCCGAAGAACTCCAAAGTTCCGACTATTTTACTTATGAAAATATGTCACCACAGCAAGAGAACAAGGTTAAGCAAGAAAAACCGGTCGTGGCTCAAGTCCAACAACCGGAATATGCTGCGCCAGAATTTGACCTCAAGCAGGCGGTGATATATCAAACTATATTATGTAACGACTATAACGGTGAAATTAAATAAATAGTATAATTAACTCTTTACATGTTGACAAAATGAGTATGTTTAGAAAAGTATTATTGACAATCGGTCTCCTGCTTGCAACCAACGCAATGTTGTTTGCTCAGGGTACTCTTACGGGTACTGTGATCGATTCGAAAACCAAAGAGCCAATGCCATTTGTCAATGTCGTGGCAAAACAAAACGGTAACGTTATCCGCGGCGGACAGACTGACTTCGATGGTGTCTACACAATCAAACCTCTCCCTGTCGGTAAGTACGACATTGAGGTTTCGTATGTGGGATACCAGCGCTACGCTCGCAATGGTGTACAGGTTAAGGCTTCGGGCTTCTCCATTGCCGATGTCGAACTTGTACCGACCGCAACCACTCTTGAAGACGTTCTTATCGTCGAAGAGAAGAACCCGCCGTTCGAGATTGGTACGGCTGAAAGCGGTCAGCGTTTGAACCCTGACGATATTGCACGTATGCCGGCCACGTCTGTTGACGGTATCGTTGCTGCCGTCGGTGGTGTTGGATACAGCGATGGTGGCTCGGGTACGGCCCGTGGTGAAAGCGGTATGGTTACCGTGCAGAACGGTGTCCGTAAACGTGCCGGTGTTGAACCTCCTAAGGAGGCTATCGCTGAAATCCAGGTTATCCTTGGCGGTACCCCGGCAAGTATCGGTGAAGCTATTGGCGGTACTCAGATTATTACCCTCAAACCGCCATCAAGCAACTTCATGGGCGTTATACGTTGGGAGTCGAACCTCGACTACCGTCACATCAACACCCTCAGCGTTTGGCTCACCGGCCCGCTGTATAAGCGTATGGTGCTTTCCGACGATGGTAATTCGAAGTATGAACGTACTCTCGTTGGTTTCCGTCTTACCGGTCAGGCTCAAACATACTACGGAATGGGTTATAGAGTTAGAGATCACAGATATCAGATTGTTAAAGACGAGTACGTTAGACAGTACGAGCAGAACCCGCTGGCATACGACCCGCTCACTGGAGCCATCAACTATGCCGCTGAAAAAGGTTTGTACAAAGACCATTTCGAGCCCATTACCCGTTTGACAAAGAACAACTTCGGTGGAGATGCTTCGCGTAACCCGAGTCTGCAGAGTTATTATGCTGGTTTCGAGGGCGCTTTGAATATCAGTTTCTCGGATTATACATCGTTGGTCATAACTGGTGAGTATAGCTACAGCTATTCGCCCAACACCTCGTTGTTGCCTCTCGGAATGTCCATGGCCGGCAATTCCATCAGCAAGAGCAACAACATGGGCGTCACTGTCGACTTCACCCAGCGTTTTCGTGATCCTGAGCAGTCGGCTGACAACACCGACCCCGACGCAAAATCGGCTCTGCCCATTTCGAATGTAATGTACAACATTACGGCTATGATTCAGCGTCAGACCGCGAGCACTTACAACAAAACTTTTGGCAGCTCGATGGATGACATATTTAAATATGGACATATCGGTAAATTTGTCAACAATCAGACACGTTCCCGTGAAAGTTCTGTTATTGAATATCAGGGCATTAGCCAGACTGCTATGGTCCAAAATGCATGGCAGGACAATGTTTCGTATGTTGAGCCCTCGAAATGGAACCCGATTCTTGCAAACTACAACAACCAGTTGTTCTCAATCTCCGACATTGCCCCTTACTTGATTAACCGCGAAAACATTAACGGTTTCAAAGGCTTGATGAACGGCGACTCTCCGTCGAGCATCTTCGGTAATCTCATCAGCAACGTAGGTGTTCAGAGTACCTCGTTTGCCAAGTCGCAGGCCGACTATTTGTACTTGCAGGCCAAGGCTTCGGCACAGATTAAGGGACACAACCTCGAAGTTGGTTTCCAGTATGACCAGTATTGGTCGTCGTACTATGGTCTCGGCGCCTACAACCTGTGGACCATCATGCGCAACGACGCCAACCGTCATGTGTCGCAGTTGGACCTTACCAACCCGATTTACTCGTGGAACAATTCCACCCTTTATGTTGATTATGACCGTTTGTACAACGAGGCTCAGGAAACTCCGTTCAGCAAGGCCATGCGTGAATGGCTGGACCAGAACGCCGACCGTCTCGGTATTGCCAACCCTGGCAAGAAAGGCTGGCTCGACATCGATCGTTACGATCCTGAAATCTTCGCCCAGGCTGGCGGTGTCAATATGTTCTCGGCCAACGAGCTGTTCAATAGCGGTAACCAGATTGTGAGTTACTACGGTTATGACCACACCGGTAAGAAATACAATGCCCGTGGCTGGGACCTCAACGACTTCTTCATGGCCGACGAAAACGGTTTCCAGTATCTCCCGTCGTTCTCGCCCATTTATATGGCAGGATATGTTCAGGACCAGTTCCGTTTCCAAGACCTTATCTTCAACGTCGGTGTACGTGTCGACTACTTCGACGGTAACCAATTCGTGTTGAAAGACCCATATCTGCTCTATCAGTCTTACACTGTCGGACAACTCAAGAACAACGAAGCTGCCGTTTATGGCGGAGTCGCCTCGCTGTACACTGGCGCTGGTGACGACTGGGTGGTCTATGTTGACGATCCCAGTCTCGATGCTCCTGCCATCCGAGGCTATCGTGATGCCGAAGGCAACTGGTATAATGCCAGTGGTGTCCAGGTAGCAAGCCCGAGCAATATCTCTGGTACTTCCGGTAAACCCACTCCCTACAGAACCAAGGGTGCCACTGGTGGCCAGATGATGGCTGCTCGTGGCAACAAGATTGACAGCACCGGCTACAAAGTCGACTACAATGCTTTTGAGAAATACAAACCTCAGGTTGTTGTCATGCCTCGTATCGCTTTCGCTTTCCCCGTGGGCGACAACTCGCAGTTCAAGGCCAGTTACGAAATCATCGCTCGCCGTCCTTCCTCGGGGTGGCAGGCCGATTACCTTGACTACCTGTATATGACTCAGCGTTCCAGCACCTCCAATCCCAATCTGAAACCTGAACGTATTACCAACTACGAGATTGGTTTCCAACAGGCTCTTACCCAGTCGTCGGCAATCAGCATTGCAGCCTATTATAAAGAGACCCGCGACCTTATCCAGCTTGTCCAGTACAATGGTGCTGACCCCAACCCCAACTACTACTCCTACGACAACATCGACTTCCGTACCATCAAAGGTCTTACCATCTCCTACGACTTGCGTCAGACCAAGAACATCCGTATCAATGCAAACTACACCTTGCAGTATGCTGAAGGTACCGGTCTGTCGACAACTACCATGACCGAACTTATCAAGGAAGGTTACACGACACTCAAGATGCTCAACCCCATCAGCGACGACCGTCGTCATGAGTTCAAGGCCAATGTCGACTTCCGTTATTTCTCTGGTGCAAAATACAATGGTCCTGTAATCACCACTGTCGTTACCGATTCCACCGGTGAGAAGCGTAAAAAAGAAATCAAGCTTCTCGAGGACTTCGGCATCAACTTCCTCGCCGTCGCCCAGTCGGGACGTCCTTACACCAAAGCATTCTCCAACAAACAGGGAACCATCGTCGGTAGCTATCGCGGTGCCCGTCTGCCGTGGGGCTTCTACTTCAATGTTATTGTCGACAAGTCGTGGCCTATCACTATCAAGACCCGCTCGACCGACGCCGAAGGCCGTGTCAAGACCAAGACACGCATGACAACCCTCAACGCAGCTGTCACCATCAACAACCTGTTCAACATCAGGAACGTTATCAATGTGTTCCCCGTCACCGGCAACCCGGAGGACGACGGTTATCTGACCGACCCCGAGACCCAGCGCGAAATCAACGCATGGCTCGATCCTGATTCGTTCAGAGACCTCTACACTGTTGCCTACCTCAACAACTCTGTCTGGAACTATTCGTCACCACGCATGGTTAAACTAACACTGTCGTATCAATTCTAACTTTCAAATCGATAAAATTAATAAGAGATGAAAAATATATTTAGCAAATTAGTATTGATGGCTCTCCTGTTCACTTCCGTGTCCGGAGTGGCAGTGGCCCGCGAATGTACGACTTGCAAAAAGAGCAACAATCCTGCTGCATTCCGTACCAAAGCCGCCGCTGCTGTGTGTAAGAGAGCCCAAAGTACGGCGGAGCTGAACGTCAACAACGTCCGTGCTCTGATTAACGGCTATGGCAATATGTGGTACGACGGTAGTGTTGCCCAGTATCACCTGCCTAAAAACAGCAACACGAGCCCGCTGTTCTGCGCCGCTCTTTGGATTGGCGGAACAGACGTCAACAATCAGTTGCGTCTTGCCGCTCTGCGTTTCGGTTCGGATGGCGACGACTACTGGCCCGGTCCCCTCGAGTTGAATACCGCCGCTGTCGACCTGCCCGTGTGTAACTCATACGACAAGCATTGGATTATCACCAAGGCTGAAGTTCAGGCTCTTATGCAGCACTTCAGATATGATTCAACCGGAGTCGAGCAGGTGTCGGATCCTTCGGAAGACCTCACCGATGTCATCAAATCGTGGCCGTGGCAGGGTAGCGGCACCCAGTCGGCTTACCTTGCACCGTTCTACGATGCCAACAACAACGGCCGTTATGACCCGGAAAACGGCGATTATCCATACTATGACTTTGACAACGTTTTGTGTCCCCGTACCATCAAGGCTAGCCTGCCTAAGGGTCAAAACTACGTCAACACCCCCACTATGGAGGAGAAAAAGCAGCCTGGCGTTGTCAAGGGTAGTGTGCTTCCCGACCAGGTCCTGAAGGGCGACCAGACCATTTGGTGGATTTTCAACGATATGGGTAACACCCACACTGAAACCAAAGGCCAGCCTATTGGTATTGAGGTTCGTGCTCAGGCATTCGCATTCTCGACCAACGACGCAATTAACGACATGACTTTCTACTCGTATGAAATCATAAACCGTTCTACTTACGAGTTGCGCGAAACCTATTTCAGCCAGTGGGTCGACCCGGACTTAGGTTATGCTTTTGACGACTATGTCGGTTGCGATGTAAAACGTGGTCTCGGTTACTGCTACAACGGCGACGATAACGATGGTCCCGGATCTGGTAGCTACTCGGGTATTCCCCCAGCAGTCGGTATCGACTTTTTCCAAGGTCCGTACATGGATCCCGACAACAAGGACAACCCCAAGATCGACATACCTTATATTAAAACCACCAGCAATACTCAGCTCAAGGAGCTGCTTGCCAGCTATCTCCTTGATGATGGTACTTACGACACTATCGGAATCACTGACGATGCTGACCTTTTCTTCAACCTCGACCCCGACAGCTGGTATAACCCCCACAACCATGCCGACGACCCGATTGGCTGCTGCGCCATCAATGGTGTGAACTTTGGTAACAACATTGTCGACGACGAGCGTTATGGTATGCGCCGCTTTGTGTATTACGACAACAGCAGCAACAGCGTCAACGGTGAGCCCACAAAAGCCAAGGACTATTACAACTACCTGCGCGGTTTTTGGAAGAATGGTTCACGTATGAAATTTGGCGGCAATGCCATCGAAACAGGAACCACTACTCTTGACTGCGACTTCATGTTCCCCGGCAACAGCGACCCATGGGATTGGGGTACCAATGGTGTCAATCCTCATGAAAATGGCTTCACTTCCGAAGCCTGGACCGAGGTTACTGCAGGCAACACCCCCAATGACCGTCGTTTCATGCAGTCGGCTGGTCCCTTCACTCTGAAACCTGGTGCCGTCAACTACATCACTGTTGGTATTCCTTTTGCACAGGCCTCGTCGGGCAACGCATGGTCGTCGGTTGAGTCTCTCCGTCAGATCGACGATATCTGCCAGGCCCTGTTCGACAACTGCTTCAAGGTTCTCGACGGTCCCGACGCACCCACACTGGTGGCTCAGGAACTCAACAACGAAATCATCCTCTACCTGACCTATACCAACACCGCTTCGAACAACTACAAGGATGGCAAACTCGAATCCTACTCTGAGTTCGATCCTTCGATTCCTTCGTCGTATGTCGACACCGCTGGAAATCCCCAGCCCTACACCGACGATCAGCGCAGCTATAAGTTCGAAGGCTATCAGATTTACCAGTTGGCTGATGCTAATGCTTCTGTTTCTGACATCGAAAAGGGCGACCTCTCGAGAGCTCGTCTGGTTGCTCAGTGCGACATTGAAAACTATTACGATACCGTCAACAACACTATGCCCATCGCCACTTTGGTCAACTACAACGTCAACACTCAGACCGGTTTGATTGAGCCTAAGGTCATGGTTGAAGGTCAAAACAGCGGTATCCGTCACGTATTCCGTGTTACTACCGACCAGTTTGCTTCCGGTACCAGCACCGCCCTTGTCAACAACAAGGAGTACTACTTCATCGCCATCGCATACGCCCAGAACCGCTTCAAAGAATATTCGCAAACCGATGCTGAGTATCTCGACGGTCAGAAAGAGCCGTACCTCGCTGGTCGTAAGAACGAGATGCAAACCACCATTGAGCCCATCAAGGTCATTCCTCACAATCCCATTGTTGAGAATGCCGGTACTCTCGCTCAGGCCGAGTTTGGCATGAGCCCGCGTATCAAACGTATATCCGGTTATGGCAACAATGGCCGCAACCCGCTGCGCTTGCGTCAGGAATGCATTGATTCCATCATGGGAACCTATGGCCAACCCGGTCTGCCTGCCGGTGTCTTCAACGAGAACTACCGTTACGACAGCCAAACTGGTGACTACAACGACAACTCGAAAATGAGCAATCCCTGCATGATTGCCGAGCCCGAGTATGAAGAGAACTTTGGTCCTCTCAACGTCACCGTTATAGACCCCCTCAGCGTCAAGCCCGGTACATACCAAATCAAGTTCTGGAACGATGGTATTGATGCACAGGGTCAGCCCATGAACGACTACACCAAGGGTGTCAACAACAACACTCGCTGGTATATTGAGACTGCCGACGGCAGCCCGCTTTACTACAAAGATTCGGCTGACGTTCAGGTGCCTGTCATGAGGTCGTGGGCCGACTTCAGCATTGGTCGCTACAACGAGCAGCTGTTCCTCGACCTTGGTATCTCGGTTGCATTGTCCAACCCCAAACAGGTTGCCTCCTCGCTGAGCGATAGCAACATTTATTATAAATATGTTGTGTCAGGCGGTGTTACCAACTCCGGTGTCGTCCTCAACTCGTCGATGACATACGGCGACGAGAATCTGCAGTGGTTGACGGGTGTTCCCGACAACGACAACTACCGTTGGCAGAACTGGATTCGTGCTGGTGGACAGTACAATGTAAGCACCATTGGCGGTTTTGTCGGTAGCACTAACGATGGCAATATCATGTCGGAGCCTTATCTCGACGAGGACTTTTTCCGCGCCGAAACCGACCCGAAATACAACCACAGCCGCAACTATCCTCCCGTGTCGTGGGGTGTTGACCCGTCACAGCAGTTCGAAGGCGTTGTTAATGGCCTGTGGGCTCCTTACGGCCTTGCTTCGACTCTGCCGTTCCACCCAGGCTTCAACCTGTCTTACTACATTGCCGACCAGAGCGTTCTTGATTCACTCAATGCCGTGTTCCGCGGTGTCAAGACCTACAACTACAATGAAATCCGTCGCGGTTTGATGGACAACCTGCGCAACAAGTCGCTCATGTTCAACGACCTCTCCAAGTTGCCGAGCGTCCGCATAGTCTTCACCGCCGACACTTCGAAGTGGACCCGTTGCCCGGTTCTTGAGATGTGCGACGACTACACCCAGTCGGAAGGCAATGCCCGCCGCTTCCATCTCCGTAATCATGCGTCGGTCAACAAGCTTGGCAAGACCAAAGCTCAAATGACTGCCGAAGGCATCACCTACACCGCCGGTAGCATCGAAGACCCCGAATACATTTCGGCAACCGGTATGGGTTGGTTCCCGGGCTACGCCATTGCCACCGCCACCGGTGAACGTCTGAACATCATGTTCGGCGAGGATTCCCGCTTCGTGCAGTACAATGGTCGCGACATGATGTGGAACCCGGTCTCGAACGTGACCGAAGGCGTCGACAACTACATCATGGGCGGTCGTCATTACATTTATGTTATGAACGCCACCGACCAGACTTTCTATGACATCAAGAACAACCCCGTGACTCCCAAGCAGACCCAATTCCGCACTCCTTCCTACGATGCCGGTAAGTGGGCTGTCAAGATGCTCTCGTCGCTCGACCGTCTGATGACCTACAACGATGTCGCCGAGGTGTACAGCCTCTCGCACGGTGTTGTCAACTCGCTGCAGAACTCAACGGCTGTTATCCCTGTCCGCGACTCTGTCGAACTCCTGTTCGCCTCGTGCGCATGGGTCAATATGCCGTTCGTCAACGGTCGTTATGTGTTCAAATACCCGGGCAACAACGCCGAACTCAATGCTGGCGAAGACTTCTTTGGCCACAAGTGGTACAACGGTATTGCCTGCGACGTGACAATCGACATTGACGTCAACATGCCTTACAATCTGTATATGTCGGCCAACGAGACCCGTGTCAACCAGATTGTTTCCGGTGCACAGATTGTCAACAACAATATGCCTGTCTTCCAGTTCGAGATGACTGGCAGCGACATCACTCTCACCGAGCGCGCTGCCGGCAAGAACGTCGAACAAGCCTACCGCGACTCGCTGCTTGCCCTCATCAACGTCGTACCTAACCCGTATTACAGTTATTCCCAGTATGAGACGGCCAGCCAGCTCGAAACCAAGGTTCGCATAGTCAACCTGCCCACCGGTTTCAACGAGCAGGGCCCCGCAGGCTGTAACATCTCCATCTACACCGTCGACGGAACCCTCGTCAGAAAGTTCCCGACAGTGCCTGTCAACCAAACCACCTACGATTGGGACCTCCACAACCACACGGGTATCCCCATAGCCGGCGGCATGTATTTCATCCATGTCAGCGTGCCCGGCATTGGCGAGCGTGTAATCAAGTGGTTCGGAACCATGCGTCCTGTCGACTTGAACTCATTCCAATTCTAACAGTTATTTGAAAACATCTTAAATATAGATAGAAATGAAGAATATAATTAGAATATTTGCTGTAGTGGCTCTCGTAGCAGTTCTGTCAGCCGGTTCGGTATGGGCAGGCAATGACAAACGTCGAGGCACTGCCGGAGCTCCTGAGTTGCTTATCAACCCGTGGGCCGGCAGCACAGGCTGGGGTGGAGTCGACATTTCCAATGTTCGCGGACTCGAGTCGTTTTATTCCAATGTGGCCGGTTTGGCTTTCATAACCAAGAACGAGGTCGCCTATTCCAACACCATGTATATGGGTGGTTCGAGCAAGCTTACGGGCTGCGCTACCATCAATGCTTTCGGTCTTGGTGTCCGCGTCTTTGAGTCGGGTGTGCTGGCTGTCCACGTGATGTCGATGGGCTTTGGCGAAATCGATGTCACCACCGTCGGCAGCCCCGACGGCGGCAACGGCACATTCTCGCCCAACTTTATGAATATCAACGTTGCTTATTCGCACTCGTTCACCAACAGTATCCATGGTGGTGTCAACATCAAGATCATTGATGAGCAGACCGCCGACGTTACCGCTTCGGGCTTCGCCATCGATGCCGGTATCCAGTATGTCACTGGTGAGGACGACGAGCTCAAGTTCGGTATCTCGCTCAAGAACTGGGCTCCTGCCATGAGTTTCGGTGGCCCCGGTCTGTCGCGTTCCACTGTCGACGCGGCCGGCAACACCGTGACCCTTGAGAGCCGTTCGGCCGAGATGGAGCTTCCGACCTGCTTGAACATCGGTATCTCGTATGATTTCCTGTTCGAGAAATGGGATCAGAAACTTACTCTGGCCGGTGCTTTCACGTCGAACGCTTTCTTGCGTGACAATTACACCGTTGGTGCGCAGTACAGCCTCCTCAATATGTTCCAGGTACGTTGCGCTTACATCTATCAGCCAGGCCTGTGGTCGAACGCCGACCGCGCCACGGCCAACATGGGTTTGAGCGCAGGTGCTTCGGTTGTCGTTCCCATCGGCAAGAAGAACGACAAAGGCGCCGGTACCAACCTGACATTTGACTACTCGTATCGTCACGCCGCCCCGCTCAAGGGCAGCCATGCCATAGGAGCTTCGCTGAGTTTCTAAGAGAGTAGGAGAGCTAACATCGTAACAAGATTAGGAAAGGCTCCACAAAGCCTTTCCTAATTTTTAAATAGTTTTGAATTTTTAACTGAAAAATAACTTTGATATGTCAGAAATTAAATATTACAGCGAAGAAGGTCTGCAGAAGCTCAAGGACGAGCTGCACCACCTGATTGCTTTCGACCGTCCCGCCGCGGCCGCAGCCATAGCCGAGGCCCGCGACAAGGGCGACCTGTCGGAGAACGCCGAGTACGACGCCGCCAAGGAGGCTCAGGGCCACCTCGAGGCTCGCATCTCGAAACTTCAGGAGTTGGTGGCCAATGCCCGCCTGTTGGACGAATCGAAAATCGACACATCCAAGGTGCTCCTGCTCTCGAAGATAACTATCTGCAACACCAAGACCAAACAGAAACAGACCTACACCATCGTGCCCGAAAGCGAGGCCAACCTCAAAGAGGGCAAGATTTCGGTCACGTCGCCTTTCGCGGCGTCGTTTCTGGGTCACAAGGTGGGCGAGGTGGTCGAAGTTGTCGGCCCCGCCGGCAAGATGACTTTTGAATTGATTAAGATAGAGCGATAAACCATGGCATCAATATTCTCGAAAATAGTGGCCGGTGAAATCCCGTGCTACAAAGTGGCCGAGACGGAGCATTGTCTTGCTTTCCTCGACATCAACCCCGTGGTTCGCGGCCATGTGCTGTGCATACCGAAGAAGGAGGTTGACTACATCTTTGACCTCGACGACGAATTGTTTGTCGAGCTGCACCGCTTCAGCCGCAGCGTGGCTCGCGGCCTTAAGGAGGTGTGCCCCTGCATCAAAGTCGGTGTGGCTGTGGTTGGAATCGATGTCCCCCATGCCCACATCCACCTCATGCCGCTCAACAATCCGGGCGACCTCAACTTCGCCCATCATGTCGAAATGAGCGCCGACGAGCTGGCCGACCTTGCCAAACGCATCGCCGCCGCCGTAAAACTTTAAACGACAGTAGGATAGATGGGGCGCCGACGCTAAAGCGTCGGCGCCCCATCGTCTTTTCCACCCACTTTCTTCGGCCGCCAGATGGACCTCGCCGAAGCAAGGCCGATGTAAGGCCGAACCAAACCCGACCCGAACCTATTCAACCCACTGTTTTTCAGTGGGTTATGTGTAATTATGTAAATAATTGATTTTCAGTTGGTTGGAATTTTCAGAGGCTGAGGAGCTCCCGACGCAGATTTTCGGGGAATTTTTCGATGGCGTAGCGCAGGGTGGTGCGAGGTGTGGTAGCTATGTGTTGGCGGAGCCAGAGTTCGAGCCTCGCCGCGTCGCGTTTGCCGGCTTCGCGCAGCAACCAGCCCACAGCTTTGTGGATTAGGTCGTGTGGGTGGCCGAGCAACTGTTCGGCCAGTGCGTAGGTGTCGTCCAGTTGGCCACGGCGCACGAAAGCCATGGTGCTGACCATGGCGATGCGCTGTTCCCAGAGGCTGCGGCCGTCGGCGGCGAGGTTGTAGAGCATGGTGCGAGGCTTGTCGAGGAGCCATGCGCCGAGCAGTTCGTAGCAGCTGAGGTCGACCAGGTCCCAGTTGTTTATCCAGCGAGTGTGGCCGAGATAATATTCAATTATTTTCGCCTGCTCGGACGGGTCGCGAAGGGCGTTTTTGAACCGCATGACCAGTGTGAGCAGTGCCGCCAGCCGCAGCTCGTGCCACGGCGAGGTCATCAGGCTCTCAAGCTCGTCGTCGCTGCATTCGCGCCAGTGGGCTTTGACGGCGGCGCGGGTTTGCGGCACCTTCACGCCCAGAAATTTGTCGCCTTCGCCATATTGCCCTTTGCCGCAACGGAAAAAACGGCTCAAGGCGACGGCCTGCTGAGGGTCGGCGGCGGCCATTATGGCCTTGGTCAGGTGTTGTGCTGCGCTGCTCATGCCAATGGGGTGTCTTCGATTGTTTCGATGTAAAAACTCACTGGGCGGAAGCCGTCGTTGCAGCTAATCATGGCCGAATTGGGGTTGCGCATCCAGCCGTCGAAGAAGTTGCCGCCGCCGCGAGCCAGCTCGGCTACGAAAGGCTCCATAGAGCCCCATGCGCTCTCGCACATGCCCTCGGGGCGCTGCCCGTCGACCGACACCCACTGCTGGCCTATGGCCACGTCGCAGGTGTGCTCGATGGGGTTCTCGTAGCGGGCCGACAGCTCGTCGTAACGGGCTTTGGCCATGGCTGTTATGAGCACTTTTTTCATGATCGTGCAACGTTGTTCGATTTGCAAAGGTACGAAAAAATCGCGAACTTTCATGCAGAAAAAAGTTAATTGGAAAAAAAATCGTACCTTTGCATTTTCTAACCATTGACATAAAACACCGAATACCAGTCCGAATGAAGAGGATAATATTTTTAATCACAATGCTTTGCGTGTTGGTACCCAAAACCATGGCGCAACGCACCGTCAGCGGCACAATAACCGACGCCGGCACCGGCGAGACCCTCATCGGTGCCACTGTCGTCGACGCCCTGAGCGGCAAAGGAACCGTGACAAACGTCTACGGATTCTACACCCTCACGCTCCGTTCCGACACTGCCGACCTGCGCTTCACCTACACCGGCTACAAGAGTCGCACCTATGGATTGCACCTGTCAGGCAATACGACCATCAACGTGGCGCTCACCGCCCATCTTGACCTGCAGGAAGTAGTCATCACCGCCGACCGCGTCACCAGCCCCAAAGTGAGCCAGATGAGCGCCATAGAGGTGCCCGTAGAGCACATCAAGATGGTGCCGACCCTGTTTGGCGAGACCGATGTTCTGAAAGCGTTGCAGTTGCTGCCGGGTGTGCAGGGAGGCTCGGAGGGTATGAGTGGGATGTATGTTCGCGGCGGTGGCCCCGACGAAAACCTGTTCCTGCTCGACGGTGTGCCGCTCTACAACGTAAACCATCTTGGCGGTTTCTTCTCGGCCTTCAACTCCGACGCCATAAAAAACGTCACACTCTACAAGGGCTCTTTCCCCGCTCACTTCAGCGGCCGCATATCGAGTGTGCTTGACATCACCACCAACAACGGCAACGACAAAGAGTATCACGGCAGCATTAATATAGGCGCTTTAGCATCGAAAATCAGTTTGGAAGGCCCGATTATTAAGGAAAAGACAACTTTTAGCGTCTCCGTCAGACGTACCTATTTCGACCTTTTGATGAGACCTTTCATCTCAGGCGCCGCCATGATGAGCGATGGAACATCGGCTGACTTGGCATATTATTTCTACGATGTCAATGCCAAGGTGACGCACAAATTCAGCGACCGTAGCCGCCTCTATGCCTCGTTATATATGGGCGACGACCATCTCCATGCCAAAGTGGACATAAACGACGGCAGCTACTTTAGCTACTACACTTTCAAAGAGTCGTTCGGCATTCGCTACGACTGGGGCAACCTGACTTCAGCTCTGCGATGGAACTATGTGATAAACCCTCGGCTGTTTATGAACCTGACGGCATCGTTCACACGCTATCGCAACAATCTCGGCGTCGAGGTCAACTCCGACAACTATTGGGATGGCGGTCACACGCTAATGGACGCAGAGATGAGTTACAACTCTGGCATTTCGGATTTTACAGCCAGAGCCGACTTCGACTACACACCAAGTCCCGAACACAACATACGTTTCGGCGGCTCGCTCACTCACCATATTTTCCGTCCCGAAGTGACGGGAGCAAAATACAATGTTTCCGGCACCGACACCGCCATGAACGAGCACCTCGACACAACTTTTGGACAGAGCGTCGTCACCGCACAGGAATTCATGCTGTACGCCGAGGACGACTACTCGATAACCGAGGCCTTGAAAGTCAATGGCGGCTTGGTGTTCAGCGGCTTCCTTGTGCAGGGCAAACCCTATTTTTCGCCTCAGCCGCGTCTGTCGGGACGATATATGTTGACCGACGACCTTTCCGTCAAAGTCGGTTATGCATACATGACGCAATATCTCCATCTTCTTTCAAGCAGCAACATCAGTCTGCCCACTGACCTCTGGGTACCCGTCACGAAAAACATTTCGCCCATGAACTCGCACCAGATGGCGGCGGGTGTGTTCTATTCTTGGCGCAGCATCGTCGACTTCTCGGTCGAGGGCTATTATAAGTGGATGAACAACCTTATGGAATACAAAAATGGAAGCTCTTTTTGGGGCGGCTCGGCAGGGTGGGAGGACAAAGTATGTCTCGGTCGCGGTTGGGCCTATGGAGTGGAGTTTCTGGCTCAGAAAACAATCGGTGATATAACTGGCTGGATTGGATATACATGGAGTAAAACGATGCGCCTGTTCGACCGTCCGGGTCAAGAACTCAACAACGGCTTGCCGTTCCCTGCCAAGTACGACCGCCGGCACGACATTTCGATAGTACTAACCTACAAACCATCGAAAAAATTCGACCTCTGTGTCACTTGGGTCTACTCCACAGGGAATACCGCGACGATAGCATTACAAGAGATACCATCGGACTATTACGATCCCGCCAACAACTACCACGACATAGGACCTTTGTCAGGATTGTTCAGCGACGGTGACTACTATCCTTACGTCGAGTCGCGCAACAATTACCGTCTGCCAGCCTACCATCGCATGGACATATCGCTTAACCTGCACAAACAGAAAAAACACGGTATCCGCACATGGTCGTTCAGCGTCTACAACCTCTACAACCGCAATAATCCGTACACAGTGTACAAGTCGTACAAATACCATACAACCATAGGCAACACCACCTACGGCAGCTCGCTTGTGCAGCTCTCCATATTCCCAATGATGCCCTCGGTGGCCTATATTTACAAGTTCTAAATTCCTAATATACCGACAATGAAAACACGTATCGCAATAATTATCGCAGCTTTTGTGACGCTGTTTGCCTCGTGCGACAAAATGGAGCAGCCCATCCTTTTCAACGGCGACGTTGGCGAATCGCAGGTCGTCATGCAGTCGCGTCTGTCGTCGGGCGACAGTATGCGAATACGCCTCAGCTATTCGCGTTTCTTCCTCGACGCAAGTCCTTTCCGAATGATTGACAATGCTACTTTCGAGCTGAAAGTCAACGGTTCGCCGGTACCAGCCATGGCAAACTACTCCGACACTGGCTATTGCTACTATCTGGGTTATGTCCCTGTTCCGGGCGATGTGCTTGACATCACGGCTCACGTGCCCGGCCACGATCCAATTACGGCTCACACCGTCATGCCGCAAGCCCCATCGATTACAAATGTATCTGCTTTTTACGCAGGATATAATGTAGACGAAGGAATGCACCAGTATACAGTCAGTTTCCGTCTCAACGACCCTGTTGGTGAAACCAATTACTATGTTCTTTCCATAGCAGGCACAGTGGTCGAAATCTGTTCAAGTCGGGAAATCAATGCGACCCGTGTCTACGATACCATTCCTGTTGGCGACACGACCTATATCGTAGGCCCGTATACGGTCTACGATACCGTCATCACATACGATACCGGTTTGGTTGACGTCCATCCTGATTTCACTTGCCACGACTATCTGATAGCTGATCCGCAGGCCGACCTTGTGGGTGGCATGGGCGAGAGCTACTACTATTCGGAGCTCTATTTCGACGACAGCAAAATCAACGGCCTGCAGCACGAAATTCAACTCACCGTACTGATTAATGGGTACTATATGGATAGATACTACGACACGTGGGATGATCCATATTATGGATATTCACGATGTAATTATGACTCGACGTCACTCAATGTCACAATGAGTCTCACGTCCTATTCTCGCGATCTCTACCTCTACGAGCAGACCACCAACAGTATCGACTTCGAGCTGGGCGGCATCATATCCGAACCAGTACAGATACACTGCAACGTCGAGGGCGGAATAGGCATTTTCGCCGGCAAAACAACAACTACCGTTCCTTTGATTAACAACAATGGCAAATAAAGTTCTTATCACCGACACTACACATCCCATACTCGAGGAGCGGCTGCGCGAGGCAGGTTTCGACGTGACTGTGGCCACGGGCCTCGGTCGCGACGAAACCATTGCCGCCACACAGTGCATGGACGCCCTCGTGGTGCGCAGCAAGGTTATAGTCGACCGCGCTTTCATCGACGCTTGTCCGTCGCTGCGCTGCATTGGTCGCGTTGGGGCCGGAATGGAGACCATCGACGTGGACTATGCCGACAGCCGAGGTATACGCTGCCTCAACTCGCCCGAAGGCAACCGCGACGCTGTCGGCGAGCAGGCCGCCGGCATGCTGCTCTCGCTGCTTTGCCATATCAACACTGCCGACGCCGAGGTCCGCCGCGGCCTCTGGCGGCGCGAAGAAAACCGCGGTCTTGAACTCGGCAGCCGCACCGTCGGCATCATCGGATTCGGCAACATGGGCTCGTCGTTCGCAAAAAAAATTTCCGGCTTCGGATGCAAGATTTTGGCCTACGACAAGTACAAATATAACTACGCCCCCGACTATGTCGAGGAGTGTTCTTTGAAAGATTTGCAACAGAAAGCCGACATCGTGAGCCTCCATGTGCCGCTCACCGACGAAACCCGCTACATGGCCAACGCTCAGTTTTTCAATGCGTTTGCCAAGTCGGTGTTTGTTGTCAACACTTCGCGGGGCAAGGTGCTCAACACCGCCGACCTCGTGCAGTGCATGGAGTCGTGGCAGGTGCTCGGAGCTGCACTCGATGTGCTCGAATACGAAGACATGAGCGTCGACGGACTCGCCGCTGGCGATTCCATGCCCGAGCCGCTGCGCTACCTCGTGCAGTCGCCTCGCGTTGTGCTCACTCCCCACGTGGCGGGCTGGACCGTAGAATCGAAATACAAACTGGCCGCCGTGCTGGCCGACAAAATCGTCGCTGCCCTATGCTGATAGTCCAGAATTGCATCATCACCGACGACATCGTCGACCGCTGCTTCGGCTGCGACTTGGCTCAGTGCAAAGGCCGTTGTTGTGTTGATGGCGACTCCGGGGCCCCGCTGCTCAAGTCGGAAATCGCCGAGTTGGAGCGCGCCTTGCCTGCCGTTAAGCCCTACATGACCGAGGAAGGTATTCTGGCCGTTGACGAGCAGGGCGTCTACGCCGTCGACAAAGATGGCGACCTCGGCACTCCCCTCATCGACGGCGGAGCTTGCGCCTACATCGCCTACGCTCCCGACGGCACCGCCCTCTGCGCCATTGAGATGGCCTGCCGCGAAGGCAAATGTAGCTTTCTGAAGCCGGTCTCGTGCCACCTTTATCC
Organism: uncultured Bacteroidota bacterium; assembly: GCA_902803395.1. Lineage (GTDB taxonomy): Bacteria > Bacteroidota > Bacteroidia > Bacteroidales > P3 > Colimorpha. The sequence goes on from CADCPQ010000006.1 coordinate 33,880, forward strand.
GCTGCGGCTCGACGATTTCGGTGAGTTCATATCCATCAACTACCACCGCTGGGACGTGTGCCGCTGTGCCGCCGGCCACGGCGAACCCCTCTACGTCTACCTTCGCGAGCCCCTCATCCGCCGTTTCGGGCAGAAGTGGTACGACGAACTGCTCCTCGAGGTGGAGGAATACAAAAAAAGAAACCGTCGCACACAATAAATGCGCTCTTTCGGCGTTATCCTTGGTATGAATAATAACGACATCCAGAAACGACAATACCGTATTTTCGCCATACTGATGGCCTCGCTGCTGGTCATCGACCAAGTGGTGAAGATACTTGTCAAAACCAACATGCAGATAGGCGAGGAGATACCCCTCATCGGGTCGTGGTGCCGCCTGCATTTCATCGAAAACGAGGGTATGGCCTTCGGTATGGCCTTCGGCGGCGCCGTCGGCAAAATCATACTCACCACGGTTCGCGTCGTGGCTTCGGGAGCCATCCTGTGGTACCTGCTGCGCGGCATACGGCGCGGTATGCGCACCTCGCTCGTGGCTTGCCTTACCCTTATTTTCGTCGGTGCCGTCGGCAACCTAATCGACAGCTGTTTCTACGGCCTGATGTTCAGCGAGAGCTACTACAGCGTGGCCCAGCTTTTCCCGCCCGAAGGCGGCTATGCTCCCCTGCTTCAAGGCCGCGTGGTCGATATGTTCTACTTCCCCATAATCGAGACCACCTTGCCAAACGGCCAACCGTTCGTTTTCTTCAACGCAATATTCAATATTGCCGATTCGGCCATCACAATCGGTGTGTTTTGGCTGGTTGTCGACCAGCTTTTCATTGCGCCAAAAGCCTCAAAATCAGTGGCTACTGAAGAAAATTAAAAAAATATTTTGCCAATTCAAAAAATCTTCGTACTTTTGCACCCGCTTTCGAGAGAAAAAAGATACTGAAATCGAAATGATGGCGTCGTAGCTCAGTTGGTAGAGCAGAGGACTGAAAATCCTTGTGTCACTGGTTCAATTCCAGTCGATGCCACCACTCAAAAGGCAGAACCACAAACGGTTCTGCTTTTTTTTTGTGTCATGTTGGGGCGGCCACCCGCAGGGTGGCCGCCCCAATGTTCGAGTTAAGGTCGGGTTCGGGTCGTACTTAGGTCGGCTTAGCATTGATTTTCAGTCACTTAAGTGTTCTGCGTAACTTGATGATTGTCAATGGCAAGCCGACCTAAATACGACCCGAACCCGACCCGTGTGCATACCCGGTGGGTGAGGGTGGGGGATAAGGTGAAAAATATTAGCGAGTTAAGTGTAAATTCAGGTCGCCGTCGATGGTCACTTCGCCGCGGTCGACCATTGCGCGGACGACCTTGGCCACGGCGTCGGGTTCCAGCGCCGGAGCCGCTTCCTGAAGGGCTTTCATGCTGCGGGAGCTTGCGGCCAGTTGCTCGCGAACCCATGCCTCGGCGTCGGCTGGCGCTTTTTTGTGCCGTTCGAGGCACACGTCGCACACGCCGCAATCCGTGTCGCGCTGCTCGCCGAAATAGGCCAGCAGTTGGCGGC
>CADCPQ010000007.1 GCA_902803395.1 uncultured Bacteroidota bacterium
CGTAGTGATGCCGGCCATGGTGCTGATACGCATCACGTAGACCCCTTCGGGCCATGCGCCGACGTTGAATTGGGTCAAATGCCCGGCCTGACGCTTCGAGGCTATCAGGCGCCCCTGCATATCATAGACTTCCACGTTACTCATGTTGAAACCACACTGGACAGTCACCACCTCCGAAGCCAGCGATGGGCTCACCGTAGTGACGGCGTCGAGCCGCTCACAAGTCTCGATAGCCGTGCGGTTCGAGTCGCCCGGCTGGTGCTCCGACATAATTGCAAACATCAGCGGAAAGTCATATATAATATGCTGCTCCCACGCAGGCCTCATCTCATAATGCAGGCGCATAATCCTACGAGGTAAATCATATCCACAAATTGTTTGATACGATAGTGGCCAGTGGAGATAAGCACAATTGGGGTTACTTGCGAAATTATATGTGAGATCCGATGTAACTCCGACAAAAAACGTATCACAAACCGCCACTTCAGGGATAGGTACTTCATATATGGGTACCGCCCAGTTACTGCTCTCATCGGTTCTCAAGTAATATGCAACTGGGGTATAGGCGACATGGACATACTCTCTGGCCAGCAACTGCATACTGTCGCCACGGGCCTGATACAGTACTGTATGGGTATAGCAGCTGTCCAGCGTGGTGTCGCACACTATAGACGGTCTTGGATACCCTGGACCGAAAATAAAGGATAAAGCAACAGCAAGGCCATCGATCAGCACTGTGTCGTCTGTATGGTAATCAAAAGTTGCAATATCCATGGTGTCATACCTATGACACGATATTTCCCCAATCCCGTACATTGAAAAATAATCAGCCTTTACTGTAGTGTCAGACGGGCACCAGTTAAGGAAATAATTTACTGGCCGCCAATCCATCAGGTCTATCGTGTCAATATGCGTTGTTTGCGCTACGGATGAAAACCATAGGCAAATAAAAACGCCCAGCAAAAGAACTGCCTTTTTTATGGGTTTTGAATGTATATGATTTTTCATAACGCTGTTTATTAGGTTTTTATGCAATAGTTTCTATTATCTGACAATTGCAAATATATGAAAAAGTTTTAATCCATGCAACTTTTTTGGCGCTTTTTTTTCTTGTGTTGCACTTTCTATTTGAACATAAGTTCACACCCGGGCGCGGCGGACGGTGAGGGCCACGGCGGCGGTGCTGATGGCAGTGACCATGAGGAATGTGGCGACAAAATCCATGGCCCGCATGGCCACGGGGAAGGCGCTGACCACGAAGTTGCCGTCGCCCATGCGCACAATGCCGAACTGCTGCTGCAGCCAGCACACCACAAAGCCCACGGCCAGTCCCGCCACCACCGCGAGGGCGCAAATCATCACCCCCTCGGCGAAGAAAACGCGTCGCACGTCTCGTCCTGTCATGCCGAGGCTGCGCATGATGTCGGCGTCGCGACGCTTGTCGATGATGAGCAGCGACAGCGAGGCGGTGAGGCTGAGGGTGGAGATGAAGACGATGAGGGCGAGTATGATGTAGATTCCGAGGCGCTCGGAACGGAAAATCTTGTAATAGAGCGGCTGCTGCTCGAAGCGGTCCTTGACCGTGAACTGCGAGTTGGCGGCTGCGAGTTGCGAACTGATGGCTTTTTTGACTTTTTTGGGGCTGGCCTTGGGGTCGAGGGCGACGGCGAGGGCGGTGCAGACTGTGGAGTCGTAGTCGAGCAGGCGGCGCACGGTGGCGATGTCGGTCACGGCGTAGCGCTGGTCGATGTCCTGCTGGATGAGGAAGTTGCCGGTCGGGAAGGCCGGCTCGATGCGGAAGGCGTCGTCGGGGCTGACGCCCAGCGGGCCGCTGCGCCGCGGGATGTGGAGCATGACGGGGACGTTGCTGTGCGACGTTATGCCGAGGCCGTAGTAGATGTCGGCTCCGAGGATAATTTCAGAAAATTCAGAGTATTCGGAATCTTCGGAAAACGGGTACCGCCCTTCGTAGAGCATGGTGTCGAGGCCGGTGACGAGGTGGTAGTCGGCGTCGACACCGCGAAGGGTCACTATGGCCTGCTGCTGGCGGTAGGTGAGCCAGGCGTTCTCCTCAGCCATGCAGCTCACGGCGGCCACCCCGGGGGTACGGCGCAGGGCCGTCATGTCGATGTCGGCGGTGCTGAGGGTCTTGCCCTTGGCGGGCTGGATGATGAACGGCGGGTCGAACGAGTTGAAGAGCTGCTGCGTCACCTGGCCGATGCCGTTGTAGACCGAGAGGACTATGATCAGGGCCATGGCCGAGACGGCGAGGCCGACGAGCGAAATCCACGAGATTACCCCGACGACCGACTTCTGCTTGCGGGCGAAGAGGTAGCGGCTGGCGATGAGCAGGGGCAGTTTCAACTTTTCAGGAGCTGGTCGATGTGTTCGATATAGTCGAGCGAGTCGTCGAGGAAGAATTCGAGCTGCGGGATGATGCGGAGCTGTTTGCCCTCGCGCATACCGAGACGGCGGCGCAGGTCGGAGGTGTTTTGCAGTATGAGGTCCATGATGTCCTCTTTCTTGGCTCCGCCCAGCGGCATGATGCTCACGTGGATGCGGGCTATCGAAAGGTCGGGCGTGATGCGGACCCCGGTGACGGTTATCATCGACGGGCCTAACACAGGCTTCATCTCCTTGAGGAAGATGTCGCCCATATCCTGCTGGATAAGCCGCGAGATTTTATTTTGGCGAGTAGTCTGCATTATGAAAATGAAAAATCTTAGCTCTTAGTTCTTAGCTCATAGTTCTTACAGTCGCCAGCCGAGGCGCACGGGGAGGTAGACTGTTTGCTGCATATAGGCCACACCTATCTGGAGGTAGAGGCTGCGCCAGTTGTGCTCCATGTTGCGGAGGCCGTGGCGGTAGTACCAGTTGACGCCGGCGTAGATTTCGCCGTAAGGGGTGAGGTTCATGCCGTAGCGGTCCTCGGCATCCATCAACATCGACACTCCGCCGCGCACACCAGCCATGGGAGCGAAACGGTAGGTCTCGGGCATGTGGTCGGCTCCGCGGCCGAACCAGATGGGGCGGAAATCGATGTCGACAAAAGCAGTGGCGGCCAGACGGTAGTCGCTCAGGCTGTTGATGTTAGCCACATAGTAGCCACCCAGTCCGACGCCGACGAAGAAATCCTGACTCAAGTTGCGGCCCGCGATGACGTCGAGTCCGGCGGCGCTCTCGAAATTGTTGAGGTAGTAGCCGAATTCGCCCGGCTGGCCCACATTGCCCATGAACGGCATGGCGCCGAGTTCGGGTTTCATCATCCACTGGTCGGTCTCGCTCTGGAAAAACTGGGCGCGGGCCGACATACTGACCATGACTAATGCCGTGAGGCAGAGTATTTTTATGCTTTTCATAACACTATTAATTGCGACTGCAAAGATAAGAAATTATTTTTAATTTGCACAATATAGATTCCCGAAGGCAGGTCGTGACTGACCGTTTTTCCGCTTGTATAGCCCTCTTCGCGGTACACCACACAGCCATTTATGTCGCTGATTGTCAGTACGGTAGAGATATTCTGCGACCCGCTGTCGAACTCGGCGCGAAAATCTTTTCCCGAAGGGTTGGGCAGGAGCTTCAACCCACCGTTGGAAGGTGTCGCGACGGCCTCGACGCGCAAAATATTGGTGTCGACTACGGCCAGAATGTACTCGCCGTTGCGCAAGTGCGAATCGGTGAAGAAACCCTCGAGCAGGTTGTTGGAGTGGCGGCGCGTAGCCACGACCCACGGCTCGGCGGCCGAGTGGCGGTAGAGCAGCGCCATCGAGTCGATGGAGGACTGGTTGAAGTAAAAACCGTTGTCGAGCTCGGCATAGTTGAGGTTGCCGTAGCCACTCTCGGCGAAATGGAAACGGCCCGCGATGTTGTTGTCGAACGGCACGTCGCCGGTCACCACCCAGTAGCGGCGGGCTGGGCGCACAATGCCCTGCTGGTCGGTGCCGCCGGGGTTGCCCCAGTGGTGCTCGACAATCATGTGGGCCGGACGCGAATCGTCGAAAGCCCTCACCCCGAAATGAACCAGATGGTTGTCGGTGATGCCGGCAGCGCCGGTCGTGAACTCGGCTACCGTGGCGACGTCGGCCGAGGTGTGGCCATAGTCGATGGTCCAAAAGGCCGGCCTGTAGGGCAGGTCGAAGGTGGCAACGGCAGTGTTGCCGCTGAAATGCACCCTGAAATCACGATGGCTGAAATCCCAGTCGAACAGCGACACGGGAATGCTCGAGGATGCGTTTGCCGGCACCTCGGCGCCCAAGCGCTGGCGGCTCATGTGCACCGTGGCCCGGCCGGAGGCATATTGCACCGAGTCGATGTGGTAGTTCCAGAACCCGGGGGTGAAGATATAGCTGTCGAAAAACTCGTCGAGGTTCACGCCCGACAAAGCGGCCAAAGTGTCGCGCAGGGCTGCGGCGTCGAAGTTGGCGAAACGGTAGCGGTCGAACAGCGTTTTCATCGTGGAGTAGAACAGCGAGTCGCCCAGATAGCCGCGCAGCGAGTGCCACGCCAGCGAACCTTTTTTGTAGGTCGTGTAGCTACTGTAGGTGTGGCCGTGGTCGATGCCGTGCAACGCCCGGTAGCCGTCGTCGATGTGAGCCCGGCGGGCTACCTGCTCAAGCACATTCTGGTAGTATTCCACGGCTGCGTCGCGACCGCGGCAGGCTTCGAAGGCGACCTCCTCGGCAAAGGTTGCTCCGCCCTCGTTGATCCACATATCGCCGCTCTCGGCACAGGTGATGTTGTTGCCGAACCAGGCGTGGGCCAGCTCGTGGCACACCGTGCCGAACTGCGCGCCGTCGGACATATCGCCAACGGCCTGCTCGGCCAACGAGATGTTCATCACGTGCTCCATCGAGCCCAGATGGGTGGCGTTGTAGCCTATGCGGTGCCAAAGGTAGGGGCCGAAAGCGCGCTCGAAGGCGGGCACCACGGTGTCGAGCAGGTCGAAAGTGTGGTAGGTGGCGACGCTATCCTGCGTCAGATAGGCTATCGTGGCGCGGTAGGTACTGTCGACACCCGCAAAATCCCTTTCAATAACGTGCCAGTCGGCGGCCGCAACCGACACCAAATACGGCGGGGTCGGCAGGTCTATGGCCCACACCGTCGTCGTCGAGCCGTCGCCGTTGGCCGTGGCCGACTGCAGCAGGCCGCCGCACCGCGCGCTCCAACCCTCTTTGACGGTGACGGTCAGGCGGTAGGTGGCCTTGTCCGAAAAATTGTCGCGCGTGGGGAACAGGGCGCGGCCTATGCTGTGAGGGTCGTCGGCGAATGCCACACCAAGGTTGTAGTACAGGTCGTTGTCGAAATGCATACCGCCCCAGCCGTAGCTCTCGACGTAACCCCCCGAGTGGTAGTCCACCGCCACCAGCAGCGTGTCGCCGGCGGCAAACATCCCAGTGCCTATCGAGTCGAGCCTGCAGTGGCGGCGCTCGCCGTCGACAAAAATCGAGTCGACAGCACCCTCGAACATGAGCGCAATGCTCGGACAGGGTCGCAGCAGACGCACGGTCAGCTCGGCATGGCCGCCGAGGGTTCGCGCCTCGCGGTGGCCGAGGTCGAGGTCGAGGTTGTAGTGCAGCACGTCGACCGAATCGGCAATCTGGGCCGCCACGGGCTGCAACAAGGCCGCAAGGGCTATCAAAAGCAACGTTTTCTTCATCTGTATATATGTTTTTCGGACTGCAAAACTACACATAAAAATCCAATCTTCAAAAAAAATTTTCATGTCGGTGTAATATTTTGGCGTTTTTTGCGTCTATTATAATAGGTGTTTTTTGCCGGAAGCTGCACCCCCACACCCCGAAGGTATGACCCGCAAGGATTATAACGACTGTGTCGACCGGCTGGCCGACGGACTCTACCGCTTCGCCCTGCGCTACACTGGCGACGGCGAGTCGAGCCGCGACGCCGTGCAGGACAGTTTCGTGGCCCTGTGGGAGCACCGCTCCGAGGTGGAAGCCGCGGGCGCCAAGGCCTACCTCATGAGGGTGCTCTACCGCAAGCTGGTCGACCTGCACCGCCGCCAGAGCCGCTACCACCGCGGCGCCCAGCCCGACCGCCCCGTAGGCGGGCACGACACCTTCGAGCTGGGCGACGCCATCCAGCAGGCCCTCGACACCCTGCCCGATGTACAGCGCTCGCTGGTGCTGCTGCGCGACCTCGAGGGCTACACCTACAAGGAGCTGGCCACCACCCTCGGAATCAGCGAACAGCAGGTGATGGTGTACCTCTACCGCGCCCGCACCGCAATGAAAAAAATATTGTCGAACGATTTGAACAAACATCCGTTATGATTGACCAACAGAATTTTGAGGAAATGCTCGACAGGTACGCCGACGGCACCCTGCCAGCCGAACAGGCCGCCGAGGTCGAAGCCTTCATGGCCGCACACCCCGAGCTGCTCGACGACCCCGACCTGCGCGTGACGCCCCCCGAGGCCGCCATGCCCGACAAGGCGAGCCTCAAGCGCCGTGCCGCCGTCAGCCCCTTGTGGCGCTATGCCGCGGCAGCCTGCGTGGCAGCGCTCATAGGCGTCGGGGTCCTGCTCTGGCTCGACCGCCCCGAACCCGCCGCCCCGACGATGATAGCCCAGGCTGAGGTTGATGAGATTGATAGTGTGAATGGGCAGAATGGGCCTCTTGTGCAGCCCTCGCCCACCAAACCCATTAGACCCATTAAACCCACAAAACCCATCACCTCCACTCCCCTCCTCGACCCCGCCGTGACCCCGCAGCCCCTTCTGGCCGCCGAACCCAACATTCCGGCGCCACAGGCCCTCACCGCCATCAAGGCTGCAAAGCCCCGCATTGTCGACACCGACGCCCTCATAGCCTACTCGCCCGACACCATCGAAGTAGGCACCCTGGTCATATACACATCGCCCTTGGAAGGGCAACCCCAGTGGCTCGAACCCGTCACCACACCATTATACAACCGCCTTGAGGAACGATACAACCGCCTCGAAGGCACCATGCTCGCCGTGGCCGACAAGGCCACGCAGCCCTTCAACGCAATATTCCGCAAATAACCATAAAAAGTAACAATACCATGAAAAAAACAGTATTAATTGCATTCAGCCTGCTCGCCCTCGCCGCAACGGCACAAGGGCAGACCACAATGCGCCAGACCATCAACAGCAAGGTGCGCAACGTCCACACCGAAAACCTCACCAAGGTCGTGATCGTCAGCGACGTCGCCAATTATGTCCTTATCACACCCACCAAGAACGCCGTAAGCGACGAGTTGCCCAGCGGACTGCTGTCGGTCAAAGGCTTCACCGTGAGCTTCGAAAACGTGGCGGCGCTCTACAACATCGAGCTGCACCTCTCCACCAAGAACCTCAGCATTTACGCCGAGGAAAAAAGCGAGGTGATACTGCGCTACAAAAACGACACCCTGCGTATGCGCAACCTCAAGGTCCACACCGAGGACCTCGCTACCGTAACCATCGAGCCCTTCATCAATGCCGACCGCGTCGACTTCATCTCCGAGGACCAATCCGAAATCAACCACAACGGCTTCTATGCCAACAGCGGCACCGAATACTTTTACGGCGAGAACATACCCTTGCTCGACGACGACCCTGAAGTCAACGACGGCGACTCGACATCGGCCAAACGCTCCGAACCCGGCAGCTACATCGACAAGCGAGCCGACAACAGCGGCACCCACACCGGGGCAACCGCGAAAAAACGCCGGCACTACGACTTCGGCGACCGCTCCGGCCTCAAATTCCTCTGGGGCTGGAACAACTGGGGCGACGGAATAGCCAACGGCCTCATGTCGTTCGACGACGGCTACGAACTCACCACCACCTTCACCTCCTACCAGCTGTCTTTCGACTACGGCTTCATCATGACCCCGTGTTTCGTGGCTTTTGTCGGCCTGGGCTACGAAAGCGACGTCTACCGCTTCAGCAACAGCCTCGTTGAGCTGACCCCCACCGCCACCGGCGAGATGGCCTTCGTCGCCGTCACACCCACCACACCGGGCTACAAAGAAGGCCGAACCAAACTCGTCACCCGCTACGTCACCCTGCCGATAGGAATAGGTTTCAACATCCACGACATCAATATCGAACTCACAGCAATCCCCGGCATGGGCTACTGCAGCAACGCCACTGGCGTCAAAACCAAAATCAAGACCACCGACGGCTCCTCGAAAAAAGTCGAACACACCATTAACCATTACCTCAACCCCTACAAGTTCGACGCCCGCCTGTCAATCGGCTGGGGCAATATCGGAATGTTCTTCCAGCCCTCGTTCATGCCAGTCTTCCTGACCGACGGCGACAACCGCATGGACCGCAAAGTCTACCCCGTCAAATTCGGCTTCCAACTGGGATTCTAAAAAACGGAACCCTATAACTTTCAAACCCTAAAACCCTCACTCCCCCATGGCAAAAATAAACAAGACCAATGCGGCGCGGCTGCTCGACCAACTCAAGATTGCCTACGAGCTCATCCCCTACGAGGTGGACGAGGAACATCTGGGTGCCGAGCATACCGCCGAGGTGCTGGGCGAGCCCATCGAGCGCATCTTCAAGACGCTGGTGCTGCGCGGCGACCGGACGGGCCTGTTCGTCTGCGTCATCCCCGGAGCCGAGGAAGTCGACCTCAAAAAAGCCGCCCGCGTGACCGGCAACAAACGGGTCGAGATGATACACGTCAAGGAACTGCTGCCCCTCACCGGCTACATACGCGGCGGATGCTCGCCCATCGGAATGAAAAAACCGCTGCCGACATGGTTCCACCAAACCCTCACGGACCACGACACCGTCTACTGCAGCGCCGGACAACGCGGCCTGCAGTTCAGCCTCGCACCCGCCGACCTCCTCCGCGCCGCCAAAGGGACGCTTGCCGATTTGATTGTTGAATTATGACAGAGATAGAGAGACATCCACTTGAGCCTTTCCTGCCACCCAACGCACGGCTGCTGATGCTCGGCAGCTTTCCGCCACCCCACCGTCGCTGGTGTTTCGACTTTTTTTATCCCAATTTCTCGAATCAGATGTGGCAAGTGTTCGGGCTGGTGTTCTACGGCGACGCAATGCGGCTGGTCGACTCCGAGCACAAAACATTCCGGCTCGAGGACATCAAGGCGCTGCTCAGCGAGCGCGGCATAGCCATCTACGACACCGCCCGCGCCGTACGCCGCCTCAGCGGCAACGCCTCCGACAAAGACCTCGAGATTGTCGAGAAGACCGACATCCCCTTGCTTTTGTCCAAGATTCCGCTCTGCCACGACATCGTCTGCACCGGTCAAAAAAGCTTCTCCGTTTTGACCGAAGATTACGGTGTCCCCGTACCCATGATGGGAGAATACAACGAGTTCATTATCAATACAAGAAACCTACGCCTCTGGCGGATGCCCTCAACCTCGCGAGCCTACCCCATGCCCCTCGACCAAAAAGCCCACCACTACCGCAACATGATGCAACAAACAGGAATCCTCGAAAGCGAAAATGAAAAACTGAAACAACGAAAAGCCCACCCCGACGCTTCGCGCCACCCCTCCAAGGAGGGGAAGGCTGCCGCAGGACAATTTTCCCCTCCTTTGGAGGGGTGCCCGCAGGGCGGGGTGGGCTGATGCGAAATGACAATGAAAAACTAAAACCCGTAAATATATGAAAAAAGCATTACTTTGGATTGCCGGCACCGCTGCCGCCCTCTGCATCGCCGTCGCCTGCCTCTGGGGACGCGAAATAGCCACCCTCCGCACCGTCGAACAGGTGGCCGGAAACGAATACCTCTACCGCATGGAATACAAGGCCGCCTACGACCTCGACGACCTCATCTCGAAGGACATCGCCTCAAACGCCGAACTGCTCGACTACATCGTCGGCCGCATCGGCAAAGGGCTCCCCGTCAAGATGAAAAGCGCCCAGGTGGCCGACGAGAACGGCGAGACTGCCACCTTCCTGCCTGAGCGAAAGCGAACGGCCTGCGACCGAAGTGGAGCAAACTGCACCAGCTTCCAGGCCGCCAAGGCCGACGGCAGCGGCTACTGGTACGGCCGCAACTACGACTACTTCAAGAACCCCACCATGGTGACGGTGTCGCGCCCCAAAAAAGGCTACGCCTCGATTGCCGTGAGCGATATGTCGCACTTCGGCTACACCCTCGACAAACTGCCCGACTCGTTCATCCGCAAGGTGAGCTGCCTGGCGGCCATCTACGCCCCCGTCGACGGCATCAACGAGAAAGGCCTCTGCACATCCATCATGGCCCTGCCCAAACAACCCGCACAACAGGAAACAGGACGGCACAAAGTCGGCACCTCGGTCATCATGCGCCTATGGCTCGACCGCTGCGCCACCGTGCAGGAGGCCCTCGACCTCGCCGCCACGCTCGACATACGCCACGACATCACCGTCGGCTCGGGCTACCACTACATGATTGCCGACGCCGACGGCAACTGCGCCGTGCTCGAGTTCGACAAGGACGACGGCTGGAAGTCGATGATCGTCAGCAAAGCCGAGGGCGACAGGCACATGCTCGTCACCAACCACCTCTTGAGCGAGAAATACCGCACCACGGAGCCCGACATCGCCGTGGGCAACCCCCACAGCCGCAGCTGGTGGCGCTACGACACCGCCGAGGCCTACCTGCGCCAGCTGGGCGGCACCCTCACCCTCGAGCAGGCCCAGGAATGCCTCGCCCTCGTGCACTGGGACGACCTCGTGTGGCCCAACGGCATGGTCGAAAGCACCCAGTTCAGCAACGTCTACGACCAGGCCCGGCTCACACTCGACCTCCGCAACTGGAACGACTACTCCACAACCCACCATTTCGAGCTATAAACATCGCTGAAAATCAACCCTATAGTATCGCAAAGCCGTGGTGTGCCGTCGGCTCGGCCGACAACCAAACCCGAACCGAACATCTGTAACTAAGAATTCAAAAAAACTTAGAAATCAAAAATGAAACACACACAAAAAACAAAACTTTTCCGCTGGGCCCTGTGGTGGGGCCTCGGCATAATGGCTGCCTGCCTGGCCATACTGATCATCGACGAAACGGCAACACTCGGCGACCACGCGTCGGGCGGCGACTACGGCGCCCCTGTATGGGACTCCATAAACAGAATCATATACCGTTACGGCATCTGGCCCATGGTCATATTCATCGGGGTCATAGTACCTGTGTATGAAGAGATTATCTTCCGAATGTGGGGTAACGGCAAGAACTGGACGGGCTTCACGTCTGTGGTGCTGATTGCGTTGTTCTCGCTGACTTTAGCCTGGTGGGTGGCGCCCATAGCGCTGGCCGTCGGCATAGCCATCATGATTGTGCTGCGAAGCGACCGCACACGGCGGCTGTTCGCGCTCATGCTGTTCTCCTCGCTGGCTTTTGCCCTGATGCACATCGGCAACTATGATTCAAGCCAAAATATGCTGATGTTCCTTGTCGCTGTTCTGGAAAAGTTCGGCATGGGTCTGGTGGCCTCTTACTTA
>CADCPQ010000008.1 GCA_902803395.1 uncultured Bacteroidota bacterium
GTGACATCATTGTGCTGTGCCAACAGGGTGGCGATACTGAGACCGACATAGCCGGTACCTGCTACGGATATTTTCATATAAATATTATTTACTGATTTTCAACAAAATAAGTCATGAAAATAATAACTTAATCTCACGGCTAAGGCCTGCCTACAATAGTTGTGAAATGTCACCTACGACTCATTCTTAACCCCCTCAGCCTGCAACATTTCAAGACTTTTTTAGGCCTTATATTTTGAATTGCAAAAGTACGAATTATATTTTATTAAACAAAATATTTATAATAAAAATTCCCATCAAAAAATCAACAACTGGCACAACTATTTAAAAATCAGCTGATTCTTGTCGAAATTTCCCCGGCATTCATATTCAACTTTTATTTGTTAAAATATGTGAAAAACATAAATACGGCTTGCATTTATGCCATTTTTCGCATTTCAACACCTGATTGCAAACTATAACCACGCCGACCGGAATAAATTTTCAAGGTATTTTCTGACTTATTTCGCACAATGCGCAAAGTGCTGTAAATCAATGATTTATAAAATTTTACTTAAGTATCTGGAAATCAGACTGTTAAATAGGTTCGGGTCGGGTTTGGGTCGGACTTACATCGGCCTTGGTTTGCTCCACAAGTTCGCAGGCTTGCAAGCAGGCAGCGGGTGAGTCGACTCGGGGTCGATTCGGGGGCGACGGAATACCGATTAAGATGCTGGATAACAATCCATTATGCATTAGAAACGAAAAATGCAACCGAATCCACTCAGTTGCATTTTGTTGTCCCACCAGGATTCGAACCTGGGCAAGCAGAACCAAAATCTGATGTGCTACCATTACACCATGGGACAATCCATTACCCATAAAAAACGGGTGCAAAAGTACGAATTTTTGGCGACATAGCAAATTTTTTTTTCGTTATGTCGCTTTTTCGAAGTATAATAGACTGAGTGTCAACCGTTAAGTTTTGCGTAAATTTGTTCCACGGCACGACATCCGTCCATTGCCGACGACACAATTCCACCCGCATATCCGGCTCCTTCGCCACATGGATATAGTCCGTCGACCTGCGAGTGGCAGCCGTCGGCGGAGCGCGGTATGCGTACCGGCGATGATGTGCGGCTTTCGACGGCCAGCAGGCTGGCTTCGGCTGTCATAAATCCGTGCATCTTGCGGTCAAACATTGTGAAACCCTGCCGCAAGGCGTCGGCGACGAAAGGTGGCAGCAACTCGTGTAGCGGTGCCGCGACGGTTTCGCCCATGTAGCCCGAGGGATTGAGGGTGGCCGATGATTTTCGCTGGCAGAAATCGGTGAGTCGCTGCGTGGGCGCGGCCAGCGGCTGTTTAGTGGCTACAGCCATCCGACGTTCGACATCTTCCTGAAAGCGCAACAGCGCGAGGGAACCAAAGCGGGCATACTGCGGCACGTCAGCGACGTCGACGGTCACGGCTATGCCGCTGTTGGCGTAGGGCGAGTTGCGGCGCGAGTTGCTCATGCCGTTGACCACCTGCTGACCGTCGGCAGTGGCGGCTGGCACTATCACGCCACCAGGGCACATACAGAACGAAAAGACGCCGTGCCCGTCGGCCTGCGCGGTGAGGCTGTAGGCGGCTGGAGGCAGCAGTGGCGACGGATTTTTCGAGTGGTACTGTATGCTGTTGATGAGGCTTTGACGGTGCTCAACACGAACTCCGAGGGCGAAGGGTTTGGCCTCAAGCAACCAGTTGTGGCGGCTGAAGAGTGCGTAAATGTCGCGGGCCGAGTGGCCTGTGGCCAAAATCACTGCGCGTCCACCTATGACGTCGCCGTCGGTAGTGACGACCCCGGTGGTGCGTCCGTCGACTACGGAAATATCGGCGACTTTTTTGCCGAAGTGATACTCACCGCCATGATTCTCAATGGTTTGCCGCATACGGGCTATTATTCCGCTCAGACGGTCGGTGCCGATGTGGGCGTGGGTTTCGACAAGTATTGCGGGGTCGGCGCCATGCTCGACAAACTTGCGCAGTATCGCGCCAATGTCGCCGCGCTTTGTGCTGCGTGTGTAGAGCTTGCCGTCGCTGTATGTGCCTGCACCACCTTCGCCGAAACACCAGTTGCTGTCGGGGTTGACGGTATGCTGGCGAGTGAGTTGGGCGATATCATATTTGCGAGACTCGACCGGTTTTCCACGTTCGACGATTATCGGCTTCAGGCCCAGTTCGAGGGCCCTCAACGCGGCAAAAAGGCCTGCGGGACCCGCGCCGACGATTACCACGGGCTCCGCCGAACGGCAGTCGCGATATGGCGAGCTGTAGTCGGGCTCAGCGTAGGGTTCGCCGCCAAGGTAGACCTGAGCACTGGCGTGATAGCGCACCGCGCCACGCCGCGAGTCAAGGCTGCTGCGGAGCATGACCACGCGGTCGACGTCGCCAACGGCTACATCCAGTTTGCGGGCAACAGCGCGAAAGAGCTCACTTTCAATGTGATACTGCTCGGGAGTCAGGTCTATCTCAATCTGTTTCATCGTTCAATTTTCGGCTGCAAAATTACATAATAATTTCGACATTTCATTCCTGCCGAAAAAAAATTTTCAAAAAAAATGCATTTCTGCACAATAATATACTAAAATATGCGTTATTTAACTATAAATTTAGTTTTAAAACATAATATTTAATTGTATGAAAAGCGAAATCAAAGAACTCACAAAGGCCGAAGAGCAGGTAATGCAGGCAATCTGGAAAATTGGCCAAGGCTTTGCAAACGAGATAGTTGCAGCAGTCGAAAACGAGGCCGCATACAATACGGTGCTGACCGTGGTACGGATCCTCGAGAAAAAAGGCTTCGTGGCGCACGAAACCTTCAACAAATCGAACCGCTACTACCCCTTGGTTAGTCGCGAGGAATACAGCGGTGCACTCTTGAACAGACTGACGCACAGCTATTTCGGCTCGTCAGCCCGTGCGTTGATTTCTTTTCTTGTCGACCGGAAAGAGGTTTCCCTCGACGACCTTGAATCATTAACAAAAGAATTGGAAAAATGACACGCTACGTTTTCTTTTCAGTCCTCGCGCTGGGACTTTTCTGGGGTCTGTACCGCCTGTTGCTCAGTCGTGACCGCTGTCTGTCCGTGAGTCGCGGATATTTGTTGCTGACGCTGTTTTTCAGCCTCACCTACCCTTTTTTGAGGCTGCCCGAAATGCCTGATTTGGCAGTTCGCGAATTTGTCGCCCGGCAAGTCCCGACGTTCGTGGTTCAAGCCGAACCAATGCCGGTCGCCAACACGATTGATACCCAGGCAACGTACTCAGACACATGGCTTTGGGTCTTTTATGCTGCCGGTGCATTATTGGCGGCGCTGCCTTTTATTATCAATGTATTAAAAGTTGCGTTGCGATTGAACAGCTTGCCTTACGAACGCCGAGGCGGGATAAAACTCACTTTGCTTGACGACGAGTCGGCTCCGTTTTCGTTTTTCAACCATGTTGTCATCGGCCGCAATGGTTTGAGCGACATTGAATTGCAAGGTATTGTCGCGCACGAGACACTCCATGCTCAACAGCTGCATTCGCTCGACGTCCTTTTTGTGCGGACGTGTTGCTGCGTGGCGTGGTTCAACCCGTTTGTGTGGCTATACTTACGAGACATTAAGGCGGTTCACGAATATCTTGCCGACGAGGCCGCCACCGCAGCTGGCGACCGCGAAGGCTATCTGCAACTGCTGTTTCGTCAAGTTACCGGATTTGGATATGGCCATATCACCAATAATTTTCAAAGTATTAACCTAAAAAAACGTATTAAAATGATGAAACAAACGAAATCGCGCTTCGGCGCATGGAAACTGCTCGCCGCATTGCCGTTGGCGGCGTTGTTGATGGCTTTCGGATGCCAGTCCGAAATGCTTGACAGCCACACCGCTCAGGGCAAAACTCTTCTGACAGTCAAATATCACAAAGAGGGTGGCAAACGGCATCTGCTTACGGGCTTGGGCTACAACAAGGTGCAGTCACAATGTGTCGGCTATTACCCCATGCAAATCACCGTTAACTGCTCGGGAGAAGGCTACGAACCAAGCCATGGCACTTGGGAAATTTCCGAACTGCAAACCTCAAAGGGTGTGATTGATGGCCGCGAACTGAACCGTTACGAGAAGAAATTGCTGCGCGCCGTTGACCGCAAACTGCGCATCGGAGAACGTCAAGGCGCCCTGAGCTTCTACAAACACATCAAGGCTGAAGGGAGCAATGCCGACCTCTGCTTTAACGCCTCATGGAAGAACGGCAACGCCAATGGTGATGCCGACATCACGTTAATGGTCATGGAAGATGCCGACAGCAATGACCATGGAGATAAGTCTGCACTTATCGAGGTGGTAGAGGATTCTCCGGAGTTCATCGGCGGCGACGAGGCTCTCTACAAATACCTTGCCGAGAACATCAAATACCCCGAGCAAGCCAAGAACAAAAAAATTCAGGGCAGGGTATTTGTAACTTTTATCATTGAGGCCGACGGCAGTGTGACAAACGCCAAAGTGCTGCGCGGCATCGGCGGCGGATGCGACGAGGAGGCCCTGCGGGTTGTCAACGCTATGCCGAAATGGAAACCCGGAATGCAGAAAGGCAAGCCTGTCCGTGTGAATTACACCTTGCCAATCTTCTTCAAACTGCAATGAAACGCAGCCTCCTATTATCCGTAATCTGCGCCCTCTTGCTGGCGGGCTGCTGCACTTCGCGGCCCGCCGGCAGGATGGCGAATTGCGACTGCCACCGTGCCGTGGTTGTGCCCGACAGGGCGTTTCGCAACTTCCTTGTCGAAAACGGATACGCCGAGGTCTATCGCGGCAAACGCCTGAAACCCACCGAGAAGGGGTGTGGACTGGTCACGCTCGAATGCCACGAACAGGGCATCGGCTCACTGTGCGGTATCGAAATGTTTCCACAGTTGCGGCGGCTGACTTGCAGCGACAACCCGCTGAAGGAGTTGGACTTATCTGTTCTGCCGAACCTCGAGCAATGCTACTGCGTTGATGCCCCGCTGCAGAAAATCAACCTCGACGGTTGCGACAACCTGACGGCGTTGTGGCTGAGTCACACTGAGTTGCGGGATTTTGACCTCAGCCAGATTCCTAACATTGAGACCTTTTACTGCATATTTTCGCCGCTGGCGGCAATCGACGTCAGCGTCTGCCGCCACCTACAGACCCTCTACATCCGGGGAACATCGGTTGAGGAAGTGGACATCACCCAATGTCCTGATTTCAAAGAACTTCACGCCCTCGATTCGCGTCTTGAGCGCATAATCGTCACCCCCGAGCAATACGGCAGCGAGATAAAATTATCGGTCGAGGACTCGGTGAAAATCATTGTCGCAAATCCTAAATAATCATAAAACGACGTGGGCGGCGCAATAAAAACCGTATTGCGGCGTTTTTAACTTTAAATAATTTAGAATATGAAGAAAATAATGTTAATATGCGCGGCGATAGCCGCCATGGTCGCGATGACCGCTTGCAAAAATACCAAGACAAAAGCCTCTGTCACTATTGACGAAAGCCTACTAATCGGGCAATGGGATTTCGCCTATGTAATATCCGATTGGAAAGATTATAACGAAGGAAGTAGTCTTTATGACACCATTGGCCCCGATGGATTCCCATTGATGTCCATCGAGTTCACAGAAGACGGAACATCCGTATATACCGCCATGGACGACGGTTTCGATGGAACCGATGTCCATGACACAATCATCACGAAGTCATTCCCGTATGCACTTTCCGATAACATTTTGTCTGTTATTACTCACGAAAACGGGCTAAAGGACACTACGGAGATTATCAGATTGGATACAGACACTTTGGTTTTGTTCATGCATTCGCAGACCGATAAATTCCATGCCAAAGAAACCATGTTTTTGGCGAGACACAAATAATTCTCCAAGAGTTACTTGTAGGCGATGTTGAAAAAAAACGACGCGGGCGGCACAATTTTTTTGTGTCGCCAGCGTTATTAATTATCGACGGTCTTTGAAATTTTGTTTTATTTGGTTCGTGTAGCCTCGCGGAGCGTGGCAATCAGGCTGTCGAGCAGTGCCGCCGTCTGTGCGGCCAGCTCTGTGTCGGGCTCCGAGCCCTTTGGCGTCAGGCTGCGCACAATGCATTCGGGCACTTCACGAGCCTCTTGCTCAAGGTGTTGGCCGCGTTTGGTCAGGCTGACAAGCGTCTGCCGACTGTCGACAATGCCTTTGGTGCGCACCACAAGTCCGGCCTTCTCCATGCGCTGGATGAGCGGCGTGACGGTGTTGGTCTCGAGCCCGAGTCGCCCGGTTATGTCGCTAACTGTCTGGTTGTCGTGTTCCCACAGCACAAGCATTACGAGGTACTGAGGATAGGTCAGCCCGAGCGGCTCGAGCAGCGGGCGGTAGGCCTGCGCGATGAGCCTCGACACGGTGTAGAACCGGAAACAGAGCTGGTTGTCGAGTTTCAGCTGGTCGTACATTACAACATCGATTCAATTGCCTTCTCCATATCCTCGGGCTCGGTGGTGGGTGCGAAGCGCTCGATGCGGCTGCCGTCGCGCGAGACGAGGAATTTGGTGAAATTCCACAGTATGTCGCCCTCTTTCTTGGCCGTCTTGCTGATGGTTTTCAGCATGGTGTGCGTGGCTTTGGCTTTCAGCCCCTTGTATTCCTCGGTGGGTGCCTGAGCCTTGAGGTAGGTGAAGATGGGGTGCTCGTCGTCGCCGTTGACGTCTATCTTCTTCATAATCTGGAAGGTGACGCCGTAGTTGACGCGGCAGAACTCCTGAATTTCACCGTCGGTGCCGGGGTCTTGTGCGGCAAACTGGTTGCAGGGGAAACCTATCATGACGAGTCCGCGGTCGCGGTATTTCTCGTTGAGTTTCTCCAAGCCGTCGAACTGAGGGGTGAAACCACACTTGCTGGCGGTGTTGATTATCATCAGCACCTTGCCTTCAAACTCCTTGAAATCAATTTCTTTGCCGTTGCTGGCAATTGCTTTGTAGTCGTAAATCGTTGACATAGCGGTTGTTTTGATATTTTTATGGTTAATAATTTTATATCGTTCACGATACAAAAGTACAAATATTTTTTGAATTACAAACATAAAATCAAATATTTAACATATTTTAAGATTTTATCGTGCACGATATAAATTACATTAAAATCGGGTTCGGGTCGGGTTTGGGTCGTATTTAGTTCGAACAGGCCTTGATACAGAGGCAGTTAAAAACGGCAAAAACACCCCCTCGGGACGACCCGAAGGCGACCTGCTGCCGTATAATATAAGGATATGGTTATCAATCGTCTATGGCATAGCCGAAGCGTTTGAGAGCTGTCTGGCTATTGCGCCAGTCCTTGAGGACCTTGATGTGGATGCTGAGGAAGCAGTGCTTGCCGGTGAATTCCTCGATGTCTTTGCGGGCCTCGATTCCGAGGTGTTTGAGCGACTTGCCCTGGTGGCCGATGAGGATGGCTTTCTGCGACTCGCGCTCGACGAAGATGAGGCACGAAATGTTGTCGATGCCGTCGCGTTCCTCGTAGCTTTCGACAGCCACTTCGCAGCTGTAGGGAATCTCTTTCTGGTAGAAGAGGAGTATTTTCTCGCGCACTATCTCGCTGACAAAGAAGCGCATGGAGCGGTCGGTGAGTTCGTCCTTGGGGAAGTAGGGCTCGTGCTCGGGCAGCTGTGCGATTATGTGGTCGAATATGGTGCCTACGTTGAAGCCTTCGGTGGCGCAGCAGGGCACCACGAAGGCGCGCGGTATCTGAGCCTGCCAGTAGGCGATGCGGTCGGCGACAAATTGCTGGTTGGAGAGGTCTATCTTGTTGATTACCAGAATAACGGGCGTATTGCTACGGATGATGCGCTGGAGGGTTTCCTGATTTTTGAAGGTCTCGCCCACCTCGGTGACGAGCAGGAAGAGGTCGGCGTCCTGAAGGGCTGAATTGACGAACCCCATCATTTGTTCGTGCAGCTTGTAGTGGGGGTTGACGATGCCAGGGGTGTCGGTGTAGACGATTTGGAAGTCGTCGCCGTTGACGATACCCATGATGCGGTGGCGTCTGGTTTGGGCTTTCGAGGTGATGATGCTGAGTTTCTCGCCGACGAGGGCGTTCATAAGGGTCGACTTGCCGACATTGGGGTTGCCGATAATATTGACGAAACCGGATTTGTGCATCGCCTAAAAGTATTCAATTGTGCGCTGCGTGGTGTAGACGGGCTCTTTGCGGTCGCCGTTGAGGTTGTATTCGACGCGGCGGGTCCAGTTGCCGTGCGAGTCGTACTCGTATTCGAACAGGGTGACGAACACTTCGGGTTCCTCCTCGGTGTAGTCGAACAGGGTGTAACTCACGGGCTGGCGGTTTTCGTCGTATTCATAGCGGCGCTCCTGGATTTTGGCTTTCGAGCGATCGTAGATAACGGCTTTGGCGATGTCGCCGGTTTCGTTGTAGGTGTAGACCTCGCGTTTGTAAACGTCGTTGAACTGGTCGTTGTAGCTACGCTGGGTGATGCGGCCAGTGGCGTCGCGCTTGATAAGCATACGGCTTTCTATCTGACGTTCAACGTCTTCCACATAAACTTCGGTCAGGATGAGGTTGGCGTCGTAGACGTAGTATGTGCGACCAATGACGTGCTCCTGATTGTCGACCACGTGTTCGAGGGTGGTGAGGCCGAAGCCATCGTGCTTGTAGCGGGTGCGGAAGATAATGTCTTCAGCCACTGACATATAGGTCATGCTGCGACGTTGGCCTTTGGCGTTGTATTCGGTCAAGAGGTGCTCGAGTTGCTCGCCTGTCACGAGGTTGTCGTGGCGGTCGTAGGAGGCTTCGTACATCTTTGAGTCGATACGGCGCACACTGCCTACGAGGCCGTCATCTTCCAAATCGCGTCCGTTTTGAGCTGTTGCCGACAGTCCAAACGCCATAAAAATCAGGATTATCAGAGAGCTGTATTTTTTCATAAAGTACTGATATTTCGTGTTTTGTGTCGTATTTTTCGGTTTTTTGTTGTCTCTTTCGAAGAGACAAAGTTACAAAAAATAACGCAATTAACGGATATTTATTGTGTAAAAAACTAATTATTTGCGTCTTTCGACCCAAAATTTAAGCTCTATCTGTGCTTTGTGACAGCGTGGATGGTTGTATTTCAGCCGTATAGCGATTGGTTTCTCAGGCGCCTCGCGCGAGGTCATGAATCCAGCCACGTCGGACAGGTCGAGCGGAAGCGGACTGACCCAAAGGCCACCCTCGGCGGTGGCCGGCGAGTAGCGGTAAGTGAGGACTGTGCTGTCGGCCATGAGGTAGTCTATAGTGCTGACATCCGGTTTGTAAATTGCTGAACGTAAACGACCTATGAAGTTTTCACTACCTTTCACTGCAACTTTCAGAGTCACACCGTTTCTGAGCTCTGGCAAAGCAACCCATTCGCCTTGATTGACAACAAGTTGCGACAGAGTATCAGTTTGGATTGCTATTGGAATTTCGCTACGGCGCAGCAGGAGTCCGAAGTAGCCGCTGTCGACTGGCACGTAGTTAGCGAAAATTGTCGAAATTATTTCCGGCTCGTCGCTCAGCAGGTAGCGCCCGTCGAGTGAGCGCAGGCCGTTGGCGGTGTTGGCAGGGTCGACGGGATGCAAAATAATGAAGTCGACAGCCGAGTCGCCTCTGAAATTTTCTGCAGCTTTATGATTGAGCCACAGAGAGTTGCCTGCTCCGAGCTCAACTGTCGCGTGAGGCTGCCAGCGCAAGTTGTTGGCGGCCACATAGATGTGCTCCCATGGGTAACAGTCTACGGTTCCGCTGCCAATTGCGGCAATTGTCGAGGCAGGCAGTTGTCGGGAGGTATAAGCACTGTCGATAAGTTTTTTGCTATTTTCGATGGTGGCCTTGTAGTTGATGACGTTGGCAACAATGTTTTTGGGGGCGGATGTGGTGAGGCGGCTGCTTCCGAGCGGCACTATGCTGACGGCAAGCATCACCATAGCCAATACACTGGCAGTCAAAGGCTTCCAGTGCAATTTATCCTGAGCCAGCGGCAACAACGTCAGCATGACTGACGCGAATGCAGTGAGGTTTTTGAAGTGGGTGTAGTCCTCGCGCACAATGCCGTGTTTCCAGTTGGCAATCAGCGGAATAAGCAACATCAAGTATAGCAGACGACTCCATTTGCCACGTTGCAATACTGGATAGACGGCGAGAAGCAACGTGAAGACAATCAAGGTCCAAAGCCGATGGTCGGGCTCAATAACCAGAGCCTCGGAGTAGCCGCTCAACAGATGTACGGCCCCGACGGCAAACCCAGCCATGGCATTGAAATTCTGAAACACGGCAAGCCCCACAATCAGCAATGCGATTGGAACCGACAACGCCATTGTAATGGATTTCAGTAGGTTGCGATTTACAAAAATGTAAATCAGCCATCCAACGAAAAGCACCGAGCAACATTGCAGGCCGATGTTGAGTTTGATTGTCAGCGCGAGTGCGGAAATCAGCGCTGCAATCGCAAAAGGCCAAAACCGGTTGTTTTCAATAGTGTCGAGCACCAACAAGGCAACGCATCCGACCATGTAGCTGTCGAGGTTACCAATCATGCACATCGGAATTGCCAACAGGCTAGCAACCAGCATATTGATCTTGTGGCGACGTGCCAATTCGAGCGTCAGGAAGATAAATGCCGCTTTGACTAATGTAAAGAAAAGCAAGAATATGGCAAAATGGCCGTTGTAGGGGGTCGGCAACTTGAGCAAGGCCAGCGGCCCGTAGGGGTATATGAGGTGCGTCAGCGTTGTGTAGTCACTGTCGAACAGGTAGTTAAGGCCCCACACGTATGACGAATCGAGGCCCGTACCGTAGTCCGGTTCGAACAGCGGATAGGTCAGCGCCACCAGCAATAGGGTCGCAACAGCCTGCAGCCACCTGTTTTTGTTGCCTTTTTTCATCGTCGTCGAGGCTTAGAAATTTTTTGCAAAGTTACGCTTTTTTATAAAAATAAAGTCGTAAATCAAAAAAAATATGTAATTTTGCAACGAAAAGAAAAACCGCCATGGAGCTCACAATACTCATCTGCTTTGTGTTATACACACTGTTGCTGTTTGCCATCATGTGGCTCACTGCCCGCAAAGGCAGCGGCAACGACGCTTTTTTCCGTGCCGGACGCAAATCGCCATGGTTCGTGGTGGCCTACGGAATGATCGGCGCATCGCTGTCGGGAGTGACGTTCATGTCGGTTCCTGGCGGCGTCTATAGCGGCCAGTTCACCTATATGCCCCTTGTGTTCGGTTATGTACTTGGTTATGTGGTGATTGCCTTTATTTTACTGCCGCTATACTACAGGCTGAACCTGACTTCGATTTACACCTATCTCGAGCAGCGTTTCGGAACGCACTCGGAGCGCACCGGAGCGCTGTTTTTCATCGTGTCGCGACTGCTGGGCTCGGCCCTGCGTATGTATCTGGTTGTCTTCGTGTTATACGAATTTGTATTCAAGAGTTGGGGTATCCCGTTCTGGGTTCCGGCGGTGGTTTTCATAGCCATCATCCTGCTCTACACGTTCCGCGGCGGCCTGAAAACCGTAGTCTGGACCGATACCCTGCAGACCACCTTCCTGCTCCTCGCCGCTGGAGCCGCCGTGGTGGCGATACTTAAAGAACTGGGAATCAGCTATAGCGAACTAATGCAGCAATCGTCCGACGCCGGCCTGACCAAGGTGCTCGAAACCGACGTCAACCACAACAAGTTCTGGCTCAAACAGGTGCTGAGCGGTATGTTCATCACCATCACCATGACCGGCCTCGACCAGGACATGATGCAGAAAAACCTCACCTGCCCTACCCTGCGCTCGGCGCAAAAGAACGTCCTCACCTCGAGCCTGCTCTTCATCGTTGTCAACATCCTGTTTCTCAGCCTCGGAGCCGCGCTGATAACCTACTCCGCCACTACCGGGTTCGCCCTGCCTGTCAACGAGGCTGGCGCCGTTGTCGGCGACAAGATTTTCCCGTCGGTGGCCTTCCACCTCGGCCCCTTCACAGCCATTGTTTTCATACTCGGAATGGTGGCGGCAGGCTATTCGAGCGCCGACGGCACCCTGACCGCACTGACAACCACGTTCTGCTACGATTTCCTCCGCTTTGGCAAAAGTGGCGACGAGCGCCGCGAGCTGCGTGTCCGACGCCTTGTACACGTCGGCTTCGCGTTGCTTTACTTGCTGGTAATCATAGCGTTCAAGCCGTTCCACAACCAGTCACTCATCGACACCTTGTTCGACGTGGCCGGCTTCACCTACGGCCCGCTGCTGGGTATGTACACCTTCGGCCTTTTCACTCGCCGCGAGGTCGACGACCGCTGGGTTCCGGCAATCGCAATACTATCGCCGGCAATATGCTACGTGCTGAAAATCAACGCCCCCGTATGGTTCGGAGGCTACCATTTTGGATTCGAAATACTGCTTCTCAACGGTCTGCTCACATTCGTGGGACTGTTGTTGGCCAAACCCCGTAAACACGCCGTATGAACTTCTACACCACAGTCATGGGTTCAGGGGCGGCAACGCCCACAATGTCGCGACACTGCTGCTCGCAGGTGGTCAACGTCGAAGGCTGCAAGTTGTTGATTGACTGTGGCGAAGGCACCCAGCGCCAGGTACGCCAGTATCACCAGAAACTGCAGTCGCTGGCCATAATCCTCATCTCGCATATGCACGGCGACCACTTTTTCGGCCTGCCAGGTTTGCTTTCGACCATGCATCTGTGCGGCCGCACCGCGCCAGTGGACATCTACGGCCCTGCCGGCATCCGCGACGCCGTCATGGCAATACTCTCAGCCTCAGGCCATAACATCGACTATGAGCTCAATTTCCACGAGTTCGACTTCACCGAAGGCCGCCACCTCATTGTGGACCACAAACGCTGCACTGTCGAGGCATTCCCGCTCATCCACTCGGTGCCGACCTACGGCTTCCGCATAACCGAAAAGAAATTCGGCCGCAAAGGTCCACGCTCGATGGCCTACTGCTGCGACACCCTCTGCGACGACTCGCTGCTGCCGTTCATCGACCAAGTGACCCTGCTGACCATCGACAGTACCTTCGACGACAAATTCGCCCAAGTGGCGGCCGAAAACCTGCACGGCACGGCCACCGCAGCGGCCACCCTGGCCGCCAAAGCCGGCGTCAGGCAACTGCTACTGACGCACATCAGCGCCCGTTACCGCGAGCCGCAAATCCTGCTCGACCAGGCCCAGGCCATCTTCCCCAACACCCTGCTGGCCGAGGACGGCTTGCTGGTACAGGTGCCAAAACTCTGATTCCATGATATTTAGACATCCTTCCGTCGTCTTTTGATCGAACCCGGCCCCACTCCGCCAACCCCTGCCCGATGTAAGGCCGACCTAAGGCCGACCCAAACCCGAGGAGAACCTATCCAAACCCTTGATTTTTAACAACTTACACAAACTACTGATTTTCTGCAGGTTACAGATTTATTTTAAATATTTCCTCTAAGTTAGATTGGGAGCCTTTCCGTGCGGGGGGTGACTGCGAAAAAAGTAATGTTGCCCACCCCGCCTTTCAGGCACCCCTACGTGGGAAGGGAGTGCTGCCGCCGGACATTCCTGTCTCCTTGGCGCGGAGCGACGGGGTGGGCTGCAACGTTTTTTTGCTTCAGAGCTTGATTATTGAGTGCACCGGAGCTATTTTTGTCAGCGGTGCGGCGCCGCCGAGGCCCATGAGTTCGACCAAAAAGATAAACTCGTTGATATGGACTTTGCAAGGTTTGCCGTCGACCATAACGGTTTCGCCCTCAAGCGACTGTGCGATACCCATGGCGGTGCCGCCGGTGGCGAGCACGTCGTCGAAGAAAGTCAGATTCAGCACTCCGTCGTCGACACGTCCAGCCGCCAAGTCGCTCAAGCGATAGAAGACCTCGTCGGAGCCGTATTCCTTCTTGATTTCAACTCGCCGCAGGTCGCCTTCGGCGAAAGGCAGCTTGCCTTTTTTGCGGATAGGGACGATGTTGCTGACGCGGCTCGAAACGGCCAGCAACGGCGAGGCAAAGAGGAAACCACGGGCCTCGACGGTGGCGATGGTGGGTGCCGTGGTCAGACGGTCGATTTCAGCCACGAGGCCGCGGTAGATTTCGGGGTCTTGGAGGAAAGGCATGACGTCGATGAAGTCGATGCCTTTGACAGGGAAATCCTGATAGTGTTTAATGACGTTTTCGAACATATCTTTTGAATTTTTAATTCGTGAATGTATTAATATTTATAATGCCCAGACAAGCAGGCCGGTACAGATGATGACCCCGGTGACAAGCAGGTCGATAAGGCAGTAGCCCATGATGTCTTTTGCGCTAAGACGGGCAATGGCCAGCGCCGGCAAAGCCCAGAAAGGCTGGATGAGGTTGGTCCACGCATCGCCCCATGCAATGGCCGTTCCAGTCAAGCCCGGGTCGACACCAAGGTTGGCTCCGGCAGCGAACATGATGGGTGCCTGTATGGCCCAGTGGCCGCCACCCGACGGCACAAACATATTGAGAACCGCAGCGCAAAGGAAAGTGAGCAGCGGATAAGTGACCGGCGTCGAAACGGCTATGCAGGCATCGCTGATGACCGTACCGAGGCACACGCCGCTGGCTCCCACGCCGGTTATGATTCCCATGATGCCGGCATAGAACGGAAACTGCAGAATGATGCCCGAAGCTCCCGAGGCGGCTTCGCCAAAGGCGCGGACGTAGGCCAGCGGAGTGCCGTGGAGCAGCAGTCCGGCGAAAAGGAAAATCATGATAACCGAGTTGAGGTCGAGGCTACCATGCTCGAACACAAAATGATATATCAAGTAGGAAATACCCACAAGAGCCACAACCCACGTCAGAAGGCGCGAGTGTTCCATGCGTTCGGCAGGCGTTGGGGTGTCGGCACGACGCGGCACGGCGGTTTCGTCGGCAAGCAGAGCCGGGTCGACAGAAACCACATCGCGTTTGGGGTGCATGAGCGAGTTGACAACAGTGATGGCCACGATAACCACGGCCACCATAACGAGGTTGTGGGGGTCGAGAATGGTTTGCGAAACCGGCACCGGCTCGGTTAGGATGCCATTTGTGGCTTTGGCAAGGGACTCACCAGGGGTGGCCATGGTGAGTGGGATAGAGCCCGACAATCCGGCGTGCCACACCACAAAGCCACTATAAGCCGACGCGATGAGCAACCGATAGTCGACTCCGGCGAGTTTTCGCGCAATCTCTTTGGCGAAAATCACGCCGACAATCAAGCCAAAGCCCCAGTTGAGCCAGCATGCAATGGCCGATACGAGCGTAACCGTGGCTATTGCTGCCGCAGGGGTCTTAGGCACTGACGCCATGGCACTTATGCCGCGCTTGACAGCGGGCGCAGATGCCAGAGCCGAGCCGCTGACAAGCACCAATGCCATCTGCATCGAGAAAGCCAGAAGGCCCCACATTCCTGAGCCCCAATGGCTCACGACCTCGACAGGTGTCTGGTGACACACAGGCATGGCGATGACCGCCGCCAGCAAGGTCAGGATTATGGCGAACACAAACGGCTCAGGCAGCCATCGCTGCACCAGTTTAACGCAAAACTTAATCATAATCCGAGCAGATAGAGAATCTTTTTGGCAATGTCAGTATTCTGCTGTATGCCAGTAAAGTAGTCGGCTCCGGGGCCATAGCTGAATACCGGCACCATGACTCCACTATGGTAGTCAGTGCTGAAAGTGAAGCGGTTGACACGGCCTTCGATGTCGCCACCAAGCAGTGTGAGTCCGCCTGTTTCGTGGTCGGCAGTGACAACGACGAGGGTGTTGCCGTCATGTTCGGCGAAATCGAGCACAGCCTTCAACATCTGCTCAAAATCGTTCATCTCGGCAACAAGATGCGCTGAGTCGTTGTCATGGCAGGCCCAATCGATTTGCGACCCTTCAATCATCAGTGCGAAACCTTTGGGGTTGCGGTCCAGCATGGCCAAAGCCTTCTTGACACCTTGAGTGAGCATATCGCCGCGTTCTGGGGCTGGAGCTGGTTCATGTTCTTCGAAAACGAGTGCACAAAGCTTGTCGGAAGTGCTTTTCTGCATATCCTCGAGGGTATAAACCACATCGTATCCACGCTTGACGAGGGTGTCGATTGGCGACTGGCCGTCCTTGCGGTTTTCGGGGCGGAACTTAGTTCTGCCGCCGCCTATCATGACACTATGCGAGCACTGCGACATTTGCAGACTGATAGTGTCAAACATATGGCGTTCAGGCACATGAGCGTAAGTGGTGGCGGGAGTGGCGTCCAAAACACTGCTGGTGACAACAAAGCCTGTCGACATACCGCTGTCGACGGCAATCTTGAACAGCGACGGCCAATCACGACCTTCGGGCGACTGCGAAATGCCGGCTTTGTTTACCTTATGGCCGGTCATAAGTGCCGTGCCACCAGCACCGGAGTCGGTGGTGTAGCGGTTCAGGCAGTATGTACGTGAAAAGCCAGTGTATGGGAAACGCAAAAACTGCGAGTTGTCGCCGCCCTGCGACACAATTGACGAGTAGACCTGCGCAGTACCCATACCGTCACCGACAATGAGAATGACATTCTTGGGGTAGACCTCGTAGGATTCTTGACCATTCCCAGCTGCCTCTAAGGCGTCGGCGGCTCTGGCTATTTCGGCCAGGTCGATAGCCAAACTGGTTGTAGAAAAACAACCGCTAAAACATAACGACAGCGCAATTGCGCCTGCTAACATCTTTATTTTCATAACTTTTTAGAATTAATCACTGGTAGGATTTCTTGCTCGAAAATATCCCGTGCTATTATACGGTAAAAATATAAATATGTTTCATTGAAATGGCGGCTGTGATGCATGACGTATTGTCCTTTGGACAATAAACTGTCGATTTTTTGTGCGTCGGATTCGAAATTGAGAGGCCGCGGCTCAACATCGGCAAGGATATCGACGTAATCGACCCAACGTTCGCGCCACTGCTCTACACTCATCGTAGGTTTCTGCGACGAGCTACGAACCAAGGCATCAACCAACTGTTCCACAGTAATCACACTATCGGCCACAAGCGACAGATTTACACGTACATAGCGACCGTCAGGACCTGTATATTCATACATCGGCGTCGCTGAATCGGGTCGATAGCGAGTGAGTTCGCTGCGGATATATGCTGCCGATGCGGCTGTGTCGCTCACCAGATGTGCCGGACCGAATACATCCTGAAAGCACCACTTGTATACATCCTGAAGCGACGACTCGGGAAAACGTGTCATATAATCTTCAAAAGCCTCACGCTGAGTGTTGTGCGAACACGACACAAGGCAAAGAAACAAAGTTATCAACAAACATACTTTTTTCATATTTTCTCCGTTTTCCTTACAACAAAAATGCTGAATTCATAAAGCAGATAGATTGGCAGAGCTACTACCATGAGCGTAAATGGGTCGCCCGTCGGGGTGATTATGGCAGACACAATGAGCACTATTACAACGGCATAGCGGCGCACTTTCGACATAGTTGCCGCCTTGAGCACACCGATTTTTGCCAGCAACCAACTCAAAACAGGCAGCTCGAACACTATACCCATGACGAGGCTAAGCAGCAACAATACAGATATATACGATGTTAAAGTGATGTGGTTCACAACCGAATCGTCCACCTGATATGTTCCCAAAAACCTGAATGTCAGCGGGAAAATCACAAAATAGTTCAGTGCTACACCGAGCATGAACATCACGTATCCAGCCAAGGCGGCACCAACTGCATAACGCCGCTCATTGGTGTAAAGCCCCGGGGCAATAAAGCGGAACAAAACAAAAAGCACGTATGGCGACACTATCAGGAAACCCACTAACAGGGCCACCTTCATGTGAACCAGAAACTGCTGCGCAAGGTCGACATTTATCAAATCGACATTAAAATCCTGACGCACACCTGCTACTCTTTCGACAAGCCTATACGTCACAAAATCAGAACTTTTTGGAGCAAGGACAATGTCAAAAAGCAAATTCTTGAAGCAGAAACAAGCTACCGCACTCACCGCCAAAGCGATGACAATGCGAATCAAACAGCCTCGCAACTCTTCAAGATGATCCCAAAAAGTCAAGGAAGTTGATTATTATTCTACTCTCGGAGAGTTGTCATTTTTATTCTCATCCTTCTCGTCGCCGACACCGTTCATCCCGTCCTTAAAACTCTTGACGCCTTTGCCGACGCCTTTCATGAGTTCGGGGATTTTCTTGCCGCCAAAAAGCAGCAAAACGACAAGGACGATGACAATAATCTCCCATGTACCGAGGAACAACAGTTTCATATCTTATAATGTTATATGTTTAATTGTCAACGTTTTTCAACTTCAGCCTTGATGGCTTTTTTCTTGCTGTGCTTGGTCCAGAGGCCATAGACCTCGCTGACGTTGCCGGCGGTGGTGAAAGCAGGAATCTCGTTGTCCTTCAGGTAGGCCAGCAGTTTGCTGAACTCATCCTTGGTGAGGAGCACTTCAAGTTCGATGGATTTCTCGTTGGAGTAGCCGCCAATAACTTCGTAGAGGGTGCACCCACGCTTCAGTTCGTCGATGATATAACGGCGTATGCGGTCGTAATCCTTCGACACAATGCACACACGCTTGCGGTTGTTGAGGGTGGCAGTGAAATAGTCGACCACAAGGCCGTTGATCCAGGTGCCGATAAGGCCGATGACAACCATACGGAAATCGTTGATAAAGAAGGCTGTGCAGCAAATGCAGGCACCGGCGATGGAAACCGAGGCACCAATATCGAAATGCAGGTACTTGTTGACGATTTTGGCCAAAATGTCGAGTCCACCTGTCGAAGCATTGATGCTGAACATCAGAGCCTGGGCGGCACTGAGGAGCAGCACGAAGCAGCAGAGGTCGAGCCACGGGTCGCCCATAACCGACGGCGAGCCGGTCACGAGGTTGGCGTTGGCAATCTTCTGCCATGGAAGAATGGCATCCCACACGTCAGTCAGAGGACCGAGAATCATGGCCGTATAGACGGTTTTGGCGCCAAACTCATGGCCTATCAACAACCATGCCAAAATGAGCAGGATTGCGTTGATTGCCATAATGTAAATAGAGATGCCCTGTCCGTGGGAGAATATGTTGGACAGCACAATGGAGAGACCCGAGATGGTACCGATGATGAGTTTGCTCGGCACCAGGAAATAGTAGACTGCAGCGGCAGTGACAAACATTCCGAGGGTCATGATAATCAATTCTTTCCAGAATTTTCCAGTTTTAACGACACTTAAGGCGTCAGTAATTTTTGACATAGTTGTACAATTTTTATTAGTTATTCTCGTTATTTTATCATTCCGTTGATTGTTGCGTAGACAGCGAGGGCCGCCACCGACTTCATTCCAGTCTTCTTGGTGATGTTTTTACGGTGAGTGTTGACGGTGTTGACGGCGATGTTCAACCGCGAGGCTATCTCCTTGCTGCTCAGGCCCTGGGCCAGAAGCGACAACACATCGATTTCGCGCTCGCTGAGGTCGTAGTTTTCATCGGGAGCGAGCAACATATCTTCGATAAGGGTATGTTTTTCAAGGTCTTTCGAGAGTTGAAGGATTCCGAACACCAGTTCCATCAGTTCCTCGGTCATGAAGTCGCCAGGCAGGTATTTGTATATGAGCTGCGTTAAGTCGGTGAGTCGGTCCTTGATATTTTCGTGAGAATGCGCAAGGCGCTCGACTCGGCCGCGTTCAAGTTTCTGGCCGGGATGGAGACGGCGCAGTTGCGGGAAGATGTCCTTCTCCTCGTGCGCGAAATGGTCGGCCACTTCGGCGCGATAGTCGGCGAAATACTTCTTCAACATCACGCAGGCGCTCTCTCCGGTGCGTTCGGCAATGTGGTCGAGATGACGCTGCATATGGGGCATTCGCTCGTTGAGGTAGTAGCGGTGCGACGCCTCGAGGTAAGCGAGCAGCGAATCTATATTGACCGACGCGATGAAATCTTCGTCGGGCGCATAGTCGTCAAAAGTATAGATATTGCAGATTAGAAGGAAGAAATCGACATCGATGGAATACTGTTCACAGACATCCTTGACGTTTTTTTCGCCAAAGCCGAGTTTAATCCCGAATCGCGGCAACATAAGTATCAAATCGCGATTGGCCGCAATGAGGTCGGCCATTTTTGTGCGTCGCGAAAAAATTTGTTGTTGCATAATCGTTATTTTTTTAGTATTTTTGCAGTCGCGATTCCCGAGCCGGATGTCACTGTAACGAAATACACTCCCGACGGGAACTCGCTGAGTTCTATGACATTGTTGGTAAATTTGCCCATCAGTTTCCCAAGAACTGAGTAGACCGAAATTTCGCACCGTTCGCCGATTTCGACGTGCAGTGTGCCGGTTGTCGGGTTGGGCCAGACACTTAGCGGCATGGCGGCAACGGGGGCGTTGACTGCAAGCAGTCCGCCCACGCGGACCTCGTCGACAAGCAGTGAGCTCTCGCCCGAACTCTCGTGGTGGCGGAATGCAAAACGCACCCTCCTACCCTCGTATTCCGCGAGTGAAATTTCGACGGTGTCGTAACCTGCTACGGTGTCGACAGTGGTCGAAAAGAGAACCGAGGTGTCACCTTCGGCAATGGCGTAGACGCTGTAGTGCTCGCATGGATGCGAAAGACTGCCGGCTGCCACACGCCACGAAAGGTAGGCGCCATGCACCACATCGACCGGCGGACTCACCATCCAGTTGTCGGGAGTGAGCGGGCCGAAAGGTGTGAGCGAGGCCGACTCGACATAGCATGTGCCACCGAAAGCGTCGTTGCCGGTGGCAAGGGTCCAACCGTAACCGTCGCCGTCGGCGTCGACAAAAGTCCAGCAACGCGCCGAATCCTCGAAACCTTCGAGGTATGGCATCGCGTCGGCCTCAACGGCACAGTCGGCTACATTGATTCGGGCTTTGACCGAATCGGTGCCCACTGCGTTGGTGCCGAAAAGAGTAACCTCGAACACCCCGACCGAGTCCCACACGGCAGTGGCCGGCGAGCCGGCGACGTCGACAACGCGAGCCCCATCGAAACGCCATTGTGGGGCGGCATCAACGCCGTTTGTCACATTGCAGCGGAACCGAGCTTCGTCGCCGAGCATAACTCTTGAGGGACCTTCGATTGCAAGACGCGGAGCCTCGGCGGTGTCGATGGCGAAATCGTCGAGCAGCACGGCATAGGCTCCCGTTGTGCGATGAACGAAATCAAAACGTACAGTATGGCCGGCATAGGCCGCCATATCGACAAAAATGCGAGTGTAGCCGGTGCTTTGAGGCACCAAATCGCTCACCACGGCCACGTATGTGCCACTGTCGATGAGCGAGTCGACCGCCACACTCACCTCGATGGTGTCGGCCGACGTGCCGGGCCTTATGGCCGCCAAATAAAAACTCATCACGAGTTCCCGGTCCGGCAACACGAAGCGCGGTGTCAGCAGATGGTTTTCAGTGGTCAGCGGACGGCTTTCGAGGCGCCAATAGGCCATGCCGCGGACGGGCAGGCTCGAGAGCGAAGCCATGGCACCGCTTCCGCTGTGCGCCATGAGCGGCGCGGACAAATAGCCGTCGACACCGAGCAGCGAATCGAGGCCCATCCAGCCGAGGCTGTCGGCGTCGGCATCGACGGTGTCCCAGCCTGCGGGCAGACCTTGTTCAAAGTCTTGGACGTAGGGAAAAACGTCGACGGTGTCGGGTCCGTAGCAAAATGCAGCCCTGACACCGCACCATGGGGCAAGCGCCAACAGCATGACAATCAGCGAAGAACAGAGTTTCTTCATATTCTCATGAGCCTTTAATTCGCATTGCAAAGGTACGTAAATTTATCCATATTCAGGAAAATATTTTGTAAAAACGGCCAAAAAACGGGGTTTGTTCGGCCGCCGGACATACGTGGCCGAACCAAGGCCGAACCAAGGCCGACCTTAATACGACCCGAACCTATCTAAACCACTGATTTTGTTATAGTTAGAATATTTTATATAATATACTGAAAATCAGCGACATAAAAAAGTTGCGGGCTTTCCGGATGGAAAGCCCGCAGCAATGCGTGATTTATCAAAAAACTTATTTCTTGACAATGCGGTTGACGGCGACACCGTCGTTGGTGATGGTGCGAACCATGTAGACACCGCTGGCGAGGGCGCTGATGTCGATGTCGCTGTCGGTGCTGGTGAGCACGACACGGCCGTTGATGTCGAGCATCTCGACTTGACGCAGGCCTTCAGCCTTGACGCTGACGGTGGTGGTGGCGGGGTTCGGGAAGATGCTGACGCTAACCGAGCCGACGCTCTCGATACCGGTGAGCTCGGTGGGAGCCTCGGCAAGGAGCTTCACATCGTCAAAGAAGATGTAGTTCTGCAGCATGGAGCCTTGTGTATAGCTGATGGCGATGTACTTGGCAGCGGCAGGGAGAACAGCGTTGAAACGGGTCCAGCCTGTGGTGAAGTTGCCACCGCTGGCGCGGGCGATGTTGTTGAAGCTGCTGATGTTTTTGTCGGTGGTGGAGTAGCGGATCTCGAAAGGTATGGCATCGGGGCCATTGGAGAGCATAACGTATAATTCAACGCCACGGTCGACGCCGCCGCAGTTGATTTCGGGGCTGATGAGATACTGGCTGTGATCGAAGTATTCACCGTCGTAGGGGTCGATTATGAAAGTGTAAGTACCGCTGTGCGAACCGTCCTGAAGACCAAATACACCGAAATAGGCTTCATCGGGTGAGACCTCAGCGCTGTACATCTCCCAGCAACCGAGACCATCCTCGAAATCCTGAGTGGCCGGGAACTGGCTGATGGGCTGGCTGCAGTCGCGGACGAACAGCTCGGCTTCGGCAGTGTCGCTACCGGCAGGGTTGGTGACGATGAGCTGAATTGTGTAGGTACCCTGAGCGCCCCAAGTGACGGTCACGTTCGGAGTGGTGGCGGTAGCAGGAGTGGCACCGGCGATGGTCCACTGGTAGGTGGGAGTGACGGCCGAAGCAACAACAGAAGTAAGAGTGACAGGCTCTCCGACACGGCCTTCCTCAACAGGAACAACTATGCTGGCAGTGGGAGCCGAAATCGGACGGATATGCATTTCCATAATGCCTAACAACGACTCAACCTCGACGCTACCAGTGTGGGTCAGGACGAAACGAATGTTCTGGCCGCAGTAGGGAGCCAACGAGAAACGTTGAGCGACAAAATAGCTGCCGAAGTTAGTGGCACCGCTGAAAAGGTTGACAGGATTGGCAGTGGGGTCGTCGGCGTTGACAACGGAAATGGTGAGGTTGTTGGTGCCGATGTCGGCAAGCCAGAACTCGACTTCATAGATGCCGGCCGACTCGTTGGGTATGGTGAAGATGCCCGAGGTCAAGGTATGGACATCGGCAGCATCCTCGATGACGCTTGCAAAATACCTACCTCCGTTCTCCCAACCATCGTAAGTCCAGCAGGGAATCTCGGCCTCGAAGGTTGCAGTGTAGGGATACTCGCTAACGGGTACGGAGCAGTTGGTGAGGTGGATGGTGCCACGGACGGTGTCGTAGCCGAAGTTGTCGAAGTAAGCGACATAATAGTCATAGTCGCCGGTAGAGACATTTTCCCAAGTATAGCTGACGGAATCGCCGCTCAGCATGGTGGTGTCGTTGAAATGCCAGTGGATGTTGGCGGGAACGACATTGTCGTAAGCGATGACGGAGGCTTTAAAGGCAACAGGCTCGCCGACGATGCCACGGGCGGGAGCGTTGACAGCGAGTGCGGGAGGCAGAGGCTCGCCGACATAGATGTCATCGATATAGAGAAGATACTGGTCCTCGCTCAAGTGGTTGAAAGCAATGTATATGTCGTTGTCGACGAAGTTGTTGAGCGAAATGGAAACGCGCTTCCACTCGGTGTTGTCTGCACCCTCTATGGAGAAGACGACGTTGTTAAAATTATCAGGATCATTGCCGGTGGTAGAAACGAGCACACGGAAATCCTCAGGATAAGCATCAGTGGCTACAGCATAGTAGAACGAAAGTTCTACGGCATCCATCTGCGGGATATGGAGACGTTTGGAGATGAGCCAGTTGTTGGCGGGCTCGGTAGTATAATAAGCACCGGCGCTATAGTTGCTGTTGTGGCCGTTGGTGTAAACACTCCAGTTGATAGCATTGGTATCAAGGTCGGCAAGGGTCCAGCACATGAGCCTCCCGGACTCGAAGCCCTCGAAGTAAGGCAGGTCGCTGTTGTTGCAGTTGACGACGTGGACAATGTAAGTGGCTGTCGACGACTGGCCGTTGCCAGCGGTGACGGTGACGGTCACGGTGTCGATACCTTCGACGGTGTAGTTGATAGTGGCGACGGGGCCGTTGCCAGTAACGGTGCCAAGAGTCGAGGTCCAAACATAGGTGAGGTCGGAACCGGCGATAGTCTCGGCGGTGAGGGTAAGGGTCGAGTCGAGGTTGACATAGTCGTCACCATGGATATCGACAATAGGAGCACCCTCGGCGCCAATCACGATGTCGTCAATGGCAAAAGCCATCTCGTCGGTGCAGTCGTAGTGACGGAAAGCGATGTATATTTCCTGACCTGCATAGGCCGAGAGGTCGATGGCGTCGGGCTGGCTCCAAACGGTGTCGGCAGCGGTGAAGGTGTAAGTGTACTTGAGGTTAGCGGAGTCGGCAGTGAAATCGGCAATAGTGTTGCCGGTGGCGACATACACCGAGTAGTGCTCAGCGGGATAATCCGGGTCTAAGGTCATGTGCGACCAAGTGAGCATGAAGTTAGAGTTCTCGGGGATAACCATTTTAGGGCTGATCATCCAGTTATCTGGGGTCAGTGCCTCGCCACTGAAAAAGCTGGAATAGTAGCTCTGGCTATAGCAAATCATGCTGCCGTGAAGGGCGCCATCGTATTCCATGGTCTGGAAATTGAACTCGTCGCCGTCGGCATCGATAAGAGTCCAACCGGCCATGTGATGCTCAAAACCCTCATAATAGGGGAACACGGTGACAGCCGCGGCGGCTTTGGGTGCGAACGGCAAAGCGGCAGGACGGGCTGCGGCCAATGGGGCGCGACGGTCAACTGTTTGCTGCACGTTGGCATTACGGCGTTGCAACTGCACATTACTGTTCTGTTGTGCTTGGACTGCTGTTGCGAGCATCAGCACTGCAAAAACTGCTGTAAAGATTTTTTTCATTTTTTCATTGGCACGTTATTAACCATTTGCCCCATCGGTTTTTGTAAACGATTATTTTAAATTATTATCTATTAACTATTTACACACATCTCAGCTCAATATAAATTAAGCAAAGATACGCATTTTTTTGAAACCTTGCAAATTTTAATTTTTTTTAAGGTTTCTATTATTCTTGATAGTACACGCGTTTGACACGTGGCGAGACCGCGGTCAGCAGCTCGTAGGGAATGGTTGAGGCGGCATCGGCCATCATTTTAAGATGTTCGGCAGTGCCGAAAATCACAGCTTGGTCGCCTTCGCTGCATTCGATTCCTGTAACGTCGGCGAAACACATATCCATACACACGCTTCCAATCAACGGAGCCATGCTGCCGGCAATTTCAACCTGTCCGCGTCCATAGCCAAGATGGCGGTTCAACCCATCAGCGTAACCTATTGGCAGGATGGCAATAACAGTGTCGCGTTCGGCCACAAAACGGCGGTTGTAACCCACTGAATCGCCTGCCGGAATATGTTTTAGCTGCGAAATCCTGGTTATCAAGCGACTTACAGGCCTTAGATGGATCTGTGTGGGTTCGTCAGGAGCTATGCCGTAAAGGCCTATTCCCAAACGGACCATATCCATCTGCGCCTCTGGGAAACGTGCTATACCTGAGGAATTGAGAATATGACACATGATCGATGGGTCTCCGATAGCATCTTTGAGTTCTGAGCTCCACGTACTGAACCGGTTGATTTGCAGACGGGTGAAGTCGTCCATGTCTGGGTCTTCACTGCAAGCCAAATGAGAGAAAGTCGACCTAACACGCAACGGGCAGTCGGAATTTAGCGTTTGGGCGAGTTTGGCCACATCTGAACCGTCGAAACCAAGGCGGTGCATTCCTGTGTCGAATTCGATATGCACGGGGAATTTATCGCCAACGCCATATAATTTTACAGCAGTTGCAAATGATTCCAGAATACGGAAACTGTAAATGTCGGGCTCAAGGCGGTAACGGACGATATCGCCAAAACTTTCCTCCTCGGGATTCATGACCATTATGGGCAAGGTGATGCCATTTCGGCGCAAGTCGACACCCTCGTCGCTATATGCTACCGTCAGATAGTCGACATGATTGTATTGCAATGTGCTGGCGACCTCTACTTTACCCGTACCGTATGACGAAGCTTTGACCATGGCCATGAGTTTGGTTGAGGGCTTTATCAACGAACGGTAGTAGTTTAGATTGGAGACCATTGCATCGAGATTGACTTCCATAACAGTCTCGTGCGACTTACGCTGCAACGCTTTCACTATTGCCTCGAATCCAAACGAACGCGCACCCTTGACAAGGATTGTCTCGCTTTGGAATGACGAGAAATCATGGCCGTTCATAAATTCTTCGACCGAGGCGTAAAATGAGCTTTCAATATTTCCGAAACAATCGCGACTGTGCCCCAATGCCTCGCCGATACCGATGAATCGTGTTATACCTCGTTGCGCAATCAAGGCAGCCACCTGCCGATAAAGTTCGCCGTCAGGTATTCCTGACTGCAATATGTCGCTCATTATCAATGTGCGACGAAAATGCTGGTTGTCGTACTGCAGAAAATCGAGAGCAATGGCAAGTGAATTGAGGTCAAGGCTATAACTGTCGTTTATAAGCAGGCAGTTATTTATACCCTCATTCATTTCAAGACGCATGGCTACCGGCGTGAGATTGCGGCATCGGGCCGAAATTTGAGTCCCAGAATAGCCCAGATAATACATAAGCGTTATGCAATGCATCGCGTTTTCGGCCGACGCACGGTCGACAAACGGAATCACCATATCGCACTCCTCGCCGTTATGGCTGACGCGGAGGGTTGTGGTCTTCCCCGACACCTGTGCACCCAAAAGCACCACTTGGTTTTCCGGTGACTTGCCCCATGTAAAGAGTTCGAGCTGGCGGAAATGTTCTTTCTCCGACAGAACGTTGTGTATATCCTTATGATCAGTGCAGTATATCAGCACTTTGCAATGGGTAAAAAGCTGAAGTTTCTCGGCAATCTTCTGGTTACGGGTGAGAAAATTTTCGTCGTGAGCCTGACCAATATTTGTAAAAATACCAATAGTTGGGTCTATTACTCGTTGCAGTGCCGACATTTCGCCAGTCTCGGATATTCCTGCCTCAAAAACTGCCATATCGCAGTCTCGATTGAGTTGCCACACCGACAGCGGAACACCTATCTGCGAGTTGTAACTCTTTGGACTCGAAACAATTCGATAATCAGAGCCGAGCACCTGCACAATCCAATCCTTGACAATGGTCTTACCGTTGCTGCCTGTAATGCCTATAACCGGAACATCGAACTCACCACGATGGGCCGCAGCGATATTTTGCAAAGCATGAACTACACTATCGACAAACCAAATATTGACACCCTTTAAATTCAATAGTTTTTCACGCTCGTCGCCTATGCTGTTCGGGACGACAAAACCACGTACTCCCTTAACGTACAGCTCATTGATGTAACGGCAACCGGTATTGCGTTTAGTAGGGATGGCAAAAAATATGGTGCCCGACGGGTCGGTAAGTTTACGGCTGTCGGTCAGCAAGGCCTTGCATTCGGCCATGGGGTCGTTGAGAACAAAATCGGAGGTTCGGAACAATGTAGCAAGATTTTCAGCCTTCATATAACTTATTCTTAATCAATCTATAACCTATTTGACAGGCGAGGCAACGGCGATTTTTACAATACTCATTGCTGAGTTCGAGCATTGCCTGCGACTGCAGGGCGTTGAGCGGATGGCGACCACAAGCGGCCCACGTGCGGATTATCCGGTTATCCTCTGGCGGCAATTGCGCCAACAGCATAAGTGCCTGATCTTTATACTGTTGCTGCCCTGTAGCCACACCATAATGGAAAAGCAGTGGAATACAGGCATTTATGATTATAAGGCCGACCTGAATACGACCCAAGTGTCTTGTTGATGGCTTTGAGGGTTGGTCGAACTGGTAATGGTCATGCCAATAGTCGGCCGCCTCGACGTCGAACATGGCTTCCAACTGTTTCACATCCTTGCATTCCAGCATCGTAGCGAAAATATGGGACGATTGCGACACAAATCTCGCAAACTGACTTATCCTAATTGCAGGAAAACTCGACGGACGCAACCGGAACGACCGCCAAAGATAGCCTGCAATGGGTTGCAATCCGGTGCCTTTTTGGATGGCTTCGTAGTCGGCCTGCAATTCTCGCGGATAGTCGTCGTTGAACAAGCCATCGAGCAATCCGGCCTGACCCATAAGCAAGGCTTCAAGGCGTTTCGGGTTGTCCTTCCAACGTGCCAGGTAACGCATATCGGTGGCTTTGGCGAGCAGTTCAAATGTAAATCCGTTGACTTTGCCGCCGAAATAGTGGGCCATCATCCAATAGCAACATTGTTCCCAATTGCCGTTCGATTCAGAAAGTAGGCGCCGGACGGTATCGGTCTTGCGTTCAATGCGTTCGACCACAAGTCGGTCAAGATAAGCCCCAAAAACGAAGTCAGGTATGCCGTTCAACCTGCCACCACATGGTATTTCGTTGGTGTTAGCCGAACTTACAAGAGCTTGATAGTTGCGCCAGAACACTTCCGGCACAAATGTTTTCAATTCGAGCGTAGGCAACACCGAGCCGTTCTCTGTAACGACGTCAAAATCATGTTCGTACACAACATGGAGTACGACATTGCCGTATGCCTTGTCGGTGGTGTGTCCGTGCAATTTCCAGTCCGACGCTTTTACGTGGACTTCGACATTGCCTGCCCACTTCACGCCACCTATTACCAGCCTCGAATTGACAAAATCTGGGCCGGCATCACGGTTGAGGTCCCCTGCCCTTTCGACAACAATCGTTTGCCCGTCGGTCGTCGCCAACGCACCTTCGAGCAATTGATGTTGCCACAAATATTGCAGAAAAACCTCAGTCATAACCTATTAATTAAACAAATCCTTCATCTTGTCAAAGAAACCACGTTCCTGTTTTGTGGGGTTAGGCTGGAAGTTGGGGCAATCTTTGAGTTTCTCGAGGGCAGCCTTTTCTTCTCGAGTCAGGCTCTTGGGAACCCACACGTTGACGCACACAAGCATATCGCCACGGCCGTATCCATTCACATCAGGCAAACCTTTGCCTTTGAGTCTCAGTACTTTGCCCGATGGTGTACCTTGTTCAATCTTCACCTTCACCTTGCCCGACAGGGTAGGAATCTCGAGCGTTGAC
The DNA here is from genome assembly GCA_902803395.1 of uncultured Bacteroidota bacterium. Lineage (GTDB taxonomy): Bacteria > Bacteroidota > Bacteroidia > Bacteroidales > P3 > Colimorpha. The sequence goes on from CADCPQ010000008.1 coordinate 29,383, forward strand.
CCCATGGCGGCATCGCTGAACGTAATGAACGTGTTATAATAAAGGTTGTTTTCTTGACGTTCGAAAAGGTCGTGAGGTATTTCCTCGACAAGGACAATCAGGTCGCCGGGAACGCCGCCGCGTGGTGCGGCATTGCCTTTGCCAGACAGCGACAACTGCATTCCGTCCTGCACACCGGCCGGGATGTTGATTGAAATGATTTCCTCGGAGCGGACAATGCCTTCGCCGTTGCAATCGTGGCACTTATCTTTTATTGTACGACCTTCGCCACCGCAATGGGGACAAACCGATTGAGTTTGCATCTGACCGAGGATGGTACGTTTCACCTCGGTTATGACACCAGTTCCATGACAGTGCTGACAGGTTTCGTACGAATTGTTTTTCGAGCCCGTACCGCCACAGGTTTTGCAAGGAACATATTTATTAACCTTGATTTTTTTCTCGCAGCCTTTGTCAATCTCTTCCAATGTGAGCTTGACTTTGATGCGAAGGTTACTGCCACGCATAACACGTCGTCCGGCTTGGGCGCCGCCACCAAAACCACCACCAAAGCCACGGAATCCACCGCCGAATATGTCGCCGAATATGTCGCCGAATTGCGAGAATATGTCGTTCATATTCATTCCGCCCTGGCCGTAACCGCCCTGGCCATCAAGACCGGCATGGCCGAACTGGTCGTAACGAGCTTTCTTGTCGGGATTGCTGAGCACATCGTAAGCTTCGGCAGCCTCCTTGAATTTTTCCTCAGCCTCTTTGTCGCCAGGATTGCGGTCAGGATGGTACTGGAGTGCCAGTTTGCGGTATGCTTTCTTCAACTCGTCCGGTGTAGCGTTTTTGCCAACACCCAACACTTCGTAATAGTCCCTTTTTGCCATTGTCTTGTCCTCCTTTAAATTGCGACTACAACTTTTGCATATCGCAACACCTTGTCGTTGAGGTAGTAGCCTTTCTCAACCACGTCGACCACCATACCCTTCTGGGATTCATCGGCAGCCGGGAATTTGGTTACAGCCTCATGTATCTCTTCGCTGAATTTCTCACCTTTGGCATTGATTTCGCGCAGACCCTTCTGCTGCAGTATTTTCATCAATTTGTTGTAAATGAGAGAGACACCCTCTTTCGAACTGTCATCGTCAGACATCGACTGTAAGGCCCGTTCCATGTCGTCAACAACGGGAAGGACGGCTTTAATGGTATCCTTGCTGCCATTGATTATCAAATCGGCCTTTTCGGCTGTTGTACGTTTGCGATAATTCTCGTATTCGGAATAAAGACGGACATACTTGTCGTTCAGTTCCGCCAGTTTTTCACCCATTTCCTGCAACTTATCGGCCGAGTCGTCGTGATGTTTTTTCTTGTCTTTCTTTGACTCCTTTACAGGCTCTTCCGTTACGGGTTGTTCGTTCTCGATGTTGGTTTCGGGTGTTTCAATATCTTTTTCTTCCATTTTTCATTAATTTTATACAAATAAAGTATATATCAAAAAATATGCCAAAATGTCAGGACTGACATTTTGTCACCATTTGAAGACATCTGACGGTTTTCGAGGGCGTTTTTCGCCAAGCCAAAGATCACGTAATTGTTTCGGTTCGTCAGGCAACTGACTGAGGGGATAAGTGCGCATATCAGGCTTGCCTGACGCCACCATGCGGCGCGGAGCTTGAGCCGTGTCGAAATAAATCCTCATATCCGAGCCCACACCAACATTGACACCAACAACACTCTCATTGTCAGCCGAGTCAGTTTCGGTTATATAGAACACCATCTGCGCATTGCCCAGAATATCGGCATAGTCGGGGTCGCCTGCCTTGAAATAGACGATACCCTGTTTGCCTTTCATTTGATTAAATTTCTCTGGGTCAAGGCGCTGCATAGCCTCGCAGGCTGTACGGAGATAAACGATGGTGACACCAGACGAGTCATGATGCAATTCGATTGTGTCGGCAATACATTGATAATTTTCGTACCACACTTTCGGGCGACCGAACATAAACATTACCGAATCTTTTACATCGTAAAAGACCGAGTCACACATGGCCTGAGCATCAGTACGATAGGTCTTGACATGGGAATGTGCTATAACCGACTCGGCATTGTCGGCCGAATCGAACGATATGTATATCGTATCGGCGTGAAGATATAGCGAATCGTCGTCGCTGGCTCCGTAAACCGCCAACGCACTGTCGGTCACGAAAGAAAAGCCCTCAACACCGCGCCAAAGACCATATCTGCCATAACAGGTCACGTTGTTACTGTCATCCTTAATCATCACGTTGTTAAAACATTCGGCCGATTCTCCCGGTTCGTCGTAAATAAGTGTGTCACATTTTATCGTGTTGGCACGGTTTTTGACATATGATGCTTTGCGAGACACAGCATAACGGGTATCGGTGTTGTATGTTCCAAGTTCGCTATAAATATGTGTCGAGTCGGTGTAAATGTTTGTGGGACTGACAAATCGGGCCACCGAGGTGTTTGTGTTATAAAATAAGGTGTCTGTGAAAAGTTGTGACGAGGTGTCGCGCAGACGTACATCATCATGGATATAAAACTCCTTGGTTTCAGCATTATAGAGGCCGTTGCGACTGTCCAGAATACGTACGCCGTTTTCGCCGTGTCCCCATTGGGTGTAGTAGGCCACCGAGCGGTTTCGGTCGTATGTCAAGTGGTTGGTTCTAAGGGTTGTGCCACCGTCGACAAGCAGAACCGTGTCGGCCCAGATGTCTGCCACACGGGTATTGCCGTCGTAATACAACCTGTCACCATATATAAAAGTAGTGTCAGTCAGTTCGATAACGATGTTGCGGAAGGCCGTGAAATCGTTGACGGCAGTGTTGAGGAGAGCAGAGTCTGCCAAAAGTGTCATGTCGTCATGTTTGGCACGGACTTTGCTATACAAAATCCAGATGTCGGGATTATTGCCGTCGCGAGCCCCCATTCCTGACGTGTATTCAATAAGGTGTTGAGCCACCACATCCGGAACAGAACTCACAAAAAGAAGCACTAACGGTAATATTTTCAAATATTTACGCAACATAGCGATTGTAATAACTTTTTGCAAAGATACGAAAAAAAACTAAAAACCAACGACATGACGGGCATACACCTTATAATAATTGAAAAGAAATCCCCGCAGGAAACGAATTCATGCGGGGATTGTATGTCTGATGTTTCGTGGTTACTTTGCACGGGAGCCGAGACGGTCCATGGCGCAACGGA
>CADCPQ010000009.1 GCA_902803395.1 uncultured Bacteroidota bacterium
AGAGACAATCTTACTATCGGGGTTTCCGGACATGGGGCGGAGCTGACGAGCCTGCGTCGCAACGGGCGAGAATACCTATGGAACGGCGATGCTACCTATTGGAACAGGCACTCGCCAGTGCTTTTCCCCGTGGTGGGAAAGCCTTACAACAATGAAATCCGTGTCGACGGAAAAGTCTACCCGATGAAACAACATGGTTTTGCGCGCGACAGTGAGTTCGAACAGGTGGATGCCGGTCATGAGGGTATCAGTTTTCGTATGAAAGATACTGACCACCGCAAGGATATTTACCCCTACCGTTTCGGGCTCAAAGTGGCTTATTTTATAAAAGGTAATACCCTGACAGTGAGTTGGTACGTGAAAAATCTCGACGACCGCATGATGTACTATCAGATAGGTGCTCACCCGGCATTTTTGCTGCCCGATTACAATCCCGACGACGAGGTCCATGGCTATATTCGTTACTACGACAACACCCATGGCACCTACCGCTCCGTGAGCCCCGTCATTGTGTCGGCTCTCGACGACGGCAATCGTGTGCCGCTGCCGGAACCCAAACAGCTGCCGCACAATATGCCCATCACCTCCGACACTTTTACTCACGATGCCCTGATGATAGAGAACGTGCGAGAGCAGAAAGTTTCCACAGCAACCCTTTGCGACAAGCAGGGCCGACCCGTGCTCAGTGTCGATTGCCATGACGCTGACGCCTACGGCATTTGGGCACCCAACAAACCTGGTTGTCCCTTTGTGTGCCTCGAACCGTGGCAGGGCATCTGCGACCGCAAGGGTTTCGCCGGCGACATTAGCGAGCGCGACATCATCCGCAGCATCGCTCCAGGCGACCACGGCCGTTTCGGCTATTCCATCACAATCGGGGAATAAAAAGACGATAATTTGATTTTTAGATATTATGAAGCAGAAAGTTATTCTTATCACCGGGGCGAGCAGCGGCATTGGCTATGATGCGGCGCTGACTCTGGCTTCCGAGGGCCACAAGGTTTACGCCGCCGCAAGGCGCATGGAGCTGATGGAACCGCTGAAAGCCAAAGGCATAGTCACTATCAGGATGGACGTCACCGACGAGCAGTCGATGGTCGACGGCGTGAAGAGCGTTCTCGACGCCGAAGGCCGCATCGACGTGCTGGTCAACAACGCCGGCTACGGCTATTTCGGCGCTGTCGAGAACGTCGCCATGGCCGAGGCCCGTCGCCAGGTCGAGGTCAATGTCTTCGGATTGGCGCGCCTATGCCAGTTGGTGCTGCCGGCCATGCGCGAGCAAGGCTCGGGGCGCATCGTCAACATCGCGTCAGTCGCCGGTCGGGTTGTGCTCCCCTTCGGTGGATGGTACCACGTGACCAAATACTCCGTCGAGGCTTTGAGCGATGCTATGCGCATGGAACTCAAGCCCTTCGGTATCGACGTGGCAATGATAGAGCCAGGCGCCATTAAGACTGACTGGGGCATCATTGCAGCCCGCCATCTGCGCGAGTCGTCGACCGGAACCGCTTACGAAACCGATGGCACCAGTTTTGCCGACCTTATGCATTGGGGCTACTCGTCGCGCTACCTTTCGGCGCCTCGTGTCATCACCCGGGCCATCTGCCGAGCAGTCGACAGCCGCCGTCCGCGTCCGCGCTACCGCACAGGTCGTGGGGCCCACCTGTTGCTGTTCTTGCATTCGGTTTTGACGGCACGTTGTTGGGACAGCCTTATGCGTTGGGGCGTAAAACTCGGAAAAAGGGTGGCTAAAAACTGAAAATTTGGAACCTATGGCGGAAAAATCGGGCCTTTTTGCCACTTCCCATTATTAGTTTTCCACGATTCTAAATAAATGATAACTAATACGCTATAGTTCCAGGGCGATTTTTTTGCAAAAAAAATCGCCCTGGAAAGTTTTTTATCAAAAATCATTTTGTATTTTTGCAAGTCATTATACTATAAAAAATGGCCCAACCATTATGGTTAAAAAACTATTCACGTTAGTGACATTCATAATACTGGCTGTGCCTTTGGTAACACAGGCACAGGATGTTGTGGCGATTGGCTATGGCGGTACGACCACCAATACGTACCTGCCGGGTTACAATTACTACAATATCGCCGTAAGTGAGTATGTGTCTCGGTTTGACACTATCAAACTCACTGTGACAGCTTGCGAAAAGTACACTTGGGATCTCAGTGGCGAGACCTACACCGAGAGCGACGAATACGGTTATATCGATGAGGACAACAAAATCATTTACGTTCTAGACCTCACAGTCCTGCACGGTAAAGAGTACAAAGTCGAGCTGCCTGTCGGCAGTAAGTACAAGTGGAATGGCGAAGTCTACACCGAAAGTGCTGTTCACACATATACCTACATGTCCAATGCTGGCTGCGAATTGACCGATCACCTCTATTTGACTATAATTAAGCCAGTCGTCGAAAATGCTACAATCTGCGAAGGCAGTACCTATTTCTGGGAGATCACCGGCGATTCCTACGATAAAGCTAGTGAATACGAGTACACTGATTGGGAAACCAACACCACCTATATCCTCAATCTGGAAGTCAAACATATTACCACCAAGAAAGACGAAGTTACCGCTACCGGAAGCTACACTTGGAAGCTCAGTGGCGAGACCTACACCGAGAGCGGCGAATACAGCGTTGTCCTGAAAGATGTGAAAGGTTGCGACTCCACCATCATCCTGAAACTGACCATCAATCCTGAAATCTACACCGTCAATCTCCTTGTGGCTGAAGGTGATAGTGGTAGCGTCATCGGCGCTGGCCAATACATGGCTGGCACTGAGGTAACAATGTATGCTGTCGCAGCCGAAGGCTACCAGTTCAACTCGTGGGGCGATGGCAACACCGAGAACCCGCGCACCATCACCGTCAAGGACAACATCGAACTCACGGCCGATTTCACGGAGATTCATATCCCTGAAGTCTGCGTGGCTCCCGAACTTACCTACAGTGTCGATGGCAACAATATCATTCTCAATGTGACTCTTGCTGAGAAAAACACCGAGTGGAGTGTCAACTACTACGGTACTGGCGATAGCCAGAAAAAGAGCGTGTATGGCCTGACCGAGAACACCTATGTCTTGTCCGACCTGAACCCCAAAACTCAGTACACTGTGTCGGTAAGCGCCTTCTGCTCAGCCAGTGGCAACAATTCTGATGTTGTCTCTGCCAGCATCACCACTGGCGATGCCGCCCCAGCTGGCAGTTATACTCTGATACTCAACAGCAACGACATCTCTATGGGTAGCGTCTATGGCGCTGGCGTTTACGAGGAAGGCGCAGAAGTCATGATCTACGCTATTCCGCAGTACGGCCACTACTTTGCTGGCTGGAGCAACGGCTGGACCGACAACCCCCACAGTGTCATTATGAATGAGAATGTGGTTCTGACCGCCTACTTCGAGACCAAGTACATCTACGATACCGTGACAGTTACAGAGATTGTCCACGACACTGTGACTGTCACTGTTGGCGATGGTAGGGTTGTTTATGTCACCGACACACTCTACGTGACCGATACCGTCACCAACACTGAGTATGTGACCGTTACCGACACCGTC
>CADCPQ010000010.1 GCA_902803395.1 uncultured Bacteroidota bacterium
GTCATAAGGTTGGGGTTCGGGCAGCGGGTCGGGGATACCGAGACGCAATTCATTCTGGAATTCTTCGAGTGTCATGGTTATTATTGCTTGATTATTTATTGCTTGACTGTTTGAGTATTTCGAAATGCAAAAATACGAAAAATTATATGAATAGCAAAAAAAATCTTCAAAGTGGCTGACAGACAATGAAATCGTTGCAATTTTCATCTTTTTCGTTGTAATCGCTTGCCCGGTACGGAAAAAATTTCGTAACTTTGCAGCTGATGTTTTGAACGTGAATTGCCGTAAATTAATCCGTTAATTGTCAGAAATTAAAAAATTCACGGACTATTTAAAACAATTGACGTTAAGATAAAGAGGTGGCTCGCTACCGCTTGCCGTCCCCAATCATTTGTTTGTAGCCCACCCTGTCGCTTCGCGCCTCCCCTCCGCAGGAGGGGAGCGGCTGCCGCGTGACATTCTTTTATCACATTCCTTAGTGGGGAAATTTGGAATAAATATGTAACCTACACAAAATCAGCTGTTTATATAAATCATTGAAAATTAATGGGTTAAATGGACTCTCCTCGGGTTTGGTTCGGCCTTAGGTCGGCCTTGGTTCGGACATACATCGGGCAGGGTTCAGACTGGGGTCGGCGGAGTTGGCCCGGGGTCGATTTTGGGGCGAAGAAAGTGAAGCGAAAAGGGAAAAATGAAAAGCGAAACCACAGAATATCAATGGTTTCGCTTTTCGGTTCTCGTTTTTCGGTTTTATCTTTTAGAAGCACATCTGGAGGCCGACTTCGAGGCGCGGGAGGATGAGGTCGTTGTCGCCTTTGCCGATGAGTGTGTTGAGGCGGTAGCGGGCGTAGACGGCCATGATGCTGTAGCCGAAGCGGGTGACGACGCCGTAGTTCCAGCGATGGTTGGCGAGGTCGTTGAGGTTGCCGAAAGTGTGGGTTTCGACGCTGTAGAGGGTCGGGGCGGTGTGGTTCCAGGTGACGGTGTAGCTGTTGGAGATATAGCTACCGAACAGGCCGAGGTCCCAGTAGATGCCGCGTCCGGACAGATGGCCGCCGGGCACAAGGCGCACACGCTGGAAGATTTCGAGACTCCACTCGTTGAGAACCAAACGCTTGCGTTCGGTGCCGGTGAGCAGGGTGGTCGACGTGATGTTGTCGATGGCATTGACGCGGTCGAGGGGGAAGTTGACGTTGGATTCGCCGCATTCGAGGCCGATGCCGAGGCAGTAGCTCTTGCTGAACGAACGCAGCAGGCGGGCACCAACGCGGAAGGCGTCGGAATAGACCACCGTCATCTCGTCGCCCATGGTGTTGGGCGTGACGCCGTACTGTATGAAGAGGTCGTAGCGGTATTTCGACTGGCTGCCCCAATTGGAGGTCTTGTTGGCACTGGCGCCGTTGCGCGACAGGCCTTGGTTTGCGACGGCCTTCGGGTCGATGTCGGGACTGTACCAAAAGACACTGTTTGCGTATTTCGACTGCTCGGCTTCGGGCAGGCGGTAGCTGGCGGTGTAGCCGTCGAGGTTGACTTCGAGGGTGCGGTTGTAGACAGAGGCCTTGTCGAAGGTGATGTTCATGGTGTCGGCAAGGTATTCTATCACGATGTTGCCGTAGTTGTCGAGCTGGCCGTCGGGGTTGATGAAGCGGTAGAACATGGTCTTGCCAGCCACAACCCCGGTGGGCACGACCTTCACGCTGTCGTCCTGTTCGACAAAGCGGAAGGTGGGCTTGGAGGGTTTGGCGGGTTTTTCGGAGACGAAATACGAGGCCTGAGGCACACCGTAGCCGAAAGCGTAGTCGCAGTAGGGGTAGAGGTCGCCGCTGCGTTCTATCTCATGGAACATCTCCATGACCGACTTGCCTGGCATGGCCTGGATGGCGCAGGCAGCGAATCCAGCCACCAGCGGGCACGAAAACGAGGTGCCGTCGACGTAATGATAAGCACTGTTGGACGTTACGTTTGCCGTGCGGGCATGGCCGAAAGCCACGACGTTGGGTTTCTGGCGGCCGTCGGCCGAGGGACCGTAACTGGAGAACGAGATGTGGCTGTATTCGGTCAGGCTGTGCTCGATGCCGCCGACGCAGAGCACACTGTCGGCGTCGGACGGGGTGGTGATGGTGCGCCACTGGCGGTCGGTGCCTTCGTTGCCGGCGCTGTTGCACACCAGTATGCCTTTGCGGGCGGCCATGTTGCCGGCTTTGGCCACAAACGATGTGCCATCCATGTCCTTGGTGTAGTGGCGCCCTATGCCGTAGCCGAGGCTCGAGCTGATGACCTGTGCGCCGTTTTTGTCGGCCCACTCCACAGCCTGCATCCACCAAACCTCCTCCTTGAAAGGCTCGAGGTCAATCTCGGTGCGGGCCAGCAGGAACTCGGCGCCGGTGGCCAGGCCCAGGTCGGTGTCGCCCTCGCGGCCGGCTATGCAGCTCAGCGTCATGGTGCCGTGCGAGTTCCAGCCGTAGACGTTCTCGCAGCGGTTGCAGAAATTCCAGGTTTTGAGGATGCGGCCCTCGTCGCGCAGGTGCTTGAAAGCGTCGTGGGTGTTGACGCGTGGGAAGCCGCCGTCGAACACCGCCACACGCACACCGCGGCCGTCGATGCCCTTGGCACGGAAGCGCTCGCCCTGCATACGCACCAACTGGTCGGAAAGGGTGAACTTATCAGAATTCTCAGAATCGTCAGAGTAATCGGAATAGCCAGCGCACTCCGACACAGCCATTCCACCTTCGACCACACGTGCCACGTAAGGCAAGGCCTCGATGGCGGCAATCTGGTCGGGGGTAGCCATGACGGCCATGGCGTTGAGCCAACGGAGCGAGCCGATGGTGTCGGTGGCCAAAGCCTCGACGCCGTTCACATAGCCGCCGTTGAGGGGAAAGTTGCTCACGTCGTAAAGGTCGGCGCCGCAAGCGTTGTAGCGCTCTATGGCCTTGGCGTCGAAATAAGCATAGGGGTCAAACGTAGTGCCCGCCTTGTCGGTCAGGATTACCCAATAGGCCGACTGAGCCATAACGCCATGAGCAGCCATCGTAAACAGGACAACGAATGTCGCAATCTTTTTGAATGTCTTCATAAATTACTGATTTTATTATTTTTGTATTCTGTTTTTCTCGAAATTGGCAAGTGCAAATATACGTTTATTTTTCGAAATCCACAAGATAATATTTCCAAATAAGCCGGACCTGTGCTGCGAAACGCTCACCCTCAGGCAAGTACGGTGTGAAGGATTTCGTGCGACTTGAATTCGCCGAAGGTGGCGAGGTGGATGCGGTAGTATTCGATAAGGCTGTTGAGCAAGGCCGTGCGGGTCGATAGCTGGCTGTTGGCTGCTGGCTGCTGGCAGTTGTCGGCCAATAGCTGGTGCAGCATTTGCGACTGCTCTGGGTCGAGGGTGTTCATGGGTTCCCGTTGCACACTCACATAGCGGCCGTCGTCGAGGCTGAAGAGGGGTTCGGCGACGCTGTAGTTGTCGAGCGGCTCGATGCCAAGGTGACACGCAACGCCAAGCATGAAGCGGATGGGGAGAGTGGCGAGCGGGGGTTGGAGGGTGGCAAGCGTTTCGGCGACGTAATCGTAAAGGGCGGGAAGGGGCTCGGCCTCGTGCAGCGAGCGGTAGAGCACTTCGGCCATGAAAAACAGCAGGGAATGCCTGATTGCCTGATTGCTCGACTGTGTCAATGTTTCTGGGTGGCGTGGAGACAACTCCTTGGTGTAGTTGAGGTCGGTTTTGGTGTTGTTGTAGACCACCATATCGAGTTCCGTCATGGGCTGAAAAAGGCCCTGTTTGGTACGTGCCGCCTGTGTGCGGACCCCTTTGACTATGTACGACCGCAGACCCAGTTCGCGGGTAAGCACTTTGGCTATAAGCGAGGTCTCGCCGTAAGGCGTGGTGTGGAGCACGATGCCCGGGGTCGAGATTATCATCTTATCACAAGTATTTTCGCCACCGACTTGCTACTGCCACTGAGGCTCGAGGCAAACACGTAGTAGACACCCGATGCCACGGGCTTGCCGTCGAGGGTGCGGCCGTTCCACACGACCTGTCCACCGTTGGCTTTGCCCGAAAAGACTGTGCGGCCGGCGACATCGGTGATGTGTACCACGGCTCCACGCGGCAGACCCTTGACGGCTATCGGACCGTCGTAGCCGGGTCGCACGGGGTTGGGGTAAGCATACACCTTTTCCTGCGGCTCGTTGTCGCCGTAGGTTGCTGTGCCACGATACGACAACAGGCCGCGATCGGTGCCGACAAACACCTCGCCGGAACGCGGCTGGACGGCTACGGCGATGATTTTGTCGGAGAACAGCGGACTGTTGGCAACTGTGAAGTGTTCCAACTGCTCCATGCCGTTGGCCGAGAGGAGGTAGAGGCCTCCCGACGCGGTTCCGACCCATTTGCGGTTGGCGCCGTCGACCGCTATCGTGGTGATATTTTCGTAGGCCATGAGGTATTCGTAGAACTCGCCGTTGGTGATGGTGATGTTGCTGCAGGTGACTGGCGACTGCTCGCCGGTTCCGCCGTTGTTGAATGCCTTGTAGCCGTCGTAGATGACTTTTATGCCTTTGTTGGTTCCAATCCAGATGTCGCCGTTCTGGTCCTGAGCCATGCAGTTGACGCTCTCGGTGCGCAGTTTGCTGCCGTTGTTGGGGTTGACGTAGGCAATTTTGGACTCGCCGTCGTGGACGTAGATGGCGTTGTTGCGGCCGGCGAACCATTTGTAGTCGGTCAGGCTGTCCCAGATGATTTTGTCGACATCCAAAGCCGAAGCGAGAGCCGAAGTCGAGAACTTGCGCCATGAGCCGTCGCTGCGGCGCACGGCGAGGGCGTGGCTCTGGTTGGAGTTGGTGACCCAGAGGTTGCCGTGTATGTCGAAAGCCACAGCGCCTGTGAACACCAACTTGTAGCCACCCGACGACATCGACTGCAACACGCCACCTGTGGTGGAGTCGTTATAAATAAAATTAGGACGGCCGTCGATAATCTGCAGTATGCCGTCGCCCCAGAGGGCTGCAATCATTTCGGTCGAGTCGAAGGGATTGACGACCACGTCAAGCACATCGGACGCCGTGTCAATGAGGTGGTTGGAACGATCGAGCTGCTCCCAGCTATCGCCGCGACAGGTGAGCACGTTGGCGGTGTTGTAGAGTTTTTCGTAAGTGGTCGTCTTGCCTCCTGGACAAAGCATCATCGAATTGTTGTAAGGCATGAGGCGGTAGACTTTGTCGTCCGACACGGGCCCCGACGGCATATGGTTCTCGTCATACTCAGGTGTGCAGTGCAGCAATCCGGCCCAAGGGTGGCCAATCCAGTAGTATCCTGCAGCGTCGCAGTCGGCGTCCTGGACCTCGAGGTTGCCGTAGACGAAAGTCTTTAGGCTATCGACGTGTTGAAACTCAGAATCATACAGGTCCACCCTATCGCGACTCGACACGAGCATACCTGCTTTGCAGCGTCTCATAGCGACTATCTCGCCTTGTGTCCACGAAGTGAATCCTGCTGCTGTTTTGTGGTATAGAGTAAGCTGGCCGGGGTCGTAGCTGTAGGTCGCGGCTACGAGGTTGCCGCCCATAGTGTCGAGAATCGTGACGGTGCGAACGGCAAGGGCAGTATCGGTCACACTGACCCAGAGGTCGCTGATGGTCAAATAGTTGTTGGCGACAGGAGCCCGTTTGAGGCCTTCGGCCGTGGCGGCGTAGATAGAGTCGCCGAGGAAAGCCACGTCGTAAACAGCGGTGTATGTCCCACCAGTGCCGATGTAGTAGGTCTCCTTGATTTCGTGGCGGTTGAGGTCTACCACAACGATACCGAACCCGCAAGCAAGATAGGCCTTGCGGTTATGGAAACGAACCGCGTTGACGGTTTTGTCGCCCAGGTTGTCGCTACGTTTGATGTCGGATATATTGTAGACTTTATCGTCCTTAACAAGGTCAATATTGGAGTTGGAGTAAGCCACGACGAGGGTTTTCGACTGACGGTCGTAGGCAAAAGTGGCCACACCGACATCGCTCATACCGGTGGTTTTGTTCATACGGTTGATGGTGTAGTCGTCGCGGTCGAAGTAGAACATACCCATAGCCGACGAGGCATACACGCGGCCGTCGTCAGCCAACTGCACATGGCGTACCGAGGTGTAGGACAGGTGGTCACGCCATTTGCCTATAGCGGTTTGAGACTCTGCGGCCAGCGCTGAGAGCAGCACACATAGTATGAGCACAATTTTTTTCATCACAATAATAACGAAATTTTTCGGATATTATTGTTTCTTGGGTTTAAGAAATACGATTTGGTAGAGCACAGCGATAACAGCCGTAACCAAAGTACTTAGTATCGAGGCCAGCAAAACCTGCCAGAAACCGCGGAAATCGAACATCTCCAACGAGAAGAATACCAGATAGAACACCATCAGCATAAGTAACAGATAGCCAATGAAATACTGCGGCGCGACAACATGGAGACTGGGAGTCTCGATTTCGACAGCTTCGTTGCGGGTAAGTATCTTGTCGGCGAACAGGATTCGGCTCATAGCCACCACCAAGCAGGCGCAGGCATGGAATCCGAGCATATTGCAGAAAATGTCGGCGGTAAGACCAGTGGCAAACGCTATGAGTAGCATCGGTATCCGACCCAAACCCGTAGGCAACATCAGGATGAACAGCACGTACACCATCGGTATGACATAGCCCCACAGCGACACGTTGTTGAACACCACAACCTGCAGCAACATCAAAGCCACGAAACGCACTATGTTTTGAAGGATTGGATTGTTTTTCATTTATCGTCGTCGAGGGTTTTATTCATAAGCGCGTCTTGCTCGCGTTTGAAACGATTATTAATAATGTATACGTGGTTGAGTTTGTTGAAGTCTGTGGCCAGACGGATGGTTATGTTGTAGAATCCGCTGCCCTTGATGGTGGAAAGTTTCTCGACATAGCCCACTGGAATGCCTTCAGGAAAATCGTTGGCCAAACCAGAAGTTACAACCGTGTCGTTTTTATAGAGTTTATGCGTTGTCGGTATGTCGACAACTGCGCCGTAACGGTAGTCGTGGCCCTCCCAGACGAGCGAGCCATTGGTATTGGTACGTCTGATTTTCACGCTGTTGCGGCTATCGGAATGCAGGACAGGCATAATCGTCGAGAAATGACGCGATGTATGGACCACAACGCCCACAATACCCTGCGGCGATATGACTGCCATATCGGGATGGATACCGTGTTCTGAACCCTTGTTGACCATAATGTAGTTGTTCTGCTGATTCCACGAATTTTTGATAACTTGAGCTTCGGTGTAGGCATAGCGCTGCTTATAGACCGTGTCGTCGACTGTGAACACGCTGTCGGTGTAGCTCATATAAGAACTCTCGACCTGGGCACGAAGCATGGCATTCTCGGCGGCAAGACGGTCGTTCTCCTCTTTGAGTCCAAAGTATCCGCTTATTGACGACACGCCGCTATACCAGCCACCGGCTATGCGGTTGGCGGCGGTGACGATTTTAGAACTCTGATAGTAACTGCTTCGCGCCATAAGTACAATCGACAAGACCAGCAACAGGACAAAGACTATAACATAGTCGTAACGTTTCAGCAGTTTCCAGAGCGGTTCCATCTTAAAATTTCAATTCTCAATTTCCCAAATATTTTTCCACGACACGGCGGGTCTCCTCGACTGCGGTGGCAAGGTCGTCGTTCACGATTGTAACATCGAACTTGGGCGACTGCTTCAACTCCTCTGCCGAACGGTTGAGGCGCTTGACTATCGACTCTTCACTGTCGGTGCCGCGGCTGCGCAAACGCTGTTCAAGGACCTCGACACTTGGCGGCATGACAAATATCGACAGCGCGTTGTCGCCGAAATACTTTTTGATGTTGATGCCGCCATTGACATCAACATCAAACACTATTACATGGCCGTTGTCCCAGATGCGGTCAATCTCCGACTTGAGTGTTCCGTAGCAGGTACCCTGATACAC
>CADCPQ010000011.1 GCA_902803395.1 uncultured Bacteroidota bacterium
ACCAAAAAAAACGTTGCACTTTTCGGTGCAACGTTTTTTTTGTTTTTGTGAGTCGGTAATTACTTGTTGCCGTTGAGTTTCTTGCTCAGAGCGTCGGCACCGGCCTTGATACCCTTATCAGCGGCATCCTTAGCGGCGGCGTTGACTTTCTCCTTCACGCAGCTGTTGAACTCTTCTTCCATGACAGACTTGAACTCCTCGTTGTCCTGATAGGCAGCGTAGCTCTCGCTGAGGATAGATTTGATGCAGCTCTCAACCGAAGCGGGGTCGGTCTTGTAGCAGTTGCATTTGGCGCGGCCGGCTTCGCGGGCGGCGTTGAGCATGGCGGCGTGTTCGGCGTCGCTCATAGTGGTGGCTTCAACGGCCTCGGCGGTGCACTCGGTGGTGGCCTCTTCGACGGTCTCCTCGACGATGCTGTCGGTGTTTTCAGCGTTTTTGTTGTTGTTGCAAGCAACGGTCATGGAAGCGACGAACATGGCGCAACCGATGTAAAACAGTACTTTCTTCATGATGTTTGTGTGTTTTAAAATGTTAATAATTGTTGTTTTTTCAGGCTGCAAAATTACAACAAATAATTGGAATAAAATGAAATCGAAATTTTAACAATTCTTAAAATTTTATTTTTTTGTCGCCGAAGTGCGAAAAAAAGTGTAATTTTGCAGCATGAAAAAAATGACAAAAACCTTGGTTTTGATTTCCGCAGCGGCCGTCATGGCGCTGTCGGGCTGCGGCCGCGACAGGGTGCCCGCCGGAGTGATGGACGAGGAGCAGATGGTCGATTTCCTCAGCGAGGCCTACCTGCTTGAAAGTTTTTACGCGGTTGAGACCGACTTCAACTACAGCCGTATGTCGGGCTCGATAGCTGCAAGCTACGACTCGCTGCTGGCCGTCAACGGTGTCACCCGTGCCGATTTCGAGCGTAGCATCGACTACTATTCGCACCACGCCGACAAATACGAGAAAATCCACAAAAAAGTTGTCGAGCGGCTTGACGAGCAGGTGGATGAGATAAAATAAATAGTTGGTAGTGACTTGCGTCGACTACCAACTATCAAATATTAAACTGTCAGTTTAGTTTTTCGGGGTCTTTATGTCGAAGAAGATCTGTATGCCGGCCATCTGGTAAATCTGCCAGTGACCCCAGCGACCCATGCCGCTGAAGTCGGTGTCGTACTTGAGGTTGAGTGCGAAGTTGGCGGCGATGTGGTTGGAGAGGCGGTAGTCGAGTTTCAGCTCGAAGTCGATGTCGGTCTCGAACATACGTTTCTGGAGCCAGTTCATACCGCTGAGGCGCTCCCAGGTGTCGGTGCCGTTGGAGAGAGTGTATTTAGACTCGGTGGCCATGACGGTGGGGTCGGCGTTCCAGGCCATGTTGCCGGGTTTCTTGTAGTCGTAGAAGAACTCGGCGCGGGCGTAGAGGTCGAGTCTCGGGAGAATGTCTTTCTTGAGGTAGAATAATTTGACATACGAACCGAGGGCGAAGTAGGCATGTCTGAAGGTTGCGGGGTCGGCGGCGTCGAAGTCGTCGGGCTGGATGACACCGTAGTTCTTGCCGACCGAGATGAGACTGTCGTTGGTGACGAAAGTGGTTTTGCCGGTGAGGAAGGAGAGCGAAACCGACCAGTTGTCGCGTTTGTGCTCAAAGGATAGTGCGGTGGTGAGGTAGGCGGGAGCCATGAAACCCGACACAAGCACTTTCGAGGCCTCGGCGGCAGGGCCGAAACCGTTGTATTCGTAACCGTTGTCGAACTGCGACTTGAAGTTGGCGGTGAAGTTGGCACCCCAGTCCTTGAAGGCCTTGAAGGAGAGCGACGAGGTCAGGTCGATTTTGTCGATGCTTTTGCGGCGGCTCTCGAAGCGTCCACCGACGGTATCGTTGTCGAGGTCCTGCCAGGCGTAACCGTAGGCGAGGTCGGCCACATTGTCCCACACAAAGCGTGCGTGGGTGTATTTGTAGTTGCCGAAGAACGAAGCAGTTGCGGCTATTTGCGAGTTACCGGACGACGACCAGTTGTTGTACAGCTGCTCGTTGATGGTGAGCGCCGGTTTCGACGAGGTGGTCCAGCTGCCGTTGAAGGGGTTGATGACGGCCGGCTCGTCCTGGGCCAAAGCGGTGATGGTCAGAGCCATGGCCATGGCAACAAAAGTAATTGTTTTTTTCATTGGTTGATGTTTTGGTTTATTGAATTGTTGATTTCTTCGGCAGTGAATCCGCGAGACGACAGGTAAGTGTTGAGCTTGGTGCGGATTTGGTGAGGCTCCAGATTGCCGAGAGCGGCGAGCTTCATGGCTGTGAGCGACTGGAGCGACTCGGCGTAGGCTGCCTCGTCGACGGTGGTCATAGCTTTCGTGACGACGTTGTTGGGAATGCGTTTGAGGCGCAGCTCGTAGGCTATCTTTATGCGTCCCCAACGTTGGTGGCGTACCTTGCTGTCGACGTAAGCCACCGAATAACGGGCCTCGTCGATGTATTTTTCGGACACCAGCATATCTACAATTGTGTTGGCTGTGGTAAGGTTAGCGCCCCAGTCGAGCAGTTTTTTCTGCACCGACGAGCAGCATTGCTCAGAGGTAGCGCAATAGCGTTGTGCTCTGTCTAATAATTGTTTACCGTTGTTGTCGAGCGTTGACTTTGGGTTCATTTTGCTACAAAAATATTTTGCAAAAATATGAAAAAAAATCTGATTAGAAACAATATTTAAAAACTTTTTTGTCTAAATCAAAAAAAAAACGTAACTTTGCATTTAATTTAGAAGATTATAAAAAGTATGGGAAAAGGAAGAATACTCTTTGTTAGTCAGGAGATTATGCCGTTTACACCTGATTCGGCCAACGCCTATTTGTGCCGTCATTTGCCGGTCTTTACGCAGGAAAGCGGTCGTGAAATCAGGGTCTTCATGCCTCGTTTCAGCTACGTCAATGAGCGAAAAAATCAGTTGCACGAAGTTATTCGCCTCTCCGGTATGAATCTTATCCTCAACAACTGCGACCACCAGCTCATCATCAAGGTCGGCTCCATCTCGTCGGCTCGTATGCAGGTCTATTTTATCGACAATGAAGAATATTTTTCAAACCGTGGCGGCTTGTTTGAGGACGACGGCACCCCCGCGCACGACAACGACGAGCGCCTGCTCTTTTTCGGACGCGGCACACTCGAGGCGGTGCGCAAGCTCTCATGGCAGCCCCACCTTATTAATTTTACCGGCTGGTTCAGCTGCATGATTCCTTTCTATCTGCGCCGAATCAACAAGGAGAACGCATTCTTCAGCGGCACCAAGTCCGTCATCACCCTCACCGGCGACGAGTTCAAGGGCATTATCAACCCCGACCTCGAGCGCAAGATGAAGAACGAAGGCGCCACTGCCAAGGACCTCCGCCTCTACAGCCAGACCGACTACAAAGGCCTCATGAAGGCGGCAATAACTTTCTCGCACGGCGTCATTATCGGCTCGCCCGACGTCGACCCCGAATTGGTGGCTTACGCCCACGAAAACAAACGCCATGTGCTTGACTACAACGACAATCAAAACGAATTCTACGCCAAAATCAACAAACTCTACGACTCGATTATTGGCAGCAACGTAAACAATTAAAACTTAGATGAAACTCAGAACGGGACATTTTTTATTGGCCTTGCTTGCTGTTTTTTGCATGGCGGGCTGCAACACCGACGAGACCGAGATAGGCCTCAACCTGCAGGACCCCTCGACCATATACCAGGGGGTGCGCGACACACTTTATGCCGATATTGCCATGAGTGTTCGCGACGACTCGCTGCTGACCTCGGGCTACTCGATGGGTATCGTCGGCAACTATAGCGACACTGCTTTCGGCAAGATGACTTCGGTCATTTATTCGCAGGTCGCCCTGCCCAACAGCACCGGTATCACTTTCGACGAGAGCTCCGTCATCGACTCGGTAGTGCTCACCCTTGCAACCCACGGCTTTTTCCCCGGCAACGCCAATTCGACCTACAACCTGCATTTCGAAATCAAGCAGCTGGCCGAGCAGGTCTACACCGATAGCTCCTACTACTCCACCGACGTCCGGCTCACTAACGAGTCGATGGTGTTCTACAGCGCCAGCAAGAATTATTCAGCCGTCGACAGCATTATCTCTTTCCGCATGAGCGACGACTTCAAGACCCTGCTCCAGGGCCGCCACACCGAGGAAGAGTTCCTCGAAAACATGAAGGGTATCCGCATCCGTATTCTCGACAGCGACTCCGACCCCTGCATGGTGACAGTCAACTGGGCTGCAGCAAAAACCTGCATGACAGTCTATTATCATTTTGTCGACAACCCTGCCGACAGCCTCACCTACACCCTTAAGGTGGGCGAAGCCAACCATTTCACCAACTTCACCCACGACTATACCGGAACCACCCTTGGCGCCGACAGCCTTGCCGGTTTGCACCGTCTCTATTTTGAACCCCTCGGAGGCTACAACCTCAAGCTCGGGTTCGCTAACGCCGTGGCCGCTTTCCGCGAGGCGCACCCCTACGCCGCCATCCATTACGCCGAACTGCTGCTGCCACTGACCGCCGACTCCGACAGCGACCGCCCCGACCGCATCCTGGCTTCGCGCTATATGTCCGACGGCTCGGTGTTCCCCATCGACGACCTGATCGACACTTACACCTACTCCGGTTTCGACGGCTCCTACGACACCGTGCGCAACTGCTACCGTATGCGCGTCACCATGCACACCCAGATGTTGCTGCGCGACGGTGAGGACCGTGGCCTGCTGCTCACCCTCAACTCGCGCCGCCACATGGCACAGCGCGCCGTGGTGGCCGGTCCGTTGGCCGCCAACCCGGTCCGCATCGAATTTATTTATTCAGAATAATCAGAGTTTCCAGAACACTCGGAATAACCATATACAAGATAATGAAACGTCAAGTCATAGCATTAACCCTTTGCGCCGCCTTCGCTTTTACGGCGGCGGCTCAGACCCGTTACCAGAAATTCTACGACAACTCGGAGCAGATGGCTGTCGAAGGCACCGTCACCGACGACGGCCAGCGCAACGGCGCATGGACGTGGTGGTACCCCGACGGCCGCGTGTCGCAGCAGGGTTCCTACAAAAACGGCCAGCGCACCGGCGTGTGGCGTATGTTCTACGAGAATGGCAGCCGCATGGCCGAGGAATGCTATGAAACCGGCGTGTCGCGCAGCTGGTACCGCAACGGCGACCTCAAGAGCGAGATCGAGGTGGTGGCCGGCAAGAAGAACGGCACCTACCGCTCGTGGTATGAGAACGGCCAGCAGCGCGACGAGGTGGTATACATAGGCGGCAGCCGCGAAGGCGCCACCCGCGAGTGGTTCAGCAACGGCCGCGTCAAGTTCGAGGGCACCTACAAGGACAACGAGCTCACCGGCCGCGGCGTGTGGTACACCCCCGACGGCAACAAGGACATGGAAGGCCGCCTTGTCAACGGCGATCAGGACGGCGAGTGGCGTTTCTACTGGCGCACCAACGGCCGTCTCGGCATCAAGGGCAACTACGCTGCCGGCAAAGAGGTCGGCACATGGACTTACTATTACGAAACCGGCGAGCAGTGGCGCAGCGGCCAGTACATCGACGGCAAGCGTCAGGGCCTCTGGACCACCTGGTACGAGAGCGGCAAAAAGCTCCACGAGGGCAAATATTTGAACGACAAGGAGGACGGCGTGTGGACTTCGTGGTACGAAGACGGCACCGTCGACTACACCGGCTCGTTCAGCCAGGGCCTCAAGAACGGCGAGTGGCGCGGCTACTACGACGACAACACGGTCCGCTACATAATCCACTACTCCAACGACGAGAAGGAGGGCGAGGAGGTGCGCTATTTCCCCAACGGCAAAATAGAGCTGCGCCAGAACTTCCGCGCCGGCGTCCTCAACGGCAAATACGAGCGCTACAACGAGGCCGGCAAGCCCGAGGAGAAGGGTTCGTTCGCCGACGGCGAGAAAGACGGCAAGTGGGTGTGGTACGACCAGTCCGGTAAGGAGATGCGTTCGCTCAAATTCAAAGCAGGTCAGCAGGTCAAATGATAATTGTATTGGCTTCAAAATCGCCACGCCGGCGGCAGCTTATCGAGTCGCTGGGGTGGCCTGCCGAGTGCGTCGATTGCAACGCCGACGAGCACGTCGACCCCAACCTGCCTGTCAGTCAGGTTGCCGAAACCATAGCCCGCAAGAAGGCGGCTGCCGTCGACACTGCGGCTCTCGGCTCCGACCGTATGCTCGTCACGGCCGACACCATAGTGGCCCTCGACGGCCAAGTGTTGGGCAAGCCCGCCGACCGCGATGCAGCGGTGGCCATGTTGAGGTCGCTGTCGGGGCGCCGCCACGAGGTCTACACTGGCGTCTGCCTTGTGTGGCAGGGTCGGACAACATCGTTCACCGAGCGCACTGATGTCGTCTTCAGGCCGCTGACGGACTCCGAAATCGAGCATTACGTCGACACATGCCACCCCTTCGACAAAGCTGGGGCTTACGGCATTCAGGAATGGATTGGAATGGTGGGAATCAGCCGTATTGAAGGTTGCTATTACAACGTCATGGGTTTTCCTACGGCACGAATTTACACAGAAATTCTCCGCCTGACATCCGACAAATTCTAAGTATTTGAAAATCAATCATTTGGTTAAAATTTTATAACCCACTGAAAACCAATGGGTTGGATAGGTTTTCCTCGGGTTTGGTTCGGCCTTACATCGGCCTTGCCTCGGCCAAGTCCGTCCGGGGTCGATTCAAGGCCGAGGAAGATAGGACCAAGGTGCTGGCAAATAGGCTGTTATAGAAATACGTAGGGTTTGTAAACAATGCGGCCGCGACGCTTTGCGTCGCGGCCGCTCGTGGGAGTAACAGGGTTCGAACCAGTGACCTCCTGCTTGTAAGGCAGGCGCTCTGAACCAGCTGAGCTATACTCCCTGAAAGCGGGTGCAAAAGTACTAATTTTTTGCGAATTGGCAAAATTTTTCTTCGCTTCAGTGTGTAAAGCTTTGCATTTCAAGAAGTTTCTTGTACAAACCGTCGTGTTCCGACAGCTCCTGATGTGTGCCGCGCTCCACAATTTTGCCTTTTTCGAGCACTAATATCTCGTCGGCGTGGCTCACTGTCGACAGCCTGTGGGCTATCACTATCGCCGTGCGACCCTTCATCAGGGCGTCGAGTGCCTGCTGCACGGAGCGTTCCGCTTCGGCGTCGAGTGCCGACGTTGCCTCGTCAAGAATCAGTATCGGCGGATTGCGCAGCACGGCGCGGGCTATGCTCAGTCGCTGCCGCTGGCCGCCCGAAAGGGTCTCGCCGCGGTCGCCGACCGGGGTGTTGTAGCCCTCGGGCAAAGCGTTGATGAATTCGTCGGCGCCGGCAATCGTGGCAGCCCTCTTGATGTCGTCCATCGACACTCCTTCCAGCCCGAAAGCGATGTTGCCGGCCACCGTGTCGTTGAACAGGATGCAATTTTGCGACACCACGCCCATCAGCGCCCTCAGCGAGTTGATGTTGGCACGTTTTATCGGCAGCCCGTCGATGGCGATTTCGCCGCCAGTGCAGTCGTAAAAACGCGGCAGCAGGTCGGCGAGGGTCGTTTTGCCGGCTCCCGAGGGGCCGACTATGGCCACCGTGCGGCCCTTGGCGATGGTCAGGTTGATATTTTCGAGTACCGGCACCGGGTTGCCGTCGCTCCCGTTGTAGGCGAACGACACGTCGCGATACTCGATTTCGCGTTCAAATCCGGTCAGCATGACGGCGTCGGGCTCCTCCAGAATGGTTTCGTCGGCATCCAAAATCTCAAAGAATCTCGCGGCCGAGGCGCTGCCTTTCTGCAGGCTGTTGTATGATTTGACGATGGATTGCACCGGCGGTATGAGTCGCGCAAAGATGATGACGAAGAAGATGAACACCGACGACTGCAGCTCGCCGCCAATCACAAGCCATCCGCCAACGATAAGTATCGCTACCAGTCCCACGGTGCCCATGACCTCCGACAGAGGGCTGCTCAGTTCGCGACGCGATGCCACACGGACCATGGTGCGGCTGTATTGGCGGTTGACTCGGGCAAAACGCCGTGCTTGAGCCTCCTCGCGTCCGAACGACTTGATGGCTCGGATGCCGTCCAACGACTCTTCGAGCATAGCGAAAAGGTCGCCCAGCCGGTTCTGGCCACGGGTCGAATTTTTCTTCAGGCTGCGTCCGATGCGGGCTATGAGGAATATCGTCAGCGGCAGGATGAGCACGAAAAGCAGGAAGAGTTTGGGGCTGACGAAGATGAGGGTGGCGCAGAATACAACGATGTTGATGGGGTCTTTGATGAGCGACTGCAGGGTGCTCACCACACTCCACTCCACGTCCACAAGGTCGTTCGCCATGCGGCTCATGATGTCGCCACGCCGTCCGGTTGTGAAATATGAGACGGGTAAAATCGTGATTTTGTGGTAGATGTCGTTGCGCAGATGTTCGGTCATGCCGTTACGAATGGGGCTCAGGAAGTGCATCCCGAGGTAGCGGAACAGGTTTGAAAGCAGTGAGCAGCCGAGGTAGCCGCCCGCCACGATGAGCAGGCACTGCCAAAGACCGAGGCTTTCCTTGTATTGGTACAGGTGCCACAGAGCCCAGTCGGTCAGTCCGCGCTGGCTGAAATCGAGTGGTGGACACTCGGTGGCAACCGGCGAAAGCCCGAACAGCAACTCGGCGAATGGTATGATGAGGACGTATGAAAACAGGTTGAAAAATACGTGCAACAAGTTGAAAATGAGATTCAACGCGATTTCTTTCTTGAAAAATCGCAGATATCGGAACACGCGGAATATGGGTCGGTTGACATTCACGGTCTATCTCATTTTGAAGGTTATCCGTGGCGAGCCCACGTCGGTGCCGCCGCGATAGGTGAGCCGCTCGGGACGCAGCCGTTGCTGCAGCAGGTAGTCGTGTGCGACTTTAGCATCGGCCTTGTGAGGCAT
Organism: uncultured Bacteroidota bacterium; assembly: GCA_902803395.1. Classification (GTDB taxonomy): domain Bacteria; phylum Bacteroidota; class Bacteroidia; order Bacteroidales; family P3; genus Colimorpha. The sequence goes on from CADCPQ010000011.1 coordinate 8,948, forward strand.
CTCGACCACGGCGTGCAACATCGGGTTTTCGAGCAGGAATTCGGCGCAGGCCCGCAGTAGTCGCTGGCTTGTCGGGTTCAGGTTCCCGTCGGCATTAAGTCGTATGTCGACCGTGACCGAAACCCCGTCAACCATGGGTTTGAGCTCGATTTTTTTTGGAAGGGTCTGACCCTGACGGACGCGCATGGCGGCTATCTCGACAAGGTACGGTGCATAGCCTTCACAGCTGACAATCAGCAGATTGTCCTCGCGACTCGACATCATGGCAACGATGCTCCCGTTGGCCGAGTCGGCAAAGTACACAGCGGCGTCGGCACCATCGCGCTCGATTGTCAGTGTGGCAGGAAGGGGTGCGCCGTCGGCCGACACGATTTGGGTCCGAGCCGTTGTCATGGGCTCTGGCCGTGCCGCGGGGTAAAGGTCGAACATGAAAATGTCGGTGCCGCCAACGCCTTTGTAGTCGGTGGCGCGGCCGGCGTAGTAGGCTTGGCTGCCGTCGGCGGTCACGCCAAAGTATATTTCGTCGTGCTCGCTGTTGATCGGAAGTCCCAGGTTTGTAGGACGTTGCGAGTAGTTGTCGGCGGTATTTATAAAATAGAGGTCGTAGCCGCCAAAGCCTTGCCAGCCGTCGGAGGCGAAGTAAAGGGTGTGTCCGTCGGCGTGTATGAAAGGACATTTCTCGTTGCCTGAGGTGTTTACCGAGGGGCCGAGGTTCTCGGCGCGGCTCCAGTCGCCGTTGGCGAGCCGTCGGCAGCGCCAGATGTCGGTGCCGCCGTAGCCGCCCTGTCGGTTCGAGGCGAAATAGAGGTATCGGCCATCTGGCGTTATCGAGGGTTGTGACTCCCAGGTATTTTCGCCGTTGACGTTGCGGCCGGCATTTATGCGTTCATCCCATTTGCCGCCACGATTGACGGTGTAGAAAATGTCGCAGTTGGCGTAACCCTTTGAACTCGTAGTCATTACGGAGTAATACAAAAGCCGTCCGTCAGCCGTTGTGGTTATGTTGCCTTCGCTCTCGCCTTGGTTGAAAGGCTCCTCTAAAGGTTCGCCGGCAGTGAAAGCCGTATCGCGGAATCGACTCATGTATAGGCGATAGACTTTCTCCTCCAAATCTCTGGTGTAGAATGTCTTGGCTTTTTCCACCGGTACCTGGCGCAAGTAGTAGAACTGTTTGCCATCGGGGCTGAGGTAGGGGAGGGTCTCGCTGTGTTTCGACGACACGCCTCTGACTACCGACGGGAAAAAAGGTACTTGGTTTTGGGTGGCTTCGGCCAGAAATGTGGCCCAGTACAGGTAGTTGGAGGCTTCGGGGTAGGCTGCTTCTGACTCTTTGTCGCCCGAAATGGAGTTCATGTCGAAATACCGTTGCAGACTCTCGACAGCTTCGTCGAAGCGGTCGTCGCTGTAATAAATCACGCCCAAATAAAAGTGCGCCAGCGGATTAGGGTAATCCGGGCACATTGTCATCAATTTTGTGAAATAGCGTCGGATGCCTGCTGCGTTGAAGTCTTTGCGCACGGCGCACATCCCGAGATAAAAATATGGGTCGGCGGCACGGGGATTTTTGGCCGACACTTTGCGCATCAGCGTCCCGCAGGTGTTGTAGTCCTTGCGGTTGTAGGCGGATACAGCCTGCTCGTATTGTGCACGGTCCGACTGTCGGATGGCTGGCCCGCACGTGTTTTTTTGCGCTGCGAGGGGCAGGCAAAGCACAATCATCAAGGCTATGACCGCTGCGCGCAACATTCCGGGGCTATAGTTTAGTGACGTCGATTTCGAAGTGTGCGTCCTCGCCGTTGCAGGGATTGCTGCATTTTATGGCGCATTCGTCGCATGAGGTGAGTTCGCCGTGGAGACGTTTTTTGACCATGTCGCCAACCGATTCACGCAGCGATTCCAGTTCGATTCGGCGTATGACCTCGTCGCAAAAAGCGTAACTCAGCATCGTCATAGCGGTGCGTTCGCTTATGCCGCGTGAGCGGAGGTAGAACAGAGCCTGGTCGTCGAGTTGGCCGATAGTGCTGCCGTGCGAGCACTTCACGTCGTCGTTGTAGATTTCGAGGAAAGGCCTCGTGTCGACGTGGGCTTTGTCGGTGAGCAGGATGTTGCGGTTGGTCTGGTAGGCCTCGGTTTTGACGGAGCCGTCCTGCACGAGCACATGGCCGTTGAAACGGGCGCGGGCAGCGTCGTCGACGATGCCTTTGTAAAGTTCGCGGCTGTAGCAACGCGGTGCGGCGTGTTCGACAAAAATGTAGTTGTCGCATTCCTGCTCGCGGTCGATGAGGTAGAGCCCGTCGGCATTCAGGGTGCAACCCTCGCCGCGCATACGCACGACGACGTTGTTCCTGACATGGCTTCCGCCGAGGGTGACGGTGCACATGGTCAACGTTGCGTTGGCCTCCATGGCTATGTCGGTCTGCGTCAGGTGATGCTCCGGGGTGTTCATGCCTTGCAACCGGTAGAGCTGCAGGGTGGCACCTTCGGCCACGTGGATGTCGAGTCGTCCGTTGTCGGGCATGAGTGTGTAGCCGCTTTGGCCGTCCTTGAGCATGAACATGGGTGCGTCGGTGGGATTGCAAAGCACGGCGCAGAGCTGCGTCCCTGCCGCGATGTCGAGCCGCGCGGCCTCGCCCGTGGCTTTCCAGTCGTCGCCCCAGACATCGGGCAAAATATCTTTCCTAATCATTTCAGTTCCTCTTTGATCCAGTCGTAGCCTTTTTCCTCGAGTTCCAGAGCCAGCTCCTTGGGTCCGGTCTTGACAATGCGGCCCTCGTAAAGCACGTGCACGAAGTCGGGCACGATGTAGTCCAAAAGGCGCTGGTAGTGCGTGATGACCACGGTGGCGTTGTCGGCCGAGCGCAACTGGTTGACGCCCGAGGCCACGATGCGCAGCGCGTCGATGTCGAGGCCCGAGTCGGTCTCGTCCAATATCGACAGGGTGGGGTTGAGCATCGCCATCTGGAATATCTCGTTTTTCTTTTTCTCACCGCCGCTAAAGCCTTCGTTCACAGAGCGGTTGGCGAGGTTTGTGGTCATCTCGACAACTTTTTTCTTCTCTTCCATGAGGTGGAGAAACTCGGCGCCCGACAGCGGGTCGAGGCCGCGATATTTGCGCTGCTCGTTGACAGCGGTGCGCATGAAGTTTGTGATGCTGACGCCGGGGATTTCCACCGGATACTGGAATCCGAGGAATATGCCCTCGCAGGCGCGCTGGTCGACGCTGAGGTCGAGGATGTTGCGGCCGCGGTAGAGCACTTCGCCCTGCGTGACCGTGTATTTGGGGTTGCCGGCTATGGCTCCGGCCAGGGTACTTTTGCCGTTGCCGTTGGGGCCCATTATGGCGTGGACTTCGCCGGCGTTTATTTCGAGGTCGACGCCTTTCAAAATCTCTTTATCGCCTATCGCGACGTGCAAATTTCGGATTGAGAGCAGTGACATTATTTGTTCTAATTTTTTGATTTACAAATTATTGTGTCCGTTGTCGCAGGCAACGGATTTCTACAAATTTACAAAAAACTTTTGGCTTTGAAGTTTTTTTCGTAAATTTGCACCCACATTTCTTTTGATATGAGCAGGCCAATAATCACATTGACAGCCGACTGGGGTGTGCGCGATTTCTTTGCCGGGATGGTCAAGGGTCGCCTCTACAGCAGTCTGCCCGACGCCGAGGTGGTCGACATCGCGCTCGGCCTCGAGCCGTACAATATCATCCAGGCCGTCTTTGTGGTGCGCAACGCCTGCCTCGGCTTCCCGCCCGGCACCATCCACATCATCGACGTCAACTCGGTCGAGACCGCCGACCAGAGCTTCCTCGTGGTCGAGCACCACGGCCAGTACTTCATCTGCACCGACAATGGCCTGCCTTCAGCCGTGTTTGGCGACGATTTCGACAACGCGGTGGAAATCAGTGTGTTCCAGGATGGCGACTACTACACCTTTGCGGCCTATAACCTGTTTTGCAAGGTGGCAGTAATGCTGGCCTCGGGCACTCCGCTGAGCGAAATCGGCCGTCCCATCGACCGCCTCAACCGCCGCCAGCTATCGTCGTGGTTCGACGAAGGCGGCCGCCTCAAAGTCTACGTCGCCTACACCGACGCCTACGGCAACGCCTACCTCGCCATCACCCACCAGCAGTTCGAGCAGGTGCGCAGCCGCCGCCCCTTCCGTCTGGTGGTGCGCGAATTCACCGTCAGCGAGCTCTCCAACAGCTACGACCCAGGCCGCCCGTCGCCGCGCAACGCCGCCCGCCTGCTGCTCACCGTGTCGGCCACCGGACACCTCGAGCTCGCCCTCAAGGAAGCCTCCGCCGCCAAACTCCTCGGCCTCCGCGCCGGCGACCCCGTGCTCATCTACTTCGATTAAATCGAAAAGCGAGAAGTGAAAAGCGAAACCGCTGAAAATCAGTGGTTTCACTGCCTTTCAACCATATTCCGTCGGCCGCCGACAATATCAAGCCGAACCAAGGCCGACCTAAGGCCGACCCAAACCCGAGGAGAACCTATCCAACCCACTGATTTACAGTGCGTTGTGTAAAAGTGTATAATTTGTTGATTTTCAGATGGTTGGTGATTTGTGGACTTTTAACCCCGATTTTGCCCTCGAAGGTTTTTTTTCAGGATTTTTTCGAGGAGTCCGATGGGCTTTTGAGACGGTTCCAGATTTTCAGCTCCAGACGGTTGGGGAGCATCTTTATCAGCACGGGCAGCAAACGGTTCATCGCGCCGGGTTTCACCACGTGGCGGCGGCGCAGCATGGCGCGCAGGGCCTTCCGCACAAGGCTCTGCGGGGTGCGGATAAGTCCCACGGCGACGCCCAGTTTCATCATTCGGGGGCTCATACGGTAGAGCGGCGTGGCCACGGCGGCGGGCAGCACGGTGGTGACGCCGACGCCGTAGGGCGCCAGCTCGAAATACATCGATTGCGAGTAGCTCTTGAGGTAGGCCTTTGTGGCGGCATACATGGTGATGCCCGGCGTCGGCAGGTTGGCAGTCATCGACGACATATTGACTATGTAGCCGCGACGCCGCGCCTTCATCGCCTCGCCGAAAAGCATGGTCAGCCGCGTTGGGGTGACGACGTGCAGCCGCAGCATGGCGATGGCTTTGTCGTGTGTGGCCGAGTCCAGTTCGTGGAAGAAGAACATACCGGCGTTGTTGACCAGGATGTCGATTTCGAGCTGCCGCTGCTGGCAGAATTCCCACACCTCGTCGGCCGCCGATTCCAGCGCGAGGTCGGCGTCGAGCCCCCAGGCCGTCACGCCGTATTCCGCGGCGAGCCGGCCTGGCAGTGTGGCGAGCAGCTCGGTCTGGTTCGACACCATCAGCACGTTGCAGCCCATGGCGGCGAGCTGGCGGCAATATTCCCAGCCCATGCCCGACGTGCCGCCGGTGACCAAAGCGTTGTATCCACGGATGTCTTTCATTTCAATAATAACGCAAAACGGCGGGAAATATTGTGTGTCGTAGGTGAAAAATAGGGGCGGCCGAGCTTTGCTCGGCCGCCCCACACTGTTTAGTTGTCAGTTTGTCACTTGACAAACACTATCTTCTTGGCGGGTATTCCGTCGACCTTGATGACGTAGGCTCCGGTGCTCGGCACGTCGAAGAGCAGGTGGTCGATGGAGTCGTACTTGGTGGCAAGCAGACGTCCAACGGCGTCGTACATCTTCACCATGCGGCCCTGGGCGCCGTCAATCACTATCTGGCTGCCGTTGCTGTAAATCTTGACATCGGGTCCGGCGTCGACAGTGTCAATCGAGACCACCACGGTGTCGTGGATGATTATGGTATCGAAAATGTAGATGGTGTCGGCGCAAGTGGTGTCGTAGACGATGATAGTGTCAAGGTAGTAGGGCAGGGTGTCGTAGATTATCGTGTCGCTGTGGATGAAGTTCCATATCACGCTGTCGACCTCAACGGTGTTGACGACGGTGTCGGTCACGTTGATGATGGTGTGGACAGTGTCGACCAGGTTGACGTGGTTGTAGATGGTGTCGGTCACGTTGAGGGTGGTGTGGACAGTGTCGAACATGGTGATGGTACGTGTCACAGTGTCGTTGATAGTCACGGTGTTATGAATGTAGGTGGTGTCGACTATGGTTACGGTATCGACGACGTATACTGTGTCGTGGATGGTGTTGGGATCGTTGACGTACACAGTGTCGTGGATATAGATGGTATCTGTTGTGCAACCGCCGATTTCGCTAATCGTGATGTTGTCGATGAAGAGGACACGGCCACTTTCGCCACCAGAGAGAGCGAAGAACGTCAGTTTGGTTACGTTGGATGATATCTCGAACTCATAGCGGGTCCATTGCTCCGGAACATCGCCAGTGGAGGCTATAACTTCCATATTCTGGTTAGCGATAAGCAATTCAGAACTGTTGTAGCTACGAGTGTAAAAACTGAGGGTGTGGTTGCGGCCGCCAAAGTCGATTGTCGGTGAGCCGAGCATATACCAGTAGGATTCCTCATCGTCATTGTTCGAGCCGCAGGCTGCATAGCAGTGTTCGCCTTCATACGAGTAGGCTGAGGGCTGTAGGGTGCAAGAGGCATATTCATATTCTTCCCAGCACTGCAGGCCGTTCTCGAAGTCGAGGGTGTAGGGGAACTGGTCGATGACCAGGTTAGCGCAGTAGTCGCCGGTGGTGTCGCGCTCGAGAACAGTCACGTAGAAGGTTGTGTCGGCCGAGCCGAGGGCGTTGCTGATAGTGAATGTGACGGCGTATGTGCCAGGCTCGGTCCAGTACACATAGGTGCTAGATGCGTTGGGGGACTCGAACACAGCGCCTTCGGAAGTCCACTGGAAGGTGCATTCGAGCGAGCCATGGTAGTAATATGAGCTGAGCCAGGTGCTCTCTCCGGCATAGATGGGATCATAAACATATATCTCGCCTATTCTGGGAGCCGAGGTGCTGGCGAGGTAGAACGACTGGACGCCGATGAGTTCGTCAGCTCCGAGGTTCTCGGTAACGATGTAGTACCGCGCAACCTTGGCGGTGTTGTTGGCAACCTCGAAAGTGAAGGTGTTGTGTTCAAAGTAACTGTCGACAACGGTGCCGGAGTAGACCTCAGTGAGGTTGGAGTCAATCTGCTCGTAAACCTTGAAGTTCACAGGTTCGTCGATATTGGCACCCATAACCATACGGATAGTGTACTGGCCGTCGGCGGGGATGTTGATGAAGGGCGAAACAAGCATGGCCTGGTCATCATCGTTGGCGGGGACGTAGTATGCAAAACCGTAGTTGCCATAATCAATATATTGCCAGCCTTCGTCGTACCAGCAGGGCTGGTGCTCGCTGAAGTAAGCCCAGTAGGGGGCATCCTTGGGAGTGTCGCAGCTTTCAACTGTGACCCATTGGTTGTAGCAGGTGCTCATCTCGCCAGCGTAGACGCAAACCGACACATTGTAGGTGCCAGGTTCATCCCACACGTAGGAAATTTCCTGACCTTCGATGCTCTCGATGAAGTTGTTATTCTCGTCGGCGATGGTCCAGACGTATGTTATAGACTGGTTCGACGAGGCACCGGCATTGAAGTTTACAAGTTGTCCTGGCTCGGTGGAGTTGGGAATGTTGACGTAGTCAAAATACAGGTAATTCTGCTGCTCGGCGTAGTCGACATAGAAGTCGGATAGAGCTATTTGACCGGCGCCAAAGGGAACGAAGCTTATTACGACGTTGAGGCCGGCATAGTCGGCAAGCGAGTATGTGAACTCATTCCATGTGTTCTGCGACATAGAATTAATCCAGTCGAGGAGGAAGGATTCGCCGGTTTCAGCATTAGACAGATATACTGCGAGTACTGCACTGTCGGCCAAGTTCGCGTAGAAGCTCAGCTGCATGGGATTGTTATATGGAAGAGTCAATGTTGGGGAAGAAAGATACATATAATTGGTTAGGTTGTATGCGTATCCGTTAAAAGCCCAGTCGGGTTCTCCGGTATCGGGATCGGTGTAGTACCAGCAGTTAGGTTCGCTGCTGAGGCTCTCGTAGTATGGGAACTCGGTGACAGGCTGGCATGACTGCTCGGTGACGGTGACGACGACAGAGGTGTCAGTCGAGCCAACCTCGTTGGTGACAGTGCAGGTGACGGTGTAGGTGCCTGGCTCGGTCCAGTAGATGTTGCCGTCCTCGTCCATAATGCCGCCATCGAGATCCCAGTTGACGGTGCAGTCCAAGCCGCCACCGCTGTAGTACCAAGTGTAGTAGATGGGCGTATTGACCTCGGCCTCGGTCTGGAAATCAAACTGGGTAAAGTAGGGAGCTGTGGCTTTGCGCACACCTATAAAGTCGATGTAGAGATACTTTGAGGCCGGCATAGTGGAGCGGACGCTGACCTTGACGGTCTGTCCGGCGTAGTTTGCCAAGCTGATGCCATGCCAGTACCAAGTGTTCCGATTCGTGTTGCTTGTGTTGAGCACCTCATCGTCGTTGACATACACGCTGTAGGGGAAGGGTGTGGATGAGGCCACCTCGACGATAAGCGAGTAGATGTTGCCGTCGTCCGGAATGGCGAGGTTGGCGGTGGTTATCGACACGGGGTTGTTTTCGATGGTATTATAATAATAGGTGTAGCACCAGCTCTCGTCGTCGTTGCAAATGAAATTCCAGCCGTTGGCACTCCAGCATTCGGGCAGCGAACCCAGCGAGGGGGCGTAGAGAACGTCGGGGCCGATGGTGATAACAGTGTCGCAAGCTATGACGGTGAAGGGTTTGGCAAAGTCTTGATAGCCAAATTGTGCGTTGCCGACGGTGAGGTACATGGTGTAGTCGCCGGGTTCGCTCCACGAGGTGGTGAAACTGGCAGCAGTGCCGTAGTCGACGCTGTCGCCGGTGGAACTGATTGCGTACCAGTGGTAGTCAACCGGCAGAGCCGAGTGGACGGTGGCGTACACGTGGACGTTGTCGTTGGCCATCACCGTCTCCGGGAAGTTGAATGTTACAACGGGAGCAATGACTTCACGGATGATGAAATCCTGCAGGGCCATACCGTTGCCGGTGCTGTCGTAGGCGGGCTGGAACGTGACGCGGAAAGTCTGTCCGGCATACTCGGCCAGCGAAATCTGACGCACATTGAAGGTGTTGTTGTTTATAGTTTCAGTAAAGATGGTGCTATTGAGGCCGTCGCTGTTGGTCAGTATCACCGAATATTCCTTTTCTCCGACAGAAGCCACATCGTAGTCGAGCTCGTATGTGCCACTGGCTGGCAGTGTAATCCAGGCCGATGTGAGCGGTGAGTTGCCATAGGTGATATAGTAGTAGAATGGGTTGGTCTCGTTGTAGTCGTTATAGTAGTACCAGTCGAAATCTTGCCAGCAGTTTTCATTTTCATTCTCGCCGTTGAGAGGCACAAAGTATGGGAACTCGGTGACGGGGGTAGCGCAGGGATCTTCGACAACATTGACGACGTATTCGGCAGTGGCCGAGCCGTAGCTGTTGGTGACGGTGCAGGTTATGATGTAGGTTCCGGGGATGGTCCAGAGGCCGCAGACGACGTTGCTCATACCAGGAACATATATGATACTGTCGGAGCCGACAAGGTCCCAAGTGACGGCGAGATTGTCGGAGGAGCCTTCATACTCGACTCCGAAGCATGCACCGGTGTTGGCGACAACGACGTCTTCTTGGTAGCCATATATTTGCACGTTGTAGGGTGCGGTGTTAGTTATTTCCTGTCCGATTGCTACTTCGAAAAAGCCCAGTATAAATACATTGTCTTCGGCACCGGATATCTCAATATCGAAGCGAACGTTGTTGCCGGCAAACTCGGTTGCGTCAAATTGGTATTGTTGGAAGTCTGCGGTAGCTGCAATGGCACCATGGCTGTAGTGTGTGCCATTCACTACGATGTTAGGTGTGAAATACACACCTTCGTTGCCAGCCACCGAGATTGTGACCGTGCATTCGCGCCCGGCGGGCAGGCTGAACTGGGGCGATATGGCAAAGGAGGTATAGTTGGGGTTGGTGAAACAGTAGGCATGTCCATTGAAGGACCATTCGCCATCGAAATTCCAGCAGTCTGGTGCTTGGTCGAAGCTGTGCGAGTAGGGGAATTCGTCGATGGGTGTGGAGCAGTCGACAGCCTGCGAAGTGTCGGGTGTGTAGGTGTAGATGTTGAAGCCCGACACGGCAGCCGTATGTTCGTCGGATTCGCAGATGGCTTCGATTAAGAACCTGATGGTGTTTCCCGCCAACCAGCTGATATCGAAGCTGTAGGTGTTGAAATAGGTGTCGTTAATATAAATGTTGTCCCCGATGATAGAGCGTCCGCCATTGTCGAACAGGGCGTAGATGTTGTAGGTGACGCCATTGACTCCAGCCAAAGAAATGTCCATATTGACATTGTCGTTGGGTATGGTGATGTAAGGCGAAGTGATATATGCTGTCAGGGTGTCCTCAGATGTTGGATAGAAATAGGTGTAGGTTGAACTATTTCTCCAGTTGGGGCGTGTCCAGCAGTGTTCAGTGGTGCCAAATATGACCGTCATCGGGAATTCAGTGATGGTATTGTTGCAATCAACAATTTCGCTTATATTGGCTTGATAAACACCTGCCAGTTGGTTGGCTGCGGCGCAACTGGCCGAAAGACGCAGGCGTATGGTTTGTCCGGCATACTGGGAGAGAGAGTAGGTGTATGCCGTGAAAGATGAAACGTCGACAATCTGTTGACTGCCGATAAGGGTATAGTTGACGTCGTCGGTAGAGACGTAAATATTGAAGTTGGCAGTTCCGATACCAGCCAAAGAAAACGTCACCTCGGCTCCGCCACTGGGAACCGTTATGAGTGGCGACGTGAGGTCTTCGGAAGAGAGATTGTCGGCTGTGGAAACAAAACTGATATAATAGGTGTTGCCATTGACATTGTTCCGCCAGCCAGAATGGCTCCAACAATTGTCGTTGTAGTTGAAGGTGACAAAGTAGGGGAAGCTGGTTATGTCGCAATCCAAGACATATACGTATGCGCTGGCATACGATGTGCCGCTCTGGTTGGTGACGGCAAGTTCGACGTAGTATTCGCCTGGGGTGTTCCATGTGTAGGTAAGAGACTCTGATGTGCTTACAACATTGTCGTTAATTGTCCACGAATATGTGACCGCAGTGGTGGACACAACAGTGGATGTGAAGGTTGTGGTGGTGCCAGAAGGTATTTCGTATGGGAAATTCACATTGACCACAGGAGCAAGATTGGCATTGGATGTGACTGTCACATCGTCGATACCCATAGCAACCCAGTCGGAGCAGTTCCAGTGGCGGAAAGCTATTTTGATGGTTTGTCCGGCAAAGTTGTCGAGCGAGGCGGAACGCAGGTTCCAGTTGCCGTCGTCGGCAGTGAGAGTGTAGTCGAAGATGGCAATCCAGCTGCTGGTGCTGTCGTAGGCGTTCTTGACGTATACAGAGTAGTGCTCAGCTGGATAACTGGTGTTGAAAGTTATGTCGTACCATGTCAGCATGGCTCCATCGGCAGGAATGGCGAATGAAGGGCTGATGAGCCAGTTGTCGGGTGTCAATGCATGTGAAACCGAATCATAATAGTACGAACGAGACATGGCGCAGTAGTTTCCAGCGCCATCAAGGTCTCTGAGCTCCCAAGACCAACTGTCGCCGTCGGAATTAATGTTCTGCCAGTTGTCGAGGCCGTTGTTGAAATCTTCGTAGAAGATGACTCCGTCGTTGGCATCTTTGGCGGCGATGGGCCGGTTCTGTTTGACGGGTTTCGAGGCGGCAGTGGCCTTGGTGGGAGCGTTGAGGCTCCGGGCCGCACTCATTTGTTCGTTTTGTTGAGCCGAAACTGCAAAACTCAGTAGCAGAATCGCAATCAAACTGGTAAAAATTTTCTTCATAAAGTGTTACGTACCGTTATTGACCATCGTACCCATCGGCTTTGGATGTTTATATAATGTTTATTATCAGTCGATTGTGTTTGAGTAAGGGAGATGGTGGAGTTCCGTTAGATGGGACAAAGGTACAAATTGTTTTTGTAAAAAACAAGTAAAATGCAAATTTTAACATTTTTTTTGTTTGCCGAGTTGGCGGGTGGCGGCAAAACGGGGTTCAGAACTCCTCGACGGCGATAGTAGCTTCCTCCCAGTCGGACATTTTTCGGTCTAGAAGATTTTTAAGCTGCTGGTATTCAGTGTAGAATTCCTGACTTTGGGGCTGGCCTGAGGCGAGGGCGGCGTCGCGCTCGGCAATCTGATTTTCAATGTCCTCGATTTCCTTTTCGAGACGCTCGACTGCGCTACGGAGTTTGCGCAGTTCGCGCTCGCGCTCCTTGGCTTCGAGATACGACGCTTTGCCCTGACTCTGGGCCTCTTGGGTTTTTACGGCAGTGTTTTTTTTGACCTCCAGTTCCTTAAGGTCGGCGAGGCGGCGCTGCTCCAGAAACTCAAAAATATCGCCCTTGAACTGGTGTATGCGGCCGTCGCGGAATTCGAACAGCGAGTCGGTGAGCCCCTGCAAGAAATCGCGGTCGTGCGATACTAATATCAAAGTGCCGGTGTATTGGAGAAGGGCGTTTTTGAGTATGTCCTTCGAATCCATGTCGAGGTGGTTGGTGGGCTCGTCGAGCACCAATAAATTCGAAGGAGTGAGCAATAGTTTGGCCAACGCGAGCCGTGCTTTTTCGCCACCGGAGAGTACTTTGACTTTTTTGTCGATGTCTTCGTCGTCGAAGAGGAAGCTTCCCAGTATGGAGCGTATTTTCGGACGTATGTCGCCGAGAGCTATGTCGTCGATAGTTTGGAACACGGTTTTCTCGCCGTCGAGCAGAGCTGCCTGATTCTGGGCGTAGTAGCCGATTTGCACCCCGGCGCCGAGCCGGAACGTGCCGGTGTAGTCGTTTATTTCGCCCACAATGATTTTGGCCAGAGTCGACTTTCCCTCGCCGTTGCGGCCCACGAAGGCAATACGTGAACCTGAGGTGAGCAGCAGGTCGGCGTGGTCGAACACCTGGTTGTCGGCGTAAGCTTTGCCAAGGTTTGTAGCCTCAACCACTATCTTGCCGCTGTGAGGCGCCGGAAGGAAGTGGAAATGTATGGTTTCGGTCGACACTTCGTCGACTTTGACCTCTTCCATGCGCTCGAGCATTTTGATGCGGCTCTGCACCTGTTTCGACTTTGTGGCCTTGTATCGGAAACGCTCGATGAAAGCTTCGATTTGAGCTACTTGACGCTGCTGGTTGGTAAGCTGCGCCATCTGCGAGGCGCGACGTTGCTGCATTTGCAGGACGTATTCGGAGTAGGGACAGCGATAGTCGTAGATTCGGCCCGCTGTTATCTCGATGGTGCGGGTGGTGATATTGTCGAGGAAAGTGCGGTCGTGCGAGACCAGAATGACGGCTCCAGGATAAGTCCCGAGGAATGTTTCGAGCCACTGTATGGACTCGATGTCGAGGTGGTTAGTGGGCTCGTCGAGCAGCAGGAAATCGGGCCGTTGCAGCAGTAGTTTGGCCAGTTCGACACGCATTTGCCATCCGCCGCTGAACACCGCCACGGGACGGTCGAAATCGGAGTGCCGGAACCCGAGTCCGAGCAACACTTTTTCGGCCTGTTCGCGTCGGCCTGAGCCGCCCAGTATCGAAATCTGCTCGGTTATGTCGGTGTGGCGTTGCAGAAGGGCGAGGTATTCGGCCGACTCATAGTCTGTGCGTTCGGCAATCTGTTCGGCCAGAGATGTTTGCAGCTGCTCGAGGGTGTCGATTTGGGCGAAAGCCGTCATGGCTTCGCCAATCACGGTCCCTACCGAGTCGGGAATCATCTCCTGCGGCAGGTATCCCACGGTCTGGCCTGAGGCGATAATCATCGAGCCGGTCTCGGGAGCCTGCATACCGGCAATGACTTTGAGCAGGGTCGACTTGCCGGCGCCGTTGCGGCCTACAAGGCCGATGCGGTCGCGGTCGCCGATGTTGAAAGTGACTCCGCTAAAGAGGTCGGTACCAGTGAATTGAACCGAGAGGTTGTTGATGGCTATCATTGCTCGGGCTTGTGAAAATTGAGGTGCAAAATTACACAAAATTCCTGACATGGAAAGATTTTTTTATTTACGCTGTAAGATTTTGGTAAAAAACTGCGTATTATATTATTAGAGAAAAGTTCATTTTTTTTGATTCAAGTCCTGAAAAAAGTGTATATTTGCACAATGAAACTAAAAAACCTATGAAACGTATATTGTTGTTTGTCAGTACTGTCGCTTTTTGTGCCGTTGCAATGGCACAAACGGGTTACACGTTGATTTCCGGCAGGGTCACGAGCGGCTCAAAAGGGGTGCCTTACGCCATGCTCCAGCTGAGGGGGACCTCGATTGGGGTGCAGTGTAACGATGACGGATACTATGAGTTCCGTATACCGTTGCATCACGACGGCGATACTATAGACATTCGTTCAATCGGATACATTAGCAAGTCGGTAACTGTGGCCGCACTGTGCAAAAACTCCAACATCCGTCTCCGCGAGCAGGCTTTGAACCTCAAAGAGGTGGTTGTCAGCGATTTTGCATCGCCGCGCAAGCTGCTTAACGAGGCGGTGAGCCGCATACCAAAGAACTACACAAACGAGACTTCGTACCCGACCTATTTCTTCCGCAACTGGCGGGCCGTCGACGACGAGCTATACCTTTTCGACGAGGCCGTCATACTCATGCGCCGGGCACCGTATGCGAACTACATCGAGAAGCAGGCTTATCACCTCGACCCTGAATACCGTGAGATGGCCACCAACTACAAGCAGCTGCTGCGCCATCGCCTTGTAGTAATCGACAGTTCGCTGCTGCGCCACAAAACCGGCTCGGTGGAAGGCGTGTGGCAGCGGCTCGAGTATGCCGACAACGAAATTTATTTCGACCCGGTGTCGACCCCGCAGGCCAGTTTCGCGCTGTCGAGGCTCCAACTCAAAAGCCACGAGTTCGAACCAATACGCCAGTTCGAGGCCGACGGCGAGGAGTATTACGTCGTGCGTTCGGTGGGTCCCAACCGCATGGCTCAGCACAACACACGCTACGAATACATCATCCGCAAGCGCGACCTCGCCATAGTGCGTATCACCTCGAGCCAGATACCGCTCAACCGGCGGGCACCGCAGGAGATGTGGGTCAACTTCTATTTCTCGCGGATTGCCTATGAGATGGACAGCTCGTCGTGGAGCTACGACGTGCGCGAGGGCAGCTACACGCTCACACATTATTATAATGCTAAACGCCGTTCGCTGCGAGCTATCGAGTTCGGCCATGTCGGCGAAATACAGACGTGGCAGGACTGTGTCGAGTGGATCTTGACGGATTTTTCCACCTTGCCGCCGCAGGGCACATTCGACACCATCCCGGTACATCGGCAAACCCTCTCAGACGCTTTCGGCAGCAGCGATTACCGCTCCGATTTCTGGGGTCACTACAACGCCATGACCCTCGACGCCGAGCCCGCCCGTCTGCTTTACGAGAAACTGAGCCACGCCGCAGTGTCGCGCCCCAACCGTGCTGTCGTCATCCGGGAGCCTGAGCCTCGGAACGACAGCATCGCCATCCGCGGTATCGTGGTGTCGCGGGCAACCGGCAAACCCGAGCCGTTCTGCAAGATAACCCTGCGGCAGCAGGATTCGGTGAAGGCCCTGGCCATGGGCGGCTCGGACGGCACGTTTGACCTTGGCAAGCTGCTGCCCGGCACCTACAGCCTCGAGGCCTCGGTGCTCGGTGTGTCGCTGGTTAAAAAGGAGGTGGAACTGAACGAGAACGCCAACATGCGCGTGACCGTCGACACGGTGCGCCTTGTCTACCTCTCGGCCGTCACTATCACCGGCAAGCGCCACGTGATTGAGCTTCCGCCGCACAAACTCAGGTACTTGGGATTGGAAATCTCACGTCCGGACGACATCCGTCTGTGGGATTTCAGTTACCGTCCATGGATGGCTTTGTGGAATATTTATCCGCACGACGGCAGCGCACGCAACGCCGAGCCGTTCGGAAGCACGGGCGTCGAGGTGGAATTGGAGCCATGGAGATAAATATAAAAAGGATGGAGTCTCTTGCGAAACTCCATCCCGATGGTTGTTAAGCGTTTCAGCCTTATTGCAGGTTGAACATCACGGGCAGGTTGAACTGCACACGGACGGGTTTGCCGCGCTGTTTGCCGGGGTTCCATTTAGGCATGGATTTCACCACACGGATAGCTTCGGCACCGCAACCGCCGCCGATGTCACGCAGGATGCGCGGGTTGGCGATGGAGCCGTCCTTCTCGACGACGAAGGTGACGAACACGCGGCCGGTGATGTTGTTCTCCTTGGCAATCTGCGGATACTTGATGTTCTCGCGCAGATATTTGTAGAGGGCATCCATGCCACCGGGGAATTCGGGGTCGTTTTCAACGACGGTGAAGATTTCCTCCTCGACAACCTCCTCTTCCTCCTCGACCTGTACGGGAGTGAACTCCTGGGCGGCCTGGTTGGCGTTGTCGCCCATATCGATGATACCTACTTCGTTCTTGATTTCGGCGTCATCTTCGACGATTGTGAGGTCGGTGGCCACTTCGGGTTCCTCGGCGGGTGGTGGAGGTGGTGGTTCCTCGACACTGGTTTGGATGATTTCGGCGTCAATCTCGTCCATAGCGGTGCGCTGTATGATTTCGACGTCGCTACGGTCGTAGGATTTGACGTTGAAAGCAACCAAAGCAATCAGCAGCGTGACCGCCAAACCGATTTCCAAATACAAACCTCTCTGTTTTTCGAGGTCGGCTTTAGGGCTTTTCTTTGCTTCCATATTATTGTTATTTAATTTGTTACTTAGATTTTGGCAGCTTTTTGCGGCTACTTTTCTGAGTGCTAAATTACAACTTTTTTTTGGATTATCAACAAAAAATTGTGAATTTTTTTGAAAAAAGTTGTTTTTTGGGGCTGTAGATGGCGTTTGTATGGAATCCGGACGGACAAAACCGGGGTGTGCCGAAGGGGTGGCCGAAGGGTGTCCGATGTAAGGCCGAGGCAAGTACGACCCGAACCTATCTAAATGGTTGGTTTACAGTGGTTTATGTAAATATGTGTAACTTGTTGAAAATCAAGCCTTTTAGAATTCGTGGCCGATGTTGATGTAGAAGTAGGGTCGGCGGGTGAGGGTGGAGTAGCCGGCGGTGAATCCCATGGGGCCGATGAACGAGTTGTAGAAGTAGCCTGCCGAGGAGCCGAGCAGGAGGTGTGAGTTGAGCAGGCCGTCGATGTTGTCGCCCTGTTTGGCGGCGGCCACGCGCAGGAGCACGTGGTGGTTGTTGCCGAGTCGGCAGCGGGCTTGGATTTGTGCTGCCACGAAATGGCGGTCGGTGAGTTCGAGGCCGCCGACGCCGGCGAAGGGCATCTGCTGCTCGACGTAGTGGCCGAACCATTCGGTGCCGACGGCGCTGTAGAGCGGCAGGGGCACCACGTCGGCGAAGAGCAGGCGTCCGTAGACGAGGTACTGGAGCGAGATGCGTCGCGAAACGGGTATGTTCATGCGCCAGTGGGCGCTGATGTCGTTGAGTGCCGGGCCTCCGTTGTAGGTTACGAGGTTGTCGGTCAGGAACATATATGTGGCACGGAAGCGTGTGCCTCGCGAGGGCAGGTGCCAGTCGTCCTCGGAGTTGAAGAACAGTTCGGCGCGGTAGCTGAAGTAGCTGTTGTTGGAGATGTCGAACGTGGAGATGTTGGACGAGAGGATTTTGCCGTAGTAGTTGTAGTAGTCCCAGCGGGCCGAGAGGCTGAGGTCCATCTTGCGGAGGTTCATGGTGATGGGGGCGAACTCGACGCGGTGGTGGTTGAATTTGACGTTATAGGCGCGGTAGCCGAGGCGGTTGATGTCGATGTCGTTGTGCTCGAAAGTGTAGGCCAGCGAGGGGTTGGCTTTGCCTTCGGGGAACAGCTGACCCTCGAGGTGACCCAGGATGCGGCGGCCGAGCCGCAGTGAGGCTTTTACCCCGACGGGTATCCGTGTGTGCAGCGGGGCGTCGAATCCCAATTGGAGAGCAACCGACTCCTCGGTGTCGAACCTTGCGCCGAGATGGACGACGGGTACCGCTGCGGGTCGCGGCCGGCTGGCCAGCGAGTCGGCGATGTGGACGTAGTGCCAAGGCGACACGGCGCGGCTCACGGGGGCGTCGGCGCGGGCGGTGCTGTCGATTCCGGCGCGTCGGCGCAGGGCCAAAAGTTCGTCCCAGTGGCTGCGGGCTGCGGTTTCGCCGCGCTGCAAGAGGGTGTCGATGGCCGACGGGAAGAAGCTGGCGGCGCTGTAGCCGCTGACGTCGACGCGCACGACGATGTCGGAGTTGCGCACGTTGTTGTCGTATTTGTTTTTGCAGTTCACATCGATGATTTGGCCAAAGATGGAGACTGCGTCGTTGAGCTCGTCAGCGGTCAGCAGGTCGCCCTGCACGGTGACGCCGATGACGATGTCGGCGCCGAGCTTGCGGGCGAGGTCGGCGGGGTAGTTGTTGCGTAATCCGCCGTCGACCAGCACTTTGTCGCCTATTCTGACAGGCGTGAACACTCCCGGGATGGCCATCGAGGCGCGCATGGCTTGCGGCAGGCGACCGCTGAAGAAGTCGACCTCGGTGTTGTCGACGATGTTGGTCGTGGCGCAGGCGTAGGTGACGGGCAGCGATGCGAAGTCGATAGAGTCGAGGTATCCGGCGCAGAGGCGGTCGAACAGGGTGGCGAGGTTGCGTCCGCGGATGAGGCCGCCGGTGGCGGTGTAGCGCGGCTCGACGCGAAGACGGCGCGAGAGGGCGTAAACGTTGCGGTCGCGACGCTGGTCGAGGGTCTGTTGCTCAGGGTCGTCGCGGTCGCTGAAGAGGTAGGCCCAGTCCTGCGCACGAACTATCGAATCGAGGTCGTAGGTGTCATAGCCTATGGCATAGAGGCCGCCGATGAGGCTGCCCATGCTGGTTCCGCAAACAATGTCGATGGGGAATCCGGCCTCCTCGATTACACGCAGGGCGCTAATGTGGGCCACACCCTTGGCTCCGCCGCCGCTGAGCACCACGGCGACACGTGGCCGCCCGGGTTGCGCGGCAGCGGCCACGACCGTGGCCAACGCTATGATTATTAGCACAAAACGTTTCATCGTCCGAATTCTTTTGCACCTGCAAATTTACAAAAAATATTTCAATTTTCAATTTTCAATTTTCAATTTTCAATTTTTTTTGTATTTTTGCACCGTGGAATCCAACGGCAAAAAATTCATAATATGCAAAGCCTCAGCCGGTGCCGGCAAAACTTTCACCTTGGTGAAAGAGTACTTGGTGCAGGCTTTCGACGCTCGCGACGACCGCGAGCTGGCCGACCGCTTCCGCCGAATCCTGGCCATCACATTCACCAACAAAGCCGCCGGCGAAATGAAGGAGCGAATTATGGGCGACCTTGCCCAGATGGCCTCCGCCCCCGAGAAATCGCCTATGGCGCGTGAGGTGGCCGATGAGATGGGAATTTCGCTCGCCGAGACGAGCCGTCGCGCCGAGATTGTCCGCAACGCCATACTGCATTCGTACTCAGACCTTTCGGTCTGCACAATCGATAGTTTCATGCACCGCATTGTGCGCACTTTTGCCCACGACCTTGGCCTGCCTATGAATTTCGAGGTGATGGTCGACCAGGAGGCCCTTGTGACCGACACTGTGGCAGAACTTCTCGCCCGAACTGGTACCGAAGGCTCGGAAGCCTTGACCGAGGTACTGCGCCGTTTCGCCGAAAGTCGCATGGAGGAGGGCAAAAGTTATGAAATCGAGACCGACCTGAAGAAGTTGGCTACCGACCTGCTCAAGGAAGACAGCCAGCTGCGTGTCGAGGCTCTCAAGAATCTGTCGCTCAATGATTTTTGCGAAATCGACCGCGAATACAACCGCCAGAACCGTGCATTCGAGGAGCGGGCTAAAAATGTGGGTCGTCGCATTCTCGACGCTGTGGCTGATAGAGGTCTCAGCGACGACGATTTTTTCCATAAATCGACA
>CADCPQ010000012.1 GCA_902803395.1 uncultured Bacteroidota bacterium
ATCTAAAACGCTGATAATTAGACATTTATTTGTATTTTATCTAACACCCTCGTTCTCAGGCAATTAAATAGGTTCGGGTCGTATTTGGTTCGGCCTTACATCGGCCTTGCCTCGGCCCCGTCCGATCGCCGGCCGATGGCAACCAGTCATCAACCTGTATATGTGCCGATTAAATCCCTTTCAAACCATTTCAAAAAACTTTTTTTGCCTGTATGAAAAAAAAAACGTAATTTTGCATTTCGAAATAATAAATAAAAAAATCGGAAATGCAAGCAGCAGCGAACTATCAGGATATGTCGGCGGTGGATGCGCTATGGACACTCTACCGGCAGCAGCCGCAGCGTGTGCGCGATGCCTTCCGCAGCCGCATAGCTCAGGACGAAATCAGCGGTCTATGCATTAGTACCGACGATGAGGCAAAGGCATTGACACTACAACGCGGACGCGACATAAAGGCCAGACGCACGAAACTAATCCCCCACGAGGTAGTGATGGCTGAAATGGAACAAATGCTGGCCAACTATGCAGATTAACTGGAGTGACCCTGCACGTAACGACCTGCGTGAAATTTTAGCTTATGTCGGTTCAAATTTTGGTCGACGTAGAGCCGAAGAGGCTTTGACAGATATCCGTGAATGCGCAGAAATGCTGAAAGCATTCCCGAAAATGGGCTGCATATTCGTAAAAGACCCCGAACTGAACATCACCTACCGTTCACTGGTGGCAAAAAGCTGAACAAGATTGTCTATTATGTCGAGGGCGACACGATAACCATTGTGACGGTATGGCAGAACCGACAGGACGTTGCTCGTTTGAAAAAACTTTTGACTAAAGAAAACATATAATTTTGACACCGTCGAAAACAAGAAACATGACATAAAACCGAACATATAAAATAAATACATAAATTAGAAGCGTTTTTGCTTTTCATTAATCAATATATCAATCAGAAGAAAAAGAATATAAAAGAAAGAAATAAAGACAATTAATATTTAACAGCGTTTGCAATTTATTCGGCACTGCCTTGAAACCTAGGAAATTTCATTTGTGGTTGTCTGATTTGAATAAGTCGCCAAACGTCCTGCGTAAGCGTGGACGTGGACTTATCATCAGATGACGGGCAGTTCCTAGGGCCCCAAGGCGTGGATAAGAAAACTTCCGCGCTTCTTTTGTGCCCTGCAGCATTGCCCGTCAGCCCGATAGAGTGCCCACGCTATAACGACAGGACACGAATGACAGACATAGAAAAAAGTCCTATCCTCAACAATCCGTACGAGGAGCCTGCGTGGCATTACGACACCGACCTCGACGGCAATCTGGATTACGAGAGGATACTTGAAGGACGACGACCTTATACATCGCTGATAGGCATACAACCCAAGCAGCCTGGTAGTGACGCACTGTTTCACGGCTCCGACTTCGAGAGCGACGACCCCAATGCGGAATTCATAAACCGTATGCGCCGTATGGTGAAGCAATGGCGTGAAGCGGGCTATCCCCACACTACCCGCGTTACCCGCGAATTGCTCGATTTCTGGTTCAACAACAACGAACGCCAGAATTTCCAGCGACTATTCTTCTGTCAGCGTGAGGCTGTTGAAACAGCCATCTATCTCAACGAAGTGGCCGACAGCGACCCCAATATCGGCCGACATATCCTCAACCAACTCTATGCCCGACAGAACAGCGTGTCTGACGACAGCGACCATGTGCTTCCCCGCACCGCCTTCAAGATGGCCACAGGCACAGGCAAGACAGTGGTGATGGCTATGCTGATACTCTATCACTACATCAACAAGCGCGAGTACCACAACGACACCCGTTTTGCCGACCATTTCCTCATCGTGGCTCCCGGCATCACCATCCGCGACCGTCTCGGAGTGCTGTTTGTCGATGACAAAGCCAATCCCAATGATGCCAACGACTACTACCACAAACGTTACCTAATCCCCAACAACTACCAACACCTGATGGGAGGTCTCAACGCCGCCATCACCATTACAAACTATCACGTTTTCGAGCCCAAGGTATTTACAGGCAAGAAATCAAGTCCCCTCGATGGCAAGATGGTTTTCAACTCCGTTACCGGAGAGATGGAGAAACGCGATGACAAAGAACCTTTCAGCAGCGTCATCTCGCGAGTGCTGGGACGCAATATGAAAGGCAAACGCATTGTGGTCATCAACGATGAGGCGCACCATTGTTACCTTCCGAAAACAGCAGACAACAAACAACGTGACGAGGAAACTCAAGAGGGCGAAGAAGAGAACGCAAAGGCTATGGTGTGGTATGAAGGTTTGCGACAGATGAAGATCCTCGGCTACCGCATACAAAATGTCTACGACCTCTCTGCTACACCTTATTATCTGAAAGGCTCTGGCTATGAGCCCTATTCCCTCTTTCCGTGGGTGGTGAGCGACTTCGGCTTGGTCGACTCCATTGAGAGCGGCCTTGTAAAGATACCGTTCCTGCCAACCTACGACAACAGCACCGACCTCGACCAACCCAAGCTGCGCAATATCTACGAGCATATCCGCTCAGAGTTGCCAAAGAAGGGACAGCGTGGTGCCCGCAAAGTCGCCAAGGCAGAAGGGAAAGAGACAAGCAACGAAGTCGAGCAAGCTCCGCGCTTGCCCGAACTGCTCAGTATGGCGTTGGCACAATTCACACGTGACTACGAAGAGTACGACCAAGGCTCGCGTCAGAACGACGAAACTGCCACCAACCTCTTCACAGCCCCACCTGTATTCATTGTAGTGTGCAACAATACCACCGTATCGAAAGAGGTGTACAAATACATCGCCGGTTACGAAACCGTCAATGCCGACGGACAGAAAGTGTGTGTGGACGGACATTTTCCTATTTTCTCCAACTACCGGGACGGAATGCCAAAACAGAAACCACCGACGCTGATTATCGACAGCGAGGCTGTGGACAATGCAGCAGGCACCATCGATGACGAGTTTAAGCGGGTGTTCCGTGAAGAGATAGAGACCTTCCGCCGCGAATATGCCATATTGCACGGCAGCGGCAGCGCCGACCGCTTGACAGAGGGCGACATCCTGCGCGAGGTGGTCAACACGGTAGGAAAGCCCGGCTTGTTGGGCGGACACGTCCGTTGTGTAGTGTCGGTATCGATGCTTACCGAGGGATGGGACGCCAACACGGTGACCCACGTCTGCGGTGTGCGCGCTTTCGGGAGCCAGTTGCTATGCGAGCAGGTGGCTGGCCGTGCTTTGCGACGAGTGAGCTATGAGCTGAAGAAATATGATGCCAAAACCGG
Source organism: uncultured Bacteroidota bacterium (assembly GCA_902803395.1). Classification (GTDB taxonomy): domain Bacteria; phylum Bacteroidota; class Bacteroidia; order Bacteroidales; family P3; genus Colimorpha. The sequence continues at coordinate 3,284 of CADCPQ010000012.1, forward strand.
CGAAGAACTGCCCGAAGGCAGCAAGCGCACCAAGGATGTGGTGCTGAAATTTCCGCCGGAATATGCCCACATCATCGGTGTGCCCTTCAAGACTTTCCGTGGAGGAGCCACACCACCGCCCAATCCTCCGAAACCCAAGACGGTTATCAAGGCATTGCCTGAACGCAAAGAACTGGAGATAAGGTTCCCCAACATCGAAGGCTACCGAAGCGACTCGCCCGATGGCGAACTGCGTGCCGACTATACAGGACACTACAAGTTCCGCCTCAACTTCAACGACATCCCCACAGAGACCACAATGGGCAACCCAATCGAAGACCCTGACAAAAACCGTGTGGTGCTGAAGAGCGACTATCAAGAACTTCGAGATGCAGAAGTGGTTTACGAGCTCACCCGACGGCTGATACACTACAAATACAGCGACCGTGAAAACGGAATCCAGTTCCAACTGTTCGGCCGGCTGAAACAGATAGTACAGCAATGGTACGACAGCCAGATTGAGATACTGGGTGGTGACGGCAGCCTCGAAATGCGTCGGCTGGTCATCTTCTGGGACCCCAAGGCCACGAGCGAGAACATCTACGAAGGCATTCGTCGTGCCAATGCCGATGTCGAGCGCATCACAGGTATTCCAAACTATTACAACCCCGAAGGCTCTACGGCATACGTCTTCGGCGCCACCACCAAGGAAGTGTACCCCACAGAGAAGAGCCACGTGAACTTCGTTGTGGCCGATACCGACAGCTGGGAACAGATAGCTGCCAAAACAATGGAGCAGATGCCGCAGGTGGTACGCTATGTGAAAAACCATTTGCTTGGATTCTACATACCATACTTGGAGAACGGAGCTGAACACCGCTACACACCGGACTTCATAGCCCGTGTGAAGACACCGAAAGGCGAGGAGGTAAACCTTATCATCGAGATTAGCGGCTACAGCAACGACCGTACAGGCAGCAAAGCCGCCAAGCGCTACTATACAACCAACTACTGGCTACCTGCAGCCAACAATATGCAGACATACGGTCGCTGGGACTTCATAGAGGTCAGCGACATAGACAACATCAAAGCAATACTCACAGAGAAAATCAATCAGCTATGAGCAAACAGCATAGACCCGTCGACGCCATCAAGCACGACAACGACACCCGTGCCACCATACCCACCACCGAACTCGCCGGCAGCGAGGCTGCAGCCGTCTCGAGCGAGAAGCAGAGCCAATACGACACCTTCCGTCACGAATTCAATCGTGGACGAGACCCCGAATTGTATTGGCTGAACAAATATAACAACGACGACGAGACCACGCAGCGCAGCGACCTGCGGGTGGATATCCGAAGCCTGTATGTCCACGAGCAGATACGTCCAGAAATGCTCATCAACAGCCTCTATCGCATCAATGAGCAGAAACGCAATGAAGAACAGGTGTCGCTCTTCGACAACGAAGGCTTCGATGCCCCCAATGCCATAGAAGACGAGCTGGCAAGGGTTACGGAATACTATCGCCACACCGACAAATGGAAGAACCGTTTGGTGCAGGGCGACTCGCTGCTGGTGATGAACTCGCTGCTGAAACGTGAGGGAATGGCTGGCAAGGTGCAATGCATTTATATGGACCCGCCTTACGGCATCAAATATGGCAGCAACTGGCAGATGAAACTCAACAGCCGCGATGTGAAAGACAACGACCAGAACGTCAGCGGTGAGCCGGAGATGATCAAAGCCTTCCGAGACACCTGGGAATTGGGCATACATAGTTATCTCTCTTATCTGCGTGATCGCCTTGTGCTTGCTCGTGAGTTGCTTACCGAAAGTGGCAGCGTGTTTGTACAAATTAGCGACGAGAATGTGCATCTTGTGCGCAATATAATGGATGAAGTGTTCGGAAGTGAGAATTATATCAGCCTAATTACATTTGCAAAGACAGCTTCAATAAAATCAAATTTTTTAGGAACGACACATGACTATATTATTTGGTTCGGAAAGAATAAAGAACTAACAAAATATAGACAATTATTTATTACACGGAAAGAAAGAACGGATGGAGGAACTTATAATTGCATTGAAAATATAGATGGTACTTGGCGACGCTTGTCAAAAGAAGAAATGCTGACGAGTAATATACCAGAAGGAAGAATTTTTCGAGCAGCAGATATCTCACGCCAGGGTTCAAGTGATAAACCGACCCCATTCGAATTCGAGGGCAAAACATTCAATCCCTCTCCGGGCAGACATTGGGCAGCAAGTTATCCTAATGGAATGCAGCGTTTGGTTGATCTTGGCAGGGTGGTTGCATTGAAGAAAGTACTATCATACAAATTATACGAGGATGACTTCCCTCTCATGAAAATTGACCATGTATGGGAAGATACAATCATTGGTACTTTTACTGAAAAGCAATATGTTGTTCAAACAGCTGAACTCCC
>CADCPQ010000013.1 GCA_902803395.1 uncultured Bacteroidota bacterium
ACCAGATGAGCTACTACCCCATTCAATAGAAAAGGGTCGATTTTTGCGACCCTTTTAAGTGGAGTATATGAGAGTCGAACTCATGACCTTTTGACTGCCAGTCAAACGCTCTAGCCACCTGAGCTAATACCCCATATTTCTCTCATGAAATCGGGTGCAAAAGTACAACGTTTTTTTGGATTGGCAAAATTTTTTTGGCAAATTTTGACATATTCAGTCATAAATAACACAAAATCAAAATTTTAAAATACCGATTTTTTTTACAGCCATTGTATCTGGCGAGGTTGTTGGCGGCGAAAAACGACGTCAAAATCCGGCTTTTTCAGGGTTCAATCATTCAGCATTTTAGACCTATTGGGGTCGTACTTGGTTCGGCCTTACATCGGCCTTGTAATCAAAAATTCCATGTAAAGCCGGCGAATGGGTCGCGGGGGTCGAAGTTTTGCTCGGCGGCAAGTTGCTGCAGGCGCTTGATTCGGCGTATGCCCCAGCGCCACATACGTATGTCGAACACCACGAAAACGACGAACAGCACACCCTCGATGGCGGTGGAGTACTGGCCGAAAGCGCCGCCCACCATCAGCAGCGAGTCGTAAGTACCATGCAGCAAAACGGGTAACAGCAAGGCTTTGAATAGGTTGAGTCCGCGGTGCTTCGGGTCGAACTTGGCCAACGAGAGGAAGTAGCCCATGGTTACGGCAAACAGGAAGTGCGCCGGAACGGCCAGCAGAGCCCGCATTATGCCTGTTCCGATGGCGCCGGCGAACGAGCCCGAAGAGTAGACATAGTTGATGTTCTCGACACAGGCAAAGCCCAGCCCGAGGAATACGGCGTATACGATGCCGTCGAAATATTCGTCGAAATGGCGGCTACGCCACACTATAAGCATGAGCAACAGGAACTTGCACAGCTCCTCACTGAAGCCAGCCACGGCGAAACCGGTGTAGAGCCCGTCGAGCACTCCGTCGCCGAACGAAAACATCGAAAGCCCTTGTTCCATAAATATTGCCGGCACCACGGAGAAGCATCCGGCGAGGAAAACAAGTGTCAGAAATCCAAGGGGTTCCTTATGTCCGGTGTCCTGAAAATAAATGTAAATCAGGAGCAGAAAAACGGGGACGATTGCGATGGCGGTATGCATGATGGACTGAGAATTTAGAACTTAGAAATTAAAAATTAGAATTTAGAAATAAAAAATCCTTGTCGTGTCCCTCGGCGGCGGAGCTCAGCCTCGACCATGGGCGGAATCTCCTCGTTGCGGACCCAGCGGCCGTCGGCGTGACGCCACGCGCGGTCGGGGTCTGCCTGATGGCGTGGCGGGACCTCGCCGGCGAAGCGTTCGACAATCATGTCGGGACGCAGCCGCTCGACAAAGTCGCACACCAGCGCGATGTAGTCGTCGAGTTCGAAAGGCTCGGCTTCCAGCTCGCCGTTCATCACTTGCGCGGCCAGCCGGGTTCCGGCTAAAAGTTGCAGCTGGTGCAGTTTTATCGAATTGAGCGGCAGCGAATTGACGATATCGGCTTCGGCGACCAAATCGGCGCGACTTTCGCCTGGAAGCCCCAGGATGAGGTGTCCGCCACAATGCAGGCCGCGCTGGGCTGTGGCCTCGACGGCTCGTCGGGTGCAGGCGAAGTCGTGGCCGCGATTTACGAGCTTGAGTGTGCGGTCGTAGCACGACTCGATGCCGTACTCGACGGCCACGTAGCGGCCTTCGGCGGCGATGGCGGCCAGCAGGTCGAGCTTTGCCTCGTCGACGCAGTCGGGCCTCGTACCAATCACAATTCCAATGACATCGGGGCAGTCGAGGGCATCCCGGTAGCGACGTTCAAGGGTGGCGAGGTCGGCGTAGGTGTTGCTGTAGGCCTGAAAGTAGGCCAGATATTTGACGGCCTTGCGGTAGCGTCGGCGATGGAACTCGACGCCCTCAGCAATTTGCTGCGCTATGCTTTTGGCGGGGTCGCAATACGATGGGTTGAAAGCGGCGTTGCTGCAGAACGAACAGCCTCCGACACCCACTGTGCCGTCGCGGTTGGGGCAGGTGAAACCGGCATTGACAGAAAGTTTCTGAACGCGTGAGCCGAACCTTGCGGCGAAATGGGCCGAATAGCTGTTGTAGAGCATTAATTGCGGTATCCGATGATGTGGCGGACCTCGTCGATGGTGCGGCGGGCGCTCTCGTGGGCTTTTTCGCGGCCGAGGTCCATGATTCGGCGCAGACGGGCCTCGTCGGCCGAGAGTTCGGCGATGCGCTGGCGGAATGGCTCGGTGAAGTTGACCATGTCTTCGGCCAGCTGTTTTTTGAGGTCGCCGGAACGAATCTGGCAGTTGTTGTAGAGGGTGTCGAAATGTTCGACGGTGTCGGGTGTGGAGACCACTTTGAGCAGGGTGAAGAGATTCTCGATTTCCTCAGGTTTACGCTGGTTGGGCTCGGTGGGGCCGAGGTCGGTTTTGGCCTTCATTATTTTTTTGCGTATCACCGACGGCTCATCGGTGAGGAAGATGGTGCTGGCCTCGCCTTCGCTCTTGCCCATCTTGCCGGCGCCGTTGAGGGCCGGGATTTTGACCAGGTCGTTGCCGAAATTGAAGGCCTGCGGCAGGGGGAAGCACTCGGCGTGGTACATACTGTTGAAACGCTGCGCGAAGGTGCGGGTCATCTCAAGATGCTGCTCCTGGTCTTTGCCGACGGGCACTTTTGTGGCCTTGTGGATGAGTATGTCGGCGGCCATGAGGGTGGGGTAAGTGAGCAGGCCGGCGTTGACGTTGTTGGGGTTCTGGCGCACCTTGTCCTTGAACGAGGTGACGCGCTCGAGCTCGCCGAGGTAGGCGTTCATGTTGAAGAAAAGATAGAGTTCGACGGTCTCGGGCAGGTCGCTCTGGAGGTAGATGGTGCTGCGCTCGGGGTCGAGGCCGCAGGCGAGGTACTGCACCAGAATGCGGCGGGCGTCGTCGTAGATGCTGCCGGGCGTCGGGTGCGTGGTGAGCGAATGATAGTCGGCTATAAAAAAGTAGCAGTCGTATTCGTCCTGCAGACGAACGAAGTTCTTGAGGGCGCCGAAGTAGTTGCCCAGATGGAGATTGCCGGTGGGGCGTATGCCGCTGCAAACAATGTCTTTACTCATGGTCTTTCTATACTTTTTGCGACTGCAAAAATACGATTTTTTTTGAAATTTTCGATTTTCGGTTTTCAATTTTCATTTTGATTTGTATTTTTGCAAAAAATTTCACCGCTTTATGGAAAACAAATATTGCATCATAATGGCTGGCGGTATCGGCAGCCGATTCTGGCCCCTGAGCAAGCAGGACCGCCCCAAACAGTTCCTCGACATCCTCGGCACCGGCCGCAGTTTCATACGCAGCACCTTCGACCGCTTCAACCGTCTGGTCCCGGCCGAGAACTTCCTGGTCGTCACCAACGCCGCCTACCGCGACCTCGTGCTCGAGGAGCTGCCCATGCTCAAGCCCGACCAGGTGCTGTGCGAGCCCATGCGCCGCAACACCGCCCCGTGCATCGCCTTCGCCTCCTACCGCATACTCTCGCGCTGCAGCGACGCCCTCATCGCCGTCACCCCGGCCGACCACCTCGTCACCAACGAGGCCGAGTTCGAGCGCACCATCGCCACCGGCTTCGACTTTCTGAGCCAGCCCGGCCACCGCAACGCCCTGATGACCATCGGCATCAAGCCCTCGCGCCCCGAAACCGGCTACGGCTACATCGAAGTTGAGAGTGGAGAGTTGAAAGTTGAAAGTGGAGTCGTCGCCGTCGAGAATTTCAAGGAGAAACCCAACCTCGAGACCGCCAAGCAGTTCGTCGCCGCCGGCAACTTCTTCTGGAACTCCGGCATCTTCCTCTGGACCCTGCAGGGTATACTCGCGGCCTTCCGCGCCTACCTGCCCGACATGGCGGCGCTGTTCGAGAGCGGAGCCGAAAAGTTCGGCACCGACGCCGAGCAGGCCTTCATCGACGAGAAATTCGCCCAGTGCGAGAACATCTCCATCGACTACGGCGTCATGGAGCGCGCCAAGGAACGCTACACCATACCCGCCGACTTCGGATGGAGCGACATCGGCACCTGGGGCTCGCTGTTCGAGCACTCAAAGCACGACGACTGCGAGAACGCACTGCGCGGACGCGTGCTGCCGGTCGACTGCCGCCACTCGGTGGTCAACATCGAGGAGGGCACCACCGCCATCGTCGAAGGCCTCGACAACTACCTCGTGGCCTACCGCGACCACTCGCTGCTCGTATGCCGGCTCGACCGCGAGCAGGAAATCAAAAACTGGGTGGAGAAAATTTGAGAAGTTAAGAAGTTAGAGAAGTTAAGAAGTTAAGCCGATTGAGAACTGCCATTGGGCTCAACTTCCGGGCGCGACAGCGCGGCGACTATATAACTACTAATTGAAGTTAGAGAAGTTAAGAAGTTAAGCCGATAGAAATCTGCCATTGGGCTTGACTTCCGGGCGCGACAGCGCGGCGACTTCTCAACTATTAGTTCAGGTACACCTTAATATTAATGTCGCCAATGCGGAAGCTCTGGCAGCAGCGGGCGAAATTGAGGATGTTCTGGACAACCTCCTGCGAAGGTTCCTGAACGGCCTCGTTCACAGTGCCTTGGATGTTGGTGTCGGCGGCGAAATCGTAGTCTTGCATCATACGCAACAGGTTTTTAGGGTTCAAAAAACAAACATTTCAATAATAAAAACTCAAAAAAACGCAAAATATTGTGCGAAACCGAAAATTTAACATTTTTTTCTTGAAAAGCGGCGTGACGGTTTCGGAAAAAACCTGCGAGCCAAGCCGATATGGCAAGAATGCAGCCCACCCCCGACCCCTCCAGAGGAGGGGATAAAAAAGCCTCGCGGCAGCTCTCCCCTCCCCCGGAGGGGTGGCGCGTAGCGACGGAGTGGGCACTGGAGAGACAGCAGAACCTATCCGACCCCTCAAAACTATGTTAAATTTTAACATTCCGGACGGCGTCGATTTTAACATTTGCAACTCGCTGAAACGCAGGGCCATGGTCGGGTTCGGGTCGTATCAAGGTCGGACCAACATCGGCCAGCCACTGCAAAACATTAGCCTTCAGGCGCTTGGAAGGCATACCAGGGCCGACGAAAGCCCCTCGGCAGTGTTAAAATTTAACAATTCGGGCAGGAGGATTTTTAACAAAAAACGGCATGGCGGCCGGAGCTACAACTCGATGTAGATGTTGTTCTCCTTGGCGAGGCGGCGCAGGTTTATGATGGCGTAGCGCATACGTCCGAGGGCGGTGTTGATGCTCACGCCGGTGCGGGCGGCGATGTCCTTGAAATCGCAGCGGCCGTAGTGGCGCATGATGACCACGCGGCGCTGCTCGGGCGGCAGCATACGCACCAGCTTGCGGATGTTGGTGCTGGTCTGCTGGCGCATGATGGCGCGCTCGGCGTTGTCGTCGGCCAGCTTGACGTTCTCGAGCACGTCGCTCTCCGGACGGTTGGGGACGATGGGCATCTTGCTCCCTTTACGGAAATAATCGACGATCAGATTGTGTGCGATGCGCATAATCCAATGGATTAATTTATTTTCGTCCTTGTACGAGTCGGAATTGATGGTCAGAATGACCTTGTAGAACGTGTCCTGGAAAATATCGTCGGCCACATCCTTGTCTTTCACCACCGAAAAAATGTATCCGTAAACCTTGCTTTTGTGGCGCTCCAGGAGAGCCTCAAAACACGAGCAGTCACCTTCGCGGTAACGACGAATCAATTCATGGTCAGTCAGTTGGCTGGTTGCAACATCCATTTTAACCTCCTTGGTTTTGTTGTTAAAACTGATACTTGTCGCGTCGATAGTGCTCGTTTTTAGTTTAACAAATCGGGTGCAAAAATACACATTTTTTTTGAAATAAATAAAAAACAACACAATTTTTTTCAAAAAACTGCGTTGTTATATTTTTTCAACGTCAATCGGGGTTTTCTTTTTTAAACGTGAATTATCGTGAATGTACCGTGAATTTCCGTAAATTTAATTTTCGGCAATTGACGTTTCCTTAACGTGAACTGCCGTAATACTCCGGGAAGAGGCTCAACATCGAAGTGTCCTTCTCCATGAGCGACAACAGCGAATCCGTAACCGTCAGCTTGTAGGTCCAGTGCACCTCGTCGCTCTTGTTCTTGTCGTATGAATAAAGCACCTCGACAAAACGGTCTATAAGCCCGTTGCGGTTCCGTCCCAATGCACCGCACCCCTGCCATACCGAGGTGGTGTCGGTCAGGTTGAAAACCGCGTATTTGCCGAAATACGGCTCTTGGTATTTACATTCAACCAAATCCTCGAACGGGATGTATGTATATGAAAGTATTTGCTCTACAGGAGATTCCGGCGGTATTTTATATTTCATAACCGAAGCATTAATCGGAACAATACTGCCATCAATGACCATGGTATAATACATTGTATCACGTGAGTAGTAATCACCCATACATTTTATTTTGTTTTCATCCACCCCAACACCTGAAGAGAAAAGCCATATTGCAACCTCTTTATCTGTGATATTTCCCGCAAAATACTCTCCGGTAGCCTCACATGGGTAATATTGTATGCAAGACGACAACGCCATGGTCACAGCGATGATGATTGCGGTTATTATATATTTGCCAAGGTTTTTCATAATTTGCTGCGCGGAAAAACTTTCTGCAAAGATACGCATTTTTTTGAAATAAAAAGTCCGGCGGCGAAATTTTTCTCAAAATTTCGCCGCCGGTAATACAAGTCGTTAATTCTCACTATTCTATCCAGCCAAGCACGTCGCCCTTCTTGACGCGGCCGCCCTGCGGGACGCAGGTGTCGACCAGACGGCCGGCAGCGAGCACGGTGACGGGCACCATGGCATATGTGGCCTGAATGGTGCAGAAGGTTTCACCCTCTTTGTACTGGCGACCCGGGGCCGGAGCAGCGGAACGAGAATCGAAGTCGAGCTCCCAGATGACCTGTCCGTCGGCGGTGGCCACAATGGGTTCGGCCTTGGGATGGCTCTGGCTCAGGTAGTTGGGACGGCCCTTGTCGTCGACCGCCACAACGGCGGGGGCGTTCTTCTCGGCGCGCAGCTGGGCGACCTCCTTGTTGAAGCGCTCCTTGGCCACACCGCTCTTGTAGTCGCGGTACTGGCGGTCGTGCATGGCCAGTTCGAACAGTTCCTCGTCGTCCTCGCCGCGGTCCCAGCCGTTCTGCTCCATCTCCTTGATGTACTCGGGCAGTGCGTCGGGGTAGGCGTCCTGCGGGTTGCCCTCGTAGAACTCCATGCCCTGGCTCTTGGCGAGCTCGACGATTTCGGGAGCCAGCTTGCCGGGCAGCTTGCCGGCGCGGCCCAGAATCATGCTCCACGAATCCTTGTCGATCTGGCTGAAACGCGGTTTGCCCTGAGCCATGGCGAGAAGGTTCATGACGGCGATGTTTTTGGTGTACTGGCTGAAGGGGGTCACGAGGGGAGGATAGCCGAGCATGGGCCAGATGTGCTCCACCTCTTGGAAGAGCTGTATGGTGAGGTCCTCGAAGCTGACCTCGGGTTTGCCGTTCTTCTTGAGAGCCATGTTGATGGCGCCGTGGACGCCGCGCAGGTCGCTCATCATCGAGCCCATCATGCCGCCCGGCAGGCCGCAGCCCACCAGCAGCGAGGTGCTGATGCGGTTGCCCGGGTTGATGTAGAGGCCGAGGAAGTCGTC
>CADCPQ010000014.1 GCA_902803395.1 uncultured Bacteroidota bacterium
GCCCTCGACGAGTTCGCCGTTCTGGACGTACTTGGTGAGGATTTCATCGGCGCGGTTGTTGTCGACGTGGCCGAAGACGATGGGGTCTTTGCCAGGGACGCGAACCTCGAGGGTGGGTTCGGCGTGGCAATAGCCCATGCAGCCCGTCTGGGTGAATACTGCGGGGATGTGGAGCTCATCGGCTTTCGCCATCATGTGCTCCATCACCTGCTTGGCTCCGGCGGCGATACCGCAAGTGGCCATAGCTACCTTGATCTGCACCAGCGACTCGGGATTCTCTGCTTTTTCGCGGATGTCCAGAGACGACTGAAGCTTTTCTCTCATGGCCTTGAGGTCGGCCAGTGATTTTACTTTTGTCATGTGTACTCCTTTTTTATTTTAGGTTTTTAATATAACAAATTGAATTACAATACCATGCAGTTGTCTCGCGACAATTGTAGGTTATGCAAAGATACACATTTTCTGCGATTTGCAAAACTTTTTTTATAAATTTTTTATCGTACACAATAATCATGCGAATGGCTCGTTATTATTCTGTCATGACACAGTCGTCACAACAGCACCTCGCCCGGCTCGCCGAACTGCTCGCCATCGAGCAGCGCTACGAAATCGAGCAGCACCGCCGGATTCTGACGCCAGAAAAGCTGGCTGGTCCGGTGGCCGACTCCGATTGCCGCTACCCTGTGACCGTGGATGCCAATGTTGACTATAACCCTCTGGGCCAACTTGTTATGACAGTAAGATACGAGGTGAACGAGGACGATGCCGACAGCGATTTCGAGCCAGGCTGTGCCGTCGAGTTTTTCTATCATTCAAACTCCGACGGCGTTGTGACGTTGCCTCACGTCGGCCATGTGAGCCGATCCGTTCCCGGTTGCGTCGAGGTGGTGATGGCGGGCACGGCGGCATTCCGCTCGGTGCGCGACATTGCCGCGTCGCGTTTCATCGGTATGAGGCTCGGCATCGACAACATTTCCTACTCGGTCATGACCGACGCCATAGCCAGTGTGCGCCGTGCCGACAGCGACCGCCTCGTAGCTTTGCGCGAGACCCTGGCCGGCGACCGTCAGCCGCAGTTCGCGCACCGCCAGTTCGGTGGCTGCCCGTGGCTCAACCCGAGCCAGAACGCCGCCATCCAAAAGGTGCTCGACGCCCGCGACGTAGCCATCGTGCACGGTCCTCCGGGCACCGGCAAGACCACAACTTTGGTCGAGGCCGTGATTGAGACTCTGCGCCGCGAGACACAGGTGCTCGTGTGCGCCCCGAGCAACGCCGCCGTCGACTGGATTAGCGAGCAGCTGAGCCGTCGCGGCGTGGCCGTCCTCAGGGTCGGCAACCCACTGAGAATGAGCGACTCGATGCTGGATTGCAGCTTCGAGCGCCGCTACGCAGCGCATCCCGATTATCCCGAGTTGTGGAAGATACGCCGTCTGCTGCGCGAAGGCTACGAACGCAGCGGCAACAGCGAGAGCACCGCCAACCGCCGCCGCAAGCTGCGCGAGCGCGAGACGGAGCTGGACATGAAAATCGTGCAGGACCTCATGGAGCAGTCGTCGGTGGTGTCGTGCACCCTCATCGGCTCGGCCTACCGCCTGCTTGAGCGCCGTCATTTTTCGACCCTTTTCATCGACGAGGCCGCCCAAGCCCTCGAGCCGGCCTGCTGGGCCGCCATTGCCAAAGCCGACCGCGTGGTTTTCGGCGGCGACCACCAGCAGCTGCCGCCCACCGTCAAGAGCCCCGAGGCGTCGGCCCTGAGCCGCACTTTGATGCAGCGTGTGGCGCGCGAAAAACGCCAGTGCGTCACCCTGCTCGACACGCAATACCGCATGAACAGCGCAATCATGGGCTTCTCGTCGCAGTGGTTCTACCATGGCCGCCTCAAGGCCGCCCCCGAGGTTGCCGACCGCCTCGTTTCGCCCATCGACACGCCGTTGACTTGGCTCGACACTTCGGAATTGTCCGACACGTCCAACGACTCGGAAAAACGCACCCGCACAGGCTCGCTGACCAACGCTCAGGAAGCCCGTTTGCTCATTCGCGCTTTGCGCGACTATGTCGATGTCGTTTCGATGCAAAAGATTCTGAACGAGCGCGTTGACTTCGGCATCATCACCCCCTACCGCGGGCAGGCCCGCCTCATACGCCGCCTGCTCAAAATGCAGCATTTCTTCCGCTCGCTGCGCCGTCAGATTACCGTCGGCACCGTCGACGGTTTCCAGGGGCAGGAACGCGACGTCATTGTCATCAGCATGGTGCGCGACAACAACGACGGCACCATCGGATTTCTGCACGACCTGCGCCGCATGAACGTCGCCATCACCCGTGCCCGCATGAAGCTCATCGTCGTCGGAAACATCGCCACCCTCGGTCGCCACCGGTTCTATCGCGAACTCGTCGAGTACTGCTCCGAACATGGCGAAATAGTGACTTTGCGGCCTTTTGAAACGCAACCTTCTGAATAGTAGTATCTTAGATGTGCTTTCGTCGGCATTCAATCGACCCCGGACCAACTCAACCGAGGCAAGGCCGAACCAAGGCCGACCCAAACCCGAGGAGAACCCATCCAACTACTTAAAAATCAGGCGGTTATATAAAAGTGTATAACCGCCTGATTTTCAAAGTTTTGGATTTTTGCGGACCCTATTTTTTGCTTTTGGCCGATTTTTTCGAACCCGACTTGCCCGAACCCTGTTTTTTGGATTTTTGGCGCGAGGGTTTTTCCTTCGGCGTCGACTTTTTGCGACTTTTGGCGTCGGATTTCGGTGCCGGGCGCTCTTCGGTGTCGTCAACGAGCTCGAAATCAATCTGTTTCTTCAGCATATCGACCCTGCGGACACGCACCGTGACGGGGTAGCCGAGCTTGTAGGTGCGGCCGTTGCGGCGCCCGATGACCTGGTAGTTGTCCTCGTCGAGCATGTAATAGTCGTCGCGCAGCGAGCCGATGGGTATCATGCCCTCGCAGCGTGAGCCCTCGATTTCGGCGTAAATGCCCCACTTGCTGACGCCCGAGATGAGCGCCGGGAACACACGCCCGATTTTGTCGGCCAAATACTCGGCCTGCTTGTATTTCACGCTGGCGCGTTCGGCGTCGGCGGCCCGTTTTTCCATCAGCGAGCAGTGGACGCAGTACTCCTCGAACTCCGAGGCCGAAACCGAGTCGCCGTCGGCCATGTAGCGTTCGAGCAGGCGGTGGACCATGAGGTCGGGGTAGCGGCGTATGGGCGAAGTGAAGTGGGTGTAGTAGCGGAATCCGAGCCCGTAGTGGCCGATATTCTGGGTCGAATATTTGGCCTTCGCCATGGTGCGGATTGCAATGCTGTCGATCATGTTTTCCTCGCCGCGACCAGCAATGTCCTCGAACAGGCGGTTGTAGCTGTCGGCCAGCGACTTGCGCGAGCCGAGTTTCATCTTGAAGCCGAGCTTGGCCACAAACTGCACGAAGGTGTCGAGTTTCTCGGGATTGGGCTCGTCGTGTATGCGGTAGACGAAAGTCCGGGCGTTCTGCGATTTCTGGCCGCTTCTGGTTTTCGGCTTGCCGATAAATTCCGCGACCTGGCGGTTGGCGAGCAGCATGAACTCCTCGACGAGCCAGTTGGCCTCGCGGTCTTCCTTGATGTAGACGTCGATGGGGTGGGCTTTTTCGTCGAGTTTGAATTTCACCTCCTGGGTTGTGAAATTGATGGCGCCGTCGGCGTAGCGCTGGCGACGGAACACGGTGGCCATCTCGTTGAGTTTCAGGATGGCACGGCCGGTGTCGTCGACGGCGTTCTGGCTGTCGATGATTTCCTGCGCCTCCTCGTAGGCGTAGCGGCGGTCGGAGCGGATGACGGTCTTGCCGAACCAGTGGCTCAGCACCTCGGCCTTGTCGTTGAGCTCAAAGACGGCCGAGAAACAGAGCTTGTCCTCGTCTTGTCGCAGCGAGCAGAGGTCGTTGCAGAGGCGCTCGGGCAGCATGGGGTAGGTGCGGTCGACGAGGTAGACGCTGGTGCCGCGGTCGTAGGCTTCGCGGTCGATGGCCGAGCCGGGGCGGACGTAGTGCGACACGTCGGCGATGTGAACGCCTACTTCGTAGCGTCCGTTGCCGAGGTCGCGGAACGACAGGGCGTCGTCGAAGTCCTTGGCGTCGGCAGGGTCGATGGTGAAGGTGGTGACTTTGCGGAAATCGCGTCGAGCCTTGATGTCGGTTTTCGATGGTGCTTTCAGCAACGCAGCCTCTTTCTCGACCTCGGCCGGGAACTCCAGAGGGAAGTCGTATTCGGCAAGTATCGACTGCATTTCGACGTTGTTGTCGCCGGGTTTGCCGAGGCGTTTTACCACGCGACCCACGGGGTTGTTCATGCGTTCGGGCCAGTCGGTCATCTCGACCACGGCCTTCTCGCCGTCCTCGGCGCCTGCGAGGTCGTTGAGGGGAATGAAAATGTCGACCGGCATGGTGCGGTTGTCGCTCACCAGGAAGGCAAAGTTGGCCTGCCGCTGGATGCAGCCCACGAAGCGGGTTTTGGCACGATGCAGAATCTCGACCACCTGACCCTCGGGCTTGTGCATCTTGCGGCGGGGGAAGAGGAGCACTCGGACCTTGTCGCCATGCAAAGCGTGGTTGGTGTTGTTGGGAGCTATCTGGATGTCCTCGAGAGCCTCGTCGCCATCCTGGATGACGTAGGCCTTGCCGCCCTGCTTCATGTCGATGGTGCCGGTCACGAAGTTGTTGGGCACGAGGTCCTTGCTGAGGTGTTCGGGGTTGAGTTTGTATTTGCCGCGGTGCGAGGGGTCCTCGACGAGGATGTTGTTCTCGGCCATCTCCTGCATGAGGCTGATGACAGTCTGGCGCGAGCGCTTGTCGTGGGCTCCCACACGGGATGCTATCTGCTTGTGGTTGAACGACTCAAACGGATTGTTGGCAAAAATTTTAAGTATCTTGGTATTCATAAAAAATAAATAGTCTATTATTACGTTATATCAAATTAGAGCGGCGGAGGAAAGCCTCCTGGTCCGGGTCGCGACCCATGAAGTCGCGGAACAGGTCGGCAGGATGGCGGCTTCCGCCTCGTGAAAGGATTGTGCGACGGAACTTTGCGGCAGTGTCGCGGTTGAAGATACCCTCTTCCTTGAAGCGTGAGAAAATGTCGGCGTCGAGCACCTCGGCCCATTTGTAGCTGTAGTAGCCCGAAGCGTAGCCGCCGCTGAAAATGTGGCTGAAGTTGGTGGCGGTGATGGCTCCGTCGACGGTTGGCAGCAGCTCGTCCATGGCGCCGCGCTCGACCTCCTCGGCAGTGCCGCTGAACGGCTCGGTCATCGAGTGGAAAGCTATGTCGGTCATGCCGAGGTTGAGCTGGCGCAGACAGAGGTAGCCCGACTGGAAGTTCTTGTGGTCGCGTATGCGGTCCACCCACTCCGTCGGCAGCGGCTTGCCGGTTTGGTAGTGGTAGGCGAAAAGCGACAGGAATTCAGGCTCGTAGCACCAGTTTTCCATCAGTTGCGACGGCATTTCGACAAAGTCGCGCTTGACCGAGGTGCCGCTGAGGGAAGGGTAGTGGATGTCGCTCAAAAGGCCGTGTATGGCGTGGCCCATCTCGTGCATGAAGGTCTCGACCTCGTCGAAACGCAGCAGCGAAGGTCTGTCGGCGGCGGGTTTGGTGAAGTTGCAGACCACCTGTATGAGAGGCCTTTCCTCGATGCCGCCGAAGTTGCGCTGGTCGCGGAACTCGGTCATCCAGGCGCCGCTACGTTTCGACTGGCGTGGGTGCATATCGAGGTAGAGGAGTCCCATCATCCGGGTGTCGTCGTCGACGCGGTAAACCTTCACATCGGGGTGGTACACAGGTACTTCGGGTGCTTCGGTGAATTTCAGCCCGTAGAGTTTGCCGTAGAGTGTGAAGATGCCCTGTTTGACACGTTCGAGCTCGAAGTATGGGCGCAGCAGCTCGGCGTCGAAATCGTACAGTTCGCGAGCCATCCACTCGCTGTAGTAGGCCACGTCCCAGCGCTCCAACTCGGTGTCGGGAGCCACGTCGGCGGCAAACGACTGCAACTCCTCGACGTCGGCCCACGCGGCTGGAATAGCGGCGTCGTGCAGTCCCTGCATGAAACCCTGCAATGCGGCGAGTGATTTGACCATGCGGTTTTCCAGCACGTAGTCGCACCAGCTCTGGAATCCGAGCAGCTGCGCGATTTCGCGGCGCAGGTTGACGATGCGTTCGATGACGGCGTTGTTGTCGTTCTCGTTGCCGCGGTTGCCGATGGTCATGTAGGCGCGCCACATCCGTTCGCGCAGGTCGCGGTTGGCGGCGTAGGCCATGAACGGGCGGTACGACGAGGCTGCGAGTGTGAATACCCAGCCCTCGAGATGTCGCGACCGGGCTTCGGCGGCGGCTTCGGCCACGGCGGTCTCGGGCAGTCCCTCGAGCTGTGCCGGGTCGGTGATGTTGAGCGTGAAAGCGTTGTTGTCGGCCAGGGCGTTGCGGCCGAAACGCACCGTCAGTTCGGCCAGTTCTTCGCTGCAGGCCTTGTAGCGCTCGCGGTCGGCGCCTTGCAGCAGAGCCCCGTTGCGGACGAAAAATTTGTAGCGCTCGCACAATAAAACGCCCTGTTCTTCGTTAAGGTCAAGAGTGCCGTTGCGGAACGAGTCGTGAAGTTTTTTCACCTTGGCGAAAAGCCGTCCGTCGGCGGCTATGTCGTTCGAAAAGCGCGTGATTTCAGGGCTTGCGGCTTCGACGGCCTGCTGCAGCTCCTCGTTGGTGTGGCACTCGTTGAGGTTGAACATCACGGCTGTCACGCGGTCGAGCAGGCGGTCGGCGTCCTCGAGGGCCTCGACGGTGTTGGCAAAAGTGGGTTCGTCGTCGCAGGCGGCAATGGCCTCGACGTTGGCGTGGGCCTCGTCAAGGGCCTCGCGCACAGCCGGCAGGAAGTGGGCGGCCTCGATGTCGGCCATCGGCGGAACCCCGTAGGGAGTGTCCCAGTTAGCAAGCAACGGGTTGTTATTCATCAAATTTAATTATTTTTAACAATTAAGTATGCAATAAAAAATGCGAATCCGCGTTATACAAGCATGACCCGACCCCGAAGGCCGGTCATACTAATAACGCAAAACGAAATAAAAAATTGTATAAATTGTAAAAAGAAAGGCAAAAAAAATGAAAAAAGTCTTATTCGCAGCCGGTTTCGCCATCATGGCTTTGGCGTTCGCCTCGTGCAACCAGCAGAAAGAGCAGTTGGCCGCAGCCCAAATGCAGAACGACTCGCTCCAGTCAGTCATCTCCGCCAAGGATGCTGAAATCGACGGACTATTCACCATGCTCAACGAGATTGAAGACAACCTGTCGATGATTTCGTCCAAGTACTCCACCGTCCAGGAACTCCGCCGCAACTCCACCGAGGGCTCCTACAACGTCAAGACCGCCATCAACGACCAAATGTCGTCAATCGACAACATCATGGCCGGCAACAAGAAAAAAATATCCGAACTCAACGCCAAGGTCGCCTCGCTCAACAGCAAGAACACCGAGCTCCAGGCCTACATCACCCGCCTCGAGGAACGCGCCGCCGAGCAGGAAGCCCAGATAGCCGAACTCCTCACCGAACTTGAAAACAACAAGGTCGTCATCAAGGGCCTCAACAAGAACATCACCGACCTCACCGCCTCCAACCAGGAAAAAGACCTCTACATCGCCCAGCAGACCGCCAACGCCAACCGCGCCTACTTCGTGGTCGGCTCGTTCGACGAACTCAAGGAAGCCGGCATCGTCACCAAGAGCGGCGGCTTCATCGGCATCGGCCGCAAACAGGGCACCGTGGCCGACATGAACACCGAGCTCTTCACCGAAATCGACCGCACCAAGGTCACAACCATCGCCATCAACAAGAAGAAAGCCCAGGTCATCTCCAAGCACCCCAGCGGCTCCTACGAGATGGTCATGGACGAGAACGAGCCCAGCGTCTGCGCCTACCTCCGCATCCTCAACCCCAGCCAGTTCTGGAAACAGACCCAGTACCTGGTCATCTCGACAAAATAAAAATCGAGGGCTGAAAATAACAACTGAGGGGCGAAAATTCTGAGAATCAGAATTTTCGCCCCTCTCTCTTCGCCCTTTCATCGACCCCGGGTCCACTCCGCCTACCCCTGCCCGATGTATGTCCGAACCAAGGCCGACCTAAACCCGAACCAAACCCGAGGAGAGTCCCTTCAAGCCCTTGATTCTTAGTAGTTTATGTAAATTACTGATTTTGTGTGGGTTACAGATTTATTCCTAATTCCCCATCTAAGCTAGAGAGGGGGTGCCCTTCAGTGTGTGGAAGGTATGCAAAAAGTGATATGCCCACCCCGCCTTTCAGGCACCCCTCCGTGGGAGGGGAAGGCTGCCGCTGGACATTCTTTTCTCCCCTCCTCCGGAGGGGTGGCGCGCAGCGATGGGGTGGGTTAAATAAAAACTTTTTTTGGCTGTGTCAAAAATTATTCGTATCTTTGCAGTCGAATTTGAACTGAATTATTAACGAATACAAATGCCAATGAAGCATAGAGCATAGTTTAATATGCACATCATAGAATAGAAAAAAAGCGAAGTAGCTTATCTGGTGTTTATGGAACTTCGACAACTTCATGAATGCTATCCAGATCAGAGCGACGGCGTTCCGCTGTTAGGCGTGGACTTATACGTTGTAATTGGATAGCATAGGTAGTCGAAGACCTCATAAACACCGATGAAGACTAAAAGTACCACGCTCTTTTTTGTGTGCATACATAATCCATCTGGTACAGGCATTTAAAATTAACGTTAAAACAATTTAAAAATCATTGTTATGAAAAAAGTATTTTCATTTATGCTCGTCGCCATGATTGGTCTTTCTATCGCGTCAGCACAAGGTATGATGACCGACCAACAATCTTCAATTGAACCAACAGAAACATCTTATTTCGATGAGGTAATCGATGCATCTTTTCCAACGGAATCAATAATGTATTTTTCTTCACTCAGTGACGAAGAACGCTCCGAGAAGATTGATATGTTTCTGGTTCAAAACCGGAAATACCTTCCCAGGAACAAAACGGAATACATTCGTGAGACCCTAATGGGATTGAGCGAATCCAGATTAAAATCAGTTCTTATGAACGCTGATGCTGAATTCAAAGATCCTACAATGTTACTTGTTGTGTCATTCTTTTTAGGTGGTTTAGGTGTTGACCGTTTTATTTTAGGAGAAGCCGGATGGGGTGTTCTGAAATTAATCACCGTAGGAGGCTTTGGTGTATGGTATCTTGTTGATTTATTTATAATCATGAACAAAACGCGCAATTATAACTACAATGAGTTGATGGAACTCTGTGGAAAATATTAGCATTAATTCGATAATACAATGAAAGCAAAAAAAATATTGTTCCTGTTTTTTATTTTCTCATCCATTTTTGCCATCTCTTCATGCTCAAAAGTGGGTTCTTGCAAATGCCATATTAGCTTATTAGGTGCCGAAGATACCCAAATTTATGACATGGATGAAGTTGGGGTTTCCTCATGTTCTGAAATGGAAGATAAAATAGAACAATCTGGATTGTCTGCAGATTGTAGTTTTACATTATAATGTAGAGCTATCTACATTACT
This sequence comes from uncultured Bacteroidota bacterium, assembly GCA_902803395.1. Taxonomy (GTDB): domain Bacteria; phylum Bacteroidota; class Bacteroidia; order Bacteroidales; family P3; genus Colimorpha. Next base: position 9,592 of record CADCPQ010000014.1, read on the forward strand.
TTTGAGCCGCATAAACTTATGCGGCTCATTTTTCTAATTTAGCAACAATAACCTTGGCCTAAAATACCCGATCATTACGTTTGATGCAGGGCTTGCGCGCTGCACTGTTTTCGACGCTATCGGAGAAAACCTCAGGACTTCCGCAGCCCCTATAAATCCGA
>CADCPQ010000015.1 GCA_902803395.1 uncultured Bacteroidota bacterium
CGACCACGAGAAACTGGCTCACTACGCCAACGCCGCCACCGACATCGAGTTCCTGTTCCCGTTCGGATTCAAGGAGTTGGAAGGCATACACAGCCGCACCGACTTCGACCTGAGCCGCCACAGCGAGTTCAGCGGCAAAAAGCTGCAGTATTTCGACAGCGAGCTTAACGAGAGCTATACCCCCTACGTCATCGAGACCTCCATCGGCGTCGACCGCACTTTCCTCGCCGTCTTCAGCCATGCCCTCAAGGATGAGACCCTTGAAGACGGCTCGACGCGCACCGTGCTGAGCCTGCCGCCTATGCTGGCCCCCTACAAGGCCGCCATCCTACCCCTCGTCAAGAAGGATGGCCTGCCCGAGAAGGCCCGCGAAATCATGGATATGCTCAAATACGACTATATGCTCCAGTACGACGAGAAGGACGCCATCGGCCGCCGCTACCGCCGTCAGGACGCCATCGGCACCCCCTTCTGCATCACTGTCGACAACGACACCCTCGGCGACAACTCCGTCACCGTCCGTCACCGCGACACCATGCAGCAGGAACGGGTCGCTATCGAGCGTTTGCATGAATACCTCGGCAACCAACTGAGAACCAAATAACTACGCTATCACATCGGGAAATCATCGGCCTTTGGACGGACTGAGCCGAACCAAGGCCGATGTAAGGCCGAACCAAACCCGACCCGAACCCATCTAAAACCCAGATTTTCAACTGGTTATAAATAAAAATCCAACAGCTTGATTTTCAAACTGTTGGATTTTTGTTAAGCCTATTGCTCCAAAATCTATTGCATCGAAGGGGTTTTGTTCTTGTTTATCGATTCGTACTCCTTGTTCAAGCCCTCGACAATCTCGTTGGTGATGTCCATGCCGGGGTTGAGGTACATGGTGGGCGAATCGTTGAAGGTCTTGCGCAGGATGATGTCGTACTGGTAGTTCTCGGCGTTGTATTCGCGAATAAAGGCGAAAATGGCGTTCAGCAGCTTGGTGTTCTCGGCCACCTGACGCTCGGCAATCTGGCCCATGAGCTGCTGCTCGAGGGTGCTGAGTTTCTCGGCGCGCTGCTTGAGCTCGGCCTCTTTGGTTTGCTGCTGGGTGAGGGTGAGGTTGGCTCCGTTCTGCAGATAGTCCTGATAGTCTTTCTGGAACTGGGTCATCTGCTGGGTGTAACTGCGCTCCTGGGCGTCCTTGTAGTCAAGCAGCTGTTTCTCCAAATCCTTGGCATACTGATATTTGGCCAGCAGGGTATCGCTGTCGATGTAGGCAACCTTGAGGCCGCCTTCGGTGTTGATGGGTGCCACGGCGGCGGCATTGTGATGGCTCTTGACGCCGATGCCGGCGAAGTGGATGACGTAGATGCCAATCAAACCCACGAGCAACACGATGTTGCAGATGAGCAGACAGCGCGAGCCGCAGCATTTCTTTTCGGTGGCGGGTTGGGGGTCGCAGGTGCATTTGTCGGCCACGGGTTCGGTGGCGACGTTCTGGACTTGTTCGTTAAGTTCTTCCATTGTGATATTCTTTTAATTATTGTTTCAATTTTCCTGAGGTTCGCCGATGACGTCGATGGCGCGGTTGACACGCTTGACGGTCTCGTCCTTGCCGATGGTCATGACCAGAGTGATCATGTCGGGGCCGACGGTCTTGCCGACCACGGCGAGGCGCAGCGAGTTCATCACCTGGCCCATGTTGAGGCCGTTGGCGGTGATATAGTCGTCGAGCAGGGCCTTGTGTATGGCTTCGTACTCGAACGGCACGGTGTTCAGTATCTCGACAACCTTGGCCATGTGTGTGGTCATGCCGGGTTTCCAGCGTTTCTTGATGGCGGCGGGGTCGTACTCCGTGGGGGCCTCGAAAAAGTAGCAGCAGGTGTCCCAAAGCTCCGACGGGAAGTTGATGCGCTCCTTCATCATGCCGCACACACGCACGACGTATTCGCGCGAGGCGGTGACGTTGTGCTCCTTGAGCTGCGGCTCGAAGAGGTCGGCGATTTCCTCGTCGCTTTTCATCTGCAGGTATTCGTGGTTGAACCAGCGGGCTTTTTCGACGTTGAACTTGGCGCCGTTTTTGCTGATGCGCGATATGTCGAAAAGACGGATGAGTTCGTCCATCGAGAGTATTTCCTGCTCGGTGCCGGGGTTCCATCCCAAAAGGGCCAGAATGTTGACCACGGCTTCGGGCACATAGCCGCGCTCACGGTAGCCGCTGCTGAGTTCGCCGGTTTTCGGGTCGTGCCAGTCGAGCGGGAAGACGGGGAAACCGAGGCGATCGCCGTCGCGTTTGCTGAGCTTGCCGTTGCCTTCGGGCTTGAGCAACAGAGGCAGATGGGCGAACTGGGGCATGGTGTCCTCCCAGCCAAAAGCGCGGTAGAGCATGACGTGCAGCGGTGCCGACGGCAGCCACTCCTCGCCGCGAATGACGTGGGTTATCTCCATGGTATGGTCGTCGACGATGTTGGCCAGATGGTAGGTCGGCATACCATCCGACTTGAACAGGACCTTGTCGTCGAGCAGGTTGGAGTTCATGGTGACGTCGCCACGGATGAGGTCGTGGACGGTGATTTCCAGATTTTCGGGAAACTTGAAGCGTACCACGTAGGGTTCGCCGCTGTCGATGCGACGCTGCACCTCATCGGCACTGAGATTCAGACTGTTGTCCATCTCGCCGCGGGTGTGGCAGTCGTACTGGAAAGTGCGTTTCTGGGCCTCGTACTCTTTGCGCTTGGCGTCCAAAGCCTCGGGCTTGTCGAAGGCATAGTAGGCCCACCCGTCGCGCAGCAGCTGCTCGGCATACTGGCGATACATGGGCTTGCGGTCGCTCTGGCGGTAAGGGCCGAAGGGGCCGCCGATGTGGACACCCTCGTCGAACTTGATGCCCAGCCAGTCGAGGGCTTCGATAATATATTGTTCGGCACCGGGGACGAAACGGGTCTGGTCGGTGTCTTCAATGCGCAGAATCATCTGTCCGCCGTTCTGACGGGCAAAGAGGTAGTTGTAGAGGGCGGTGCGGACGCCGCCGATGTGCAGAGGTCCGGTAGGACTGGGAGCAAAGCGAACTCTTACTTTCATGACAGTATACAATATATATTATTTGTTTAGCGAGCCAATATTGTAGCTCAACGATAACATGAACGAGGTGTTGTGTCCGTTAGGGATACGTGTGCGGATGGCGTTGCGCTCCGACTCTGTAGCGGCCTGGGCTCGCTCGCTGAGGCGGATGACGTCCTCGCCGGTAGAGGTTGCGAGGAAACCATGGTCGACGTAGAGCCTTGCCGTCCAGTCGCCACGAGTGTAGCTGACGCCAAACAACAGACTGACATCCAAACGGTTGATGTGGCTGAATGCGTCGCGGGCGGCGGCATCGCCGTCAATGGCGAGGTCATAGTTTTCGGTACGTTGCGGAGCCGAAGGATGGACTTTGCGGTCCTCATAGGGACCGCAAAGGCCGAACTCGACAGCCGGGCCGACAAAAAGACCGACCACATGACCGGCGCGACGCACGGGCAGTTCGAGATTGACGCAAGCCAACACGGGCAGCTGGAGATACCATGCGGTGTAGCGGCCCTCGCGAATCCACATATCGGTTCCCAACTCATAAATATATTCGTACTTATGGCCGCGGCTGATGAGGTTCAAACCCGACTGGAGGAAGAAATGGTCGGACAGCACCGACTGGGTCTCGGCAAACTCAAAGTTGATGTATCCGCCCAAGGTGTAGGCCGATACCGGCCACGTATTTGTGTTAAGCTCGTCCTTGACGGTCGCGAGGCCGTACCCGGCGGTCACGCCATAGTCGCCAAACTGCGCTTGGGCAACCGTTATGCCCATCAAACACATTAAACCTAGTAATAGTATTTTTTTCATTGTCTTATAATTTTCTCATGATAAAATCAGTCATAAGCTGGTAGAGGTTGAGGCGGGTGTTGCCCGTGGCATCGTAGATGCTATGGTTCTTGTTGGGGTAGATGCGGAACTCGAACTGCTTGCCTGCGTTCTCAAGCTTCTCCACCATCTCGGCGCTGTTCTGGAAGTGCACGTTGTCGTCGCCAGTGCCGTGGATGAGCAGGTAGTTGCCCTGTAGGCGGTCGGCAAAGTTGAGCGGCGAGTTGTCGTCGTAGCCCTTGGCGTTGTCCTTGGGCAGGGCGAGGAAGCGCTCGGTGTAGATGTTGTCGTAGTAGCGCCAGTTCATGACTGGAGCCACTGCGATGGCCATTTTGAATACATCGTTGCCCTTCAGGAGCGAGAGGGTGGAGAGGTAGCCCCCGAAGCTCCAGCCCCAGATGCCGATGCGGTCCTTGTCGACCCAGCTTTGCTGACCCAGCCAGCGGGCAGTCTCGATGGCGTCCTCGCACTCCATGCGGCCGAGGTCACGGTAGGTCTGTTTCTTAAAGGCTGCTCCGCGTCCACCGGTGCCGCGCCCGTCGAAGCAGAATACCACGTATCCCTTCTCGGCCAGCATGTGGTACCAATAATAGTCGCTGTAGCCGTAGCTGTTGGTCACCTGCTGGTTGCCGGGACCGCCGTAGACGTAGATAAGCACGGGATAGCGCTTGCTTGATTGATCGAATTCCTTCGGGGTAATCATGTAGCAGTTCAGTTCGGTGCCAGTCGAGGTGGTGAAGGTGCCGAAGGTCTTGCTGCCAGTGCCGTAGTCATACATTTTTTTGTGTAATAATGCATTGCTCTCCAGTATTTTGACTATCTTACCATTGGCATCGTGCAAGGTGTAGACGGGGGCTGTATTGGCATCGTTGAAGGTGCAGATGTAGTATTTGCATCCGTTGCTGAAGGTTGCATTATATGTGCCGAGAAACAGGTTGTCTTCTCTCTGGTGAAGCGACGGATGGCTCAGTATCGTCTCGGCAATGTCGCTGTCGACCTTGTAGTTCAGACATTTCTTTTTCTTGCCATCAAGACCTATCATATAGAGGCTCTTGTTGATTGCGCCGTGCTCGCGGCTGGTGTAGTAGAGGCGCTGGTTCTTCACGTCCACGCCAGGGACATCACAGACCTCCCACTCGCCGCTGGTCACCTGCTTTACAAGATAACCATTCATGTCGTAGAGGTAGATGTGGCGGTAGCCATCCTTCTCGCTGGTGATGAGCATCTGCTGCTGGGCTTTCTTGCCCTTGCCCACGGTGATGAACTGCCAG
>CADCPQ010000016.1 GCA_902803395.1 uncultured Bacteroidota bacterium
GCAAGAACACCACCATACCGCTGGGCGTCAATGCTGACCTCTACAGCATTTTCTCGAAGGACGGCATCGATGCCTTGAAGAACTTCGCTTCGAGCTTCACCTCCGAGGGCATTTCGTCGCACGTCGGCCTCAAAATCAAGCCCTCGCTCAACGTCGGCGAGATGCAGGTCCCGTTCCCCAACTACATAGCCCTCGAAAAGAAGACCGGCAGCAGCTCCTCCACTACCACTGGTGGAAAAACGATGTCGACATCATCCAAGATAAAGTAAGCCAGTACTTTAGATGGCATTTGTTCGGCCTCGGGTCGGACAGACATCGGGTGCACCCGAACCAAGGCCGATGTAAGGCCGAACCAAACCCGAGGAGAACCTATCCAAACCATTAAAAACCAGGCATTTAGAATTTTGTTTCTAAATGTCTGATTTTTAGTTTGTTATACTTTTTGGGGTTGCGAAACTAAAATTTCACGATTCTTTTTGCCAGACGGAGGAAAAGTTGGGCGGCGGGCTCGATGATGACGTCTGGGAAATCGTAGTCGGGATGGTGCAGCTCTGGGTGACGTCGACCGGCGCCGACGCCGAACATGGCGCCTCGGAAAAGCCGCAGGTAGCGCCCGAAATCCTCCGACCAGCGGAAGGGTTCCAGCACATACTGGCATTCGTCGGCTTCCTCCTCGACGAGCTCGACCATCGCGTCGTCGTTCTCGGTGGCGTCGAAAGGCTCAACCAGCCGCTGCGACAGTTTGAGGCCGTGCTGTGAAGCCAGTTGCGAGGCCGCGTCGTTGGCCTGTGCCATGAGCAGCTGCATCGCGTCGTTGGTGAAGGCGCGCAGGGTGAACATCACGTCGGCGCTGCCTGCCGAGGTGCCGAAAGCGGGTTGCCCGAGCTCGACGCAGATGAGGGTGGCCTGACGGAAATCGTCAATCGAACGATGGCTGTTCATTGCCAAAATACGCTCAATCAGAGCCGCTACGGCCAGACCGGGGTTGACACCAAGTTCCGGCGTCGAGGCGTGGGTTTCGCGCCCCTCGAAGTGGTACACGACCCCTGTCGAGGCCGCCGCGAAGGTGCGGTGTGCAAGCACGGTGCAGCCCTCGTCGAAGCCGGGCAGGTTGTGGAGGCCGAACATGGCCTTGATGTTGTATTGCTGCAGGATGCCGCTGTCGATGACGCGCTGCGAGCCTTCGCCGGTTTCCTCGGCGGGCTGCCAGAGCAGGAGCACATTGCCGTCCTTGGGTGGGTTGGCGTCGACGAGCCGTGCCAGACGCAGCAGTATCGAGGTGTGGCCGTCGTGGCCGCAGCGGTGCCCTATCGGTAGGGCGTCGTTGTCGGCGCGAAAGGCAACAGTGGGTGCCGACGGTTTTTCGCCCCACACGGCCACAACGCCGTAGCCGCCGACGTGGTCGTGGACGCGGGTCGGCTTGAGTTGCGCCAACTCGCTGATAATTAGGTCGTGGGCGAACTCCTCGTGGCTCGAAACGCCGGGGTGTTCGTGCAAAGTGCGTCGTATGTCGGCAATTGCTTTCATGACCAGTGTGACTAACGGTTTCGGTAATTGTCGAGGTGTGAGCGGAGTTTGGCCACGAAGTCCTCGATGTCGGCCTCGGTGGTGTCGAAGCTACACATCCAACGGACCACATTGTCGGCCTCGTCCCAGTCGTAGAAGAAGTAGTCCTTTTGCAAAGCAGTCCACACCTCGCGAGGCAGACGCACGAAGACGCTGTTGGCCTGCACGGGGTAGACGACTTCGACGCCGGCGACGTTGGCGACCTTGGAGTGGAGCAGGCGGGCCATCTGGTTGCTGTGCTCGGCGTTGCGGCGCCATAGGCCGGTGCTGAGGTAGGCCTCGAATTGGGCGGCCATGAAGCGCATCTTGCTGCACAGCTGGGTCATTTGTTTGCGACGGTATTTCAGCTCCACGTCGAGGGTGGGGTTGAGCATGACGGCGCTTTCGCCCATCATGAGGCCGTTTTTTGTGCCGCCGAACGAGAGGCAGTCGATGCCGCAGTCGGTGGTCATCTGCTTGAAAGTGCAGCCGAGGGCCACGGCAGCGTTGGCCAGTCGCGCGCCGTCAAGATGTATATACATATTATATTTATGCGCGAGGTCGGCCAAGGCGCGAATCTCGTCCAATGTGTAGAGGGTGCCGAGTTCGGTGGGCTGCGTGATGCTGATGGCGCGGGGTTGCGAGTGGTGTTCGAACCCGAAGCCGTGCAGCTGCGTCATGACCAGTTCGGGGGTGAGCTTGCCGTCGGGAGTCTTGACCGGCAGAAGGCGGCATCCGACTATGCGTTGCGGCGCGCCGCACTCGTCGACGTTGATGTGTGCCGTCTCGGCGCAGACGACGGCGTGGTGCGAGCGGCACATGGCGTCGATGCACATCACGTTGGCGCCGGTGCCGTTGAACACAAAGTAGGGTTGGGCGGTGGCGCCGAACTCGCGGCGGAACAGTTCCGTCGTACGGGCGCAGTACTCGTCGTCGCCATAGGCGAGGGCGTGGTCGACGTTGGCCGACGCAATGGCCGTCAAAACTTCAGGGCTGATGCCCGAATGGTTGTCGCTTCCGAATCCACGTTTCATATTCTGTTGTTTATTTGTCCATTGTGAAAAGGAACTCCTCGTTGTTCTTGGTGCGGACGAGGTTTTTCTGCAAGAATTCCATTGCCTCGACGGGTGTCAGGTCGACCAGCTGGTTGCGCAACACGAGAATGCGGTTGAGGGAGGCTTGAGGTACGAGCAGGTCGTCGCGACGTGTGCTCGAAGCCACGAGGTCGATGGCCGGGAAGAGGCGCTTGTTCGACAGTTTGCGGTCGAGCTGCAGCTCCATGTTGCCGGTGCCCTTGAACTCCTCGAAAATGACGTCGTCCATCTTCGAGCCGGTCTCGGTGAGAGCTGTGGCGATAATGGTGAGTGAGCCGCCGCCTTCGATTTTGCGGGCTGCGCCGAAAAAGCGTTTGGGCTTCTGTAGGGCGTTGGCCTCGACACCGCCGCTGAGCACTTTGCCCGAGGCGGGCTGTACGGTGTTGTAGGCGCGGGCAAGTCGGGTTATCGAGTCGAGCACAATGACCACGTCGTGGCCGCACTCGGTCATGCGTTTGGCCTTCTCGAGCACGATGTTGGCGATGCGCACGTGGCGTTCGGCGGGCTCGTCGAAAGTCGAGGCAATGACCTCGGCTTGGACGCTGCGCTGCATGTCTGTGACCTCTTCGGGGCGTTCGTCGATGAGGAGCACCATTAGGTATACCTCGGGGTGGTTGTAGGCGATGGCGTTGGCCACCTCCTTGAGCAGGGTGGTTTTGCCGGTTTTGGGCTGTGCCACGATCAGGCCGCGCTGGCCCTTGCCGATGGGGGTGAACATATCTATAATACGGGTCGAAACGGTCTCCTGTGGGTGTCCGGTGAGTTTGAACTTCTCCTGCGGGAAGAGGGGAGTCAGCGACTCGAAGGGTATGCGGTCGCGAACTTTCTCGGGCGGCAAACCGTTGATTTCGATAACCTTGATGAGGGGGAAGTATTTGTCGATATCCTTCGGCGGACGTATGGCACCGCGTATGGTGTCGCCGGTTTTCAGGCCGTAGTTGCGTATCTGAACGGGCGACACGAAGACATCGTCGGGCGACGAGAGGTAGTTGTAGTCGCTCGAGCGCAGGAAACCGTAGCCGTCGGGGACGATTTCGAGCACACCTTCGGCCTCGATAACGCCGTCGGTATCGAAAAAGTAGTCCTTGTCTTTCTTCTTCTCTTTGGCCGCATCGTCCTGGGCTTGTGACTCTTTGTCGCGGGTGTCCGAATCAGTGGCCTCTTTGGCAGGATTAAGGCTGCCGATTTTGATGATGCCGTTTTCAGGGTCAAACTGTGCCTTCTCGTTTTTCTCGGCAGGAACCTTTTTTTCGGATTTCTCGGATTGAGGTTTCTCGAGGGCTTTTTCGTCGGTGGGCTTTGTCTCGGATTTTTCGGCGGGAGCCTTCTCGTCAGCCTTTTCTGTTTGGGCGGATTTTTTTGGGCGGCCACGTTTGCGGGTTTTCTTCTGGATTTCGGGTTCCTCGGCCTTGTCGGTCTTCTCGGCTTTGTCGTTTTCGTTTTTGACTTCGCTGCTCTCCGCTTTGGGCTCCTCGTTTTCCACTTTTATTAGTCGGCCCGAGGGGGTCAACACTTCGGGAACGGTCGGGACGGAAGGCAAAGTCATTTCGCTGATATTGAAATCGATGGCGTTGACTTCGGGGACGTTATCCTTTTCGGGTTGCTCGTTTTTCGCTTTCCGCTTGTCGTTCTTGACGTGCAGCGAGGGGTTCTTTACGCTCGATTCGGCTATCAGAGTGGGTTTCAGGCGAGTACGGCGGCCTTTGCGCTCGTTGTTGCCGGACTCGCGCTTTTCATTTTTCTCGTTTTTGGCTTCCCGTTTCTCGCTTTCCGGATTTGAGGCTTGGCGGTCGAGAATTTTGTATACAAGATCTTGTGGTTCGAGACGTGTAGCTCGCGAAATGCCCATCTCTTTGGCAATTTCAATTAGTTTAATCTGAGCCATCTCAGACAGTTCGGCTTTACTATACATAGTTTTTCAATAAGTTTTCTAAACAATTTTTTTAGACTGCAACAATAGCTTTGATGTTGTGAAAATGATGATTTAAGAATCTGATTGTCAATTGGTTCTTTGTGCGAACCGTGGCAAATTCCGCCTCATTTAGACATTGCAAAAATAAGATTTTTTTTCAATATGCGAAAAAAAATTTTGCACATAACTCTAAAATGTGTAACTTTGCAGAAAATTTCAAAACAGAAACACAAACTTTAAAGTATTAATTTTATGAACATTCCTCAAAATTTGAAGTACACCCAGGACGACGAATGGGTGCGTGTAGAAGGCGAATTCGCTTATGTTGGTCTCACCGATTACGCTCAGCATGAACTCGGCGACATCGTGTTCGTCGACGTGGCCACCGAAGGCGAAACCATCGAAGCCGGCGAAGAGTTCGGTTCGGTCGAAGCAGTGAAAACCGTTGCTCCTCTGCTGATGCCCGTCACTGGCGAAGTCGTTGAGTTCAACGCCGCCCTCGAGGACGCTTCCGCCATCAACAGCGATCCTTACGGTGCAGGTTGGGTTATCAAGATCAAACCCGCCAACATGGCCGACATCAACGGTCTGCTCGACGCTGCCGCCTACACCGCCAAAATCGGTGCATAATTATCGGCAACAATCAAAAAATGAAGGCCGCCCTCACGAGCGGCCTTCTCTTTTTATTAATTTTCACTTTGATTAGTCCATGATGGTGTTCCAGCCGTGGATGTCTTCGGCCTCGCCGAGCTGAATGGCGCGGAGGGCGTGGTAGAGC
>CADCPQ010000017.1 GCA_902803395.1 uncultured Bacteroidota bacterium
TTCTCCCTCTCGCGTCTGCCAATCGACCAGATGCCCGAAATGGACCCGCCATACGTCACCGTCATGACCACATACGCCGGCGCCAACGCCAGCGAAATCGAGACCAACATCACCAAACTGGTGGAAAACTCGCTCAACTCCGTCGACGGACTTAAAAACATCACCTCCAACTCGCGCGACAACATATCTGTCGTAAGCCTTGAGTTCGAATGGGGGTCGGATATCGACGAGGCACTCAACGACATCCGTTCCTACGTCGACCTTCTATATGACAACCTGCCCGATGGTGTCAGCCGCCCGATGATTCTGAAACTCAACTCATCGGCCATGCCAATCATCCAGTATGGATTCACCGCCAAGGAGAGCTACCCCGGTCTCGACCGAATTCTCGAGGACAACGTTGTCAATGTTCTTAACCGTGTAGACGGAATCGGCAACATCACCGTCAGCGGTGCACCCGAACGCTATGTCTACATTGACCTCGACCCAAAACAGCTCGATGCCTATGGCATACCTCTTGAACTAGTTGGCAACGCTATCAGCAGCAACAACCTTGATTTGGCATCCGGCACCGTCAAAATGGGCAAGGAACAATACCAAATGCGAGTCAAGGGCGAATACGTGGAGAGTTCCGAGATTGCCGACATAGTGGTCACAACCACCCCGACGGGCCGCCAAGTGTTTGTGCGCGACCTCGCCACCGTACGTGACACTATCAAGGACCTCTCGCTCGACGAAAAAATCAACGGCAAAGATGGTGCCCGCCTCATAATCACAAAACAGACCGGTGCCAACACCGTGGCCATTGCCCGTGAGGTGAAAGCCGAGATGGAGCAAATCATGAAAACCATGCCGCCAGACATCGAAGCCACCCTCATCCGCGACGGATCGGAGGAGATTATCAATGCTATCAACGGCCTCACCGAGAGTATCTTCTATGCACTGCTGTTCGTGGTGCTCGTGGTTCTTGTCTTCCTCGGCAACTGGCGTTCAACCGTCATCATCGCCCTCACCATACCAATCTCGTTGGTCACATCGTTCATCTACCTGCTACTGGCCGACTCGTCGCTTAACATCATATCGCTGGCTTCGCTGACTGTGGCCATCGGTATGGTGGTCGATGATGCCATTGTTGTATTGGAAAACATTACCAAGCATATCGAACGCGGCGAATCGCCTCGTGAGGCAGCCATCTGCGCCACTAACGAGGTCTGGACTTCGGTCATAGCCACAACTCTCGTTCTGGTGGCAGTGTTTGTGCCCCTCACCATGTTGCCCGGCATGATGGGTATATTCATGAAAGAACTAGGCTGGATTGTAACCATCGTTGTATGCGTATCAACCACAGCCGCCATAACCCTCATACCGATGCTCTCGAGCAAGATGCTCAAGGAGAAACCTTTCTTCCTCTCTCGCGAAGCCCGAGAAGAAGACGAACGCAAAAAAAACGCAAAAAAACTTACCTTCGACAAGACTATAGGTCGTGTTTTCAACGCTATCGAGGCCTGGTACGCCAACGTTTTGAGGTGGTGTCTCGGCCACAAGCGCATAACGTTGTTCATCGCACTGGCATTCTTCATCCTATCGGTACTGCCATTCCTTACTGGCAAGATAGGTATGGACTTCATGAAAGAGCAAGACAACGGTCGTATGAGCATAAGCGCCGAGCTGCAACGAGGCACACGCATCGAGGAGACCCTCAAAACCGCACGCCACATGGAGGAGGACATCTATCGCCTGCTGGGCGACGACGTCATTGTTGTCTCAACCTCGGCAGGCTCGAACGACGATGCCGGTTTCGCAGCCCTCTTCAACTCAACAACCAACAACAAAATAAGCATGACAATCCGCACCACGAAGAAGTACGAAAGAAGCCGCACAATCTTCGAGATGCAAGAGGAACTGCGCCGTTGCTTTGCCGAGTACCCCGAGATTGTAACATATCAGGTCAACAGCGGCGGAGGCATGGGCGGAGGCAGCAACAACTCGCTTTCGGTCGAAATCTACGGTTACGACTTTGACCAGACCACTGCCTTCACTCAGGAGCTGAAACGCCGTGTCGAGCAAAACGTCAAAGGCGCCCGCGACACCAAAGTGAGCCGCGACGAGGACCGCGCCGAGCTCAAAATCACCCTCGACAAGCAGAAACTCGCACTCCATGGCCTCAACGAGAGCACTGTGGCACTATACGTACGCAACCGCGTCAACGGCATGGTTGCCGGCTTCCTGAAAGAGGACGGTGAAGAATACAACATCGTGGTGCGTCTGCGCGAGGAATACCGCGACGCAATCTCCGACATCGAGCAACTCTCCATACCAACCGCCACCGGCAAAATCATAAAACTTGAAGAACTGGCCAAAGTCGAGGAGTACTGGTGCCCACCCACCATCGAGCGCAAAAACCGACAGCGCTACCTGACACTTACTGTCATGCCCTACAGAACTTCACTGCAGGAACTTGCCATGGGTGTGCAGCGCGAGCTCGACCAGATGAACATCCCCTCCGAGATACATGTCGCACTGGCTGGCAACTACAAAGACCAGCAAGACTCAACCCGCGACATGATGATGCTCGGCGCACTCATCCTCATGCTCGTCTACATCGTCATGGCCTCGCAGTTCGAAAGTTTCGCCAAGCCATTCATCATCATGTTCTCCATTCCCTTCGCCATCAGCGGTGTATCGCTCATGATGTTTTTCACCGGACAGAATATCGACATGATAGGCCTTCTCGGACTTGTGCTCCTCATCGGTATCGTCGTCAAAAACGGTATCGTGCTGGTGGACTATATCAATCTGATGCGCGAGCGTGGCATAAAACTCAACGAGGCCATCGCCATCAGCGGCCAGAGCCGTCTGCGACCCGTCTTGATGACCGCTTTCACCACCATCCTCGGCATGATACCCATGGCCACATCGACCAGCGAAGGCTCCGAAATGTGGACCACTATGGGCCTCGTAGTCATCGGCGGTCTCACCGTTTCCACTTTTGTCACCCTAATCGTCGTACCTGTACTCTATGGCGTTTTCAACCGTCGCGGTGATCAGGAACGTCTCGAGCGGGAACGCAAGAAATTTGTCTTCATGAACATCAACCTCAATGAGGAGTGAAAGGGAAGTGAATGAGGAGTAAAAGGGACAATGGTTGACGGCTAACACATTTGCCCCCTTCACTCCCCATTCACTCACTCCTCTCTCACTCCCCCCTTAAATAAAGAAAAAAACAATAACACAATAACACAATAATGAAAAGTGTAATGATAGTCTTCAACCAAGCCAGCACCGAGCGCGTCGAGTATATGCTCGACAAGCTCGGCATCCGTGGCTTCACCTTTTGGGAGAACGTTCAAGGTCGTGGTCAAGAAAACGGCGACCCCCATCGAGGAACCCACACCTGGCCCGAGATGAACAACGCCGTGATGACCGTCATTGATGATTCGAAGGTCGACGAGCTCCTCCTCTCCGTCCGCAAACTCGACAAACGCAACGAAGAGGTCGGCATCCGCGCCTTCGTCTGGAATATCGAACAAATGGTCTGAAAAGCATGAGGCACAAACACATCATAACAGCCGTCCTGCTGCTGTTGCTATCACGCAGTGCCATAGGCCAGATATCGACGTTCGAATGGCAAGGGCGGCAGCGCGAATTCTTCGTGCACGTGCCAAACAGCGGTTCGCCAATGCCTGTCATGTTCTGCCTTCACCATTTGGGCGGCAATGCCATGGACATCGTCCAGATGTTGCACCTCGTCAGGATGTCCGAACAGAACGGATGGATTGTTGTGGCCCCGCAAGCTCTGCCCGCTTCGGCTGCAGGAATGAATCTCGGCACGATGTGGAACGCCGGGCTTACGGTGCAGCTGAACGGCCAGACAATATCACCCAACAGCGATATCGACGACGCCGGCTTCCTCATGGCCCTGCTCGATTCGATGGAAACAGCCTACAATGTGAACGCCGACAGCGTGTTTTTCTGCGGATTCTCGATGGGTGGCTTTATGACGCACCGTATGGCCATCGAGCACGGTGACCGTATGGCCGCGGCTGTGGCCGTGAGCGGCCTGATCACCATACCCATGTCGCAACAGACCCCCGTGGCGCCCGTCCGCCTGCTCCACATCCATGGCACCAACGACAACGTTGTGCGGCCCGACGGCTCGTCCAACGCCTTCGGTGGCCCGATGCAACTCGGGTTAAGTGTGGCAGACGTGATACGCTACTGGATTGACAACAACAACTGCTCCGGCACCGCAACCGTCGAAAACCTGCCCGACCGCGTGTTGGACGGCCTGCGATTTGTGCGGCGCACTTACAGTGGCGGCGAGGCTGACGTGCAGTGGCTCGAAGTTATTGGCGGACAACACACATGGTATGGCGATACGGCGGAATACGACATCGACTACCTGTCCGAAATACTGGCCTTCCTGACAGGCCGCCAAACCACCTACGGCATCCGCGAGGTTGCCGCGGCAGCGGCGACGGCCTACCCTAACCCCTGCACCGGCACGCTCACCCTGAGCGCCAACCAACCCGGCGAAATCAAACTGCTCGATATGTTCGGCCGCACCGTTCTGCAAACCCCCTTAATGGCTGGCACCGTCGACATCGACGTCCGAACCCTCCCGCGAGGCATCTACATACTGCGCCAGCCCAACGCCCCCGCACAACGTATTGTGCTGCAATAAAAACAGGTCTCCGGACCATACCTCAAGGCAACTTTTTTTCAGGAAAGGGTTGGCGGTTTCAAAATGTTTTTGTATCTTTGCAGAATCATATTTATCCAACGAAACAATTAACTAATTTAAAACCAAAACGTTATGTTGAAAAGAGTATTATTGCTGTCAATGTCTGTCGTAATGGCTTTCGGCCTGAAGGCACAGACAATCATGGAGTCGACCGCCAAAATAGGCGAATTCACCGCAAAGGCTTACGTAATGTCCATCGACAAGGATGTCAAGCTCACCCAAGAGGCTATGAAACAGCGTCTTAAAGACACAAAGCTGAAAGTCAAGAACGTCGACGGCTACGTGGCCATCGAGGACCAGATTTTCGAAGAAATCACCAACGTACCCGTCAAATTCTACACCAAAGTCGAAGAGATGGGCAAGCGCAAGGACAAAACCACCATGGTCACCGTGTGCGCCATCACCCAGGACCTCACCGTCGACCAGATGACCCTGCAGGTCAACGTGCGCCGCTTCCTTGAAAACTTCGTGCCCTACGTATCCAAATTCGAAGCCCAGCAAAACATGGAGAACGAGCAGGAGAACCTGAAGAAAGCCCAGAAAGCGGCAGCCTCGGCAGCCTCGGCCGTGAACAGCGTCGAGAAGAGCATCGCTTCCGACGAGCAGAAGATTGCCGACAAACAGAAAGAAATAGAGAAATACAAAGAGAAAATCAAAGAGTGCGAGCAGGACATCCAGAAACTGCAAGCCAACATCGAGAAAAGCAAAGGCAAGAAAGTCGACGCCCAGAAAAAGGCCGACGAAGCCGACAAGTCGGTGAAACAGGTCGAGGGCGAAGTGGAAAAATACCGCCAGCAGGCTCAGTAACCAACACCTGCACCAACACAAAGTCGTCGCAATCTGATGGTTGCAGCGACTTTTTTTTATTCGTTAAAATATTTAACACAAATTGCAACGAAAATTTTTCCGCCGAACGGAAAATTTCCAGTATTTTTGCCGAAGTCTTTTCGAGAAGACAACGAAAGACAACAGACACTTAATTAGGCAACAAAAACAACTTTGGAAGTTAAAGAAGTTAGAAGAAGTTAAGAAGTTAAAGCCAAATGTCCTGCGCCAGCAAAATATTGTCTCTGTTGTAAAAATAAAACAAGTTCGTTGTCAGAGTTGTCTTAAAGAAGGGCCAGACGCACGGCCGGTGGCCGTATCACCCGCACAAAGAAGAAAACGGGTCAGAAGTCGGATTTATAGGGGCTGCGTAAGTCCTGAGGTTTTCTCCGATAGCGTCGAAAACAGTGCAGCGCGCAAGCCCTGCATCAAACGTAAGAGGCGGCTCGCTACCGCTCGCCGCCTCCGATAATCATTAATCTTATTTGTTGGCCCACCCCGTCGCTTCGCGCCACCCCTCCAAGGAGGGGAGTTGCTGCCGCCGGACATTAATGTTCTCCGCTTTCCTTCGCTCTGCTCGGAATGCCTACGGCACCGCTATCAAAAGCCACCAGCTTTCTTCATTCCCTCCACGGAGGGGTGCCTGAAAGGCGGGGTGGGCTGAAACCTACCTCACTGCCACGGCCGCTGCGGGGAACTTTCTTTAAAAAAAATCACCCCCACGTGTAAGATTTGACCCAAAATTTACGTCTTATTATAGTAGAGACTTTTTTGTTAAGCTGAGAAATCCCGAACCAAGGAACGACAAATTTCAACAATGGAGCAAAATAGCAGACAGCGGTACGAGGCCTACAAAGCCTTCATGCGGCGGCACCACAAGGTGGTGTGGCACGTCTGCTACGACTTCGCTCGCGACAACATTTCGCGTTGCGAGGACATGGTCCAAGAGGTCTGGATAATGCTTTGGCTCAAGTTCGACACTATGACCTGCCTCTCCGAATGGCAGCAGCGGGCATGGGTTCGCAAGGTGACTCACAATGTCCTCATCGACCTCTACCGCAAGGAAAAGCCACCTATGGAACACCTTACCGCCATCCCAGAGGAAGCCATCGCCACAGATGACTGCGACATAGCCGAGAACCTCGACGACCTCATGGCCCACCTGACCACCGACGAACGACACCTGATGAATATGCGCCTCGACGGCTATTCAGCCGAAGAGATTGCCACCACGCTCGGCATAGAGCCGAATGCCGTCTACCAACAGGTAAACCGGATAATGAAAAAAATGAGAACAATATATGGAAAAGGACTATAAAACAGAATTGCAGGCAATGACCGAGGGCCTTGCCGAATGGTGCCACCGACGGGAACGCCAGCGCCAGAGGGCCACGCGCACCCTCATCGGCGCCGCCGTACTGGCCGTTGCGGTGACGGTGACAGCGGTGGCACTCCTCGTCCCACAAAACACCGACACATTCGTCGAAGGCGACCTACAGTGCTGTACCGCAGAGGCCTGTGATAGAACAACCCAAATACTTGCAAAGATATGAAACGACCTATTACAACAATCCTTTTGACGTTGGCCGTCGCAACGGCGGTTGGCGTTGTCGTGTGGCGGCACGTGCTGCCCATGCGTCGTGTCAGTGACCTCTACCGCCATTACGAGCATGCCGACGGCATAGCCGCCCGCTACATCCACAACTACCACGTAAACGACACCATCACCCTCGACGTCACCCTCCTCGAAGCCACCACCGACAGCGCTTGGCAGGCACTCTGTTCCGACTTCGCCATCACCAACATTGTCGATACCATAAAACAAATCGCCCCTGACGTCGTCTTCTCCCGTTTGGTCAACCGTCACGATTACTCACAAGTCGCCTTCGGCGACTCCCCCGACGCCGAGATCCTTGCCATCTCATGCGACACCAA
>CADCPQ010000018.1 GCA_902803395.1 uncultured Bacteroidota bacterium
AAAGCGCGGCCCGCCCTAATTTCAAATGTTAAAATCCGCACCGTCCCGACAGCCATTTTTTAACATTTCGCAACACGCTGAAAACAAAGCCCTTGTTCGGGTTCGGGTCGGGTTTGGTTCGGCCTTACATCGGCCATGCACCGCAACAGCTTGACCTTTACACGCTTACGGGCCGAACAAAGCCCGTTTCGAGGCCGAGGAAAATGTTAAATTTTAACAATTCGGGGCGGCGGAACTCGTTCCGTCGCCCCGAAAAATATCGGTCATATCACTGCGTCCGTCAGCGCACGACGACTATACGGCGGGCGGGCAGGCCGTCGACCTTGACGAGGTAGACGCCCGACACAGGCACCGCGAAGGTTCTCCGTTCGCCGCTCTCCATCCGACGTTCCATCAGGCGTCCAACGGCGTCGTAGAGGCTCACGCTGCGGCCTTCGGCGCCTTCGACAACGATGTTGCCGTCAACCTGATAGAGCTTGATTGTGGAGGTCACGACCCCGTCGACGCCGGTCTGGTTGGTGTCGATGACGTAGACGGTGTCGGTGATGTAAATGGTGTCGTGGAGCCACATGACCAAGGTGTCGGCGTAGAGGGTATCAACCTGCACAAGTGTCACAGTATCAATGCTGTTGACCGTGTCGACCTGTACGAGCGTCACCGTGTCGTAGACAAATTCGGTATTGGTAACGGTGACGGTATCGCGAACATACTCGGTGTTCGTGACCGTAACGGTATCGTAGACATATTCGGTGTTCGTGACCGTAACGGTATCGTAGACATATTCGGTGTTTGTCACCGTGACGGTGTCGTGGACATACTCCGTGTTGGTCACGGTCACGGTGTCGTGGACATACTCCGTGTTGGTCACGGTCACGGTGTCGTGGACATAGTCGGTGTTTGTAATGAACACAGTGTCAGCGTATATGGTATCGTGCACGAACTCGGTATTAGTCACCGTATCGTAAAGCGTGATGGTGTCGAAGTGGTCGATTGTGACGGTGTCAACCTGCACGACGATGAGGGTGTCGGCGTCGGAGTAGATGGTGTCGTGCACGTACTCGGTAGCGACAATCGTGTCGTGAAGCGTAACCGTGTCGAAGTTATTGACAATCAGGGTGTCCACTTGCACAAGGGTCACGGTGTCGAAGTGGTCAACCGTGTCGGTTTGGATGAGGGTCACAGTGTCGTACTGGACAATAGTGAGGGTATCGTAGTCGACGACGGTGTCGAATATCCACAAGGTATCGTAAGTCGCGAAATTGGCCACGAGGTCGACATCGGCGTTGACAATGAAACTGTAGGGGTTGGCCATGACGCCGTTGCTCCAGCCCTGGAACGAGACCCCGGCGTAGGGGATGGCCCACAAAGTGGCGGTGTCGCCCGCGTTGTAGGTGTCGCTGCCGACGGTGAAGCCCAGCGCGGCGTTGCTGGCGGTGGCGCTAACGACGTAGCCGGGCGCCCGAGTGACCGAAATATCGGCCAAAGCCATGGCCAACATATCGGGACTGTTGTAGTGGCGGAAGGCAATCTGGACCACCTGTCCGGCGTATGCGCTGAGGTCGATTTCGCGAGGTGTCCAGAGAGTGTCGTCGAGAGTGTAGTCCTGAAGTAACACAAAGTCGTTCAAGCTGTTGCCGCCGTTAGCAGCGATAAACACACCGTAATGGTCGGGAAATGAGAGGTTGACGGTGAGGTCCTGCCACGAAAGGATGCTGCCGCCCGCTGCCGGAAGGGCTATCTGCGGCATAATGAGCCAGTTGTCGGGGTCGAGGGCGCCGGTGTTGTTCGTCCACGAATAAGATATGAAATAATAGTTGCCGAGTTGCCAGTTGTTGCCGTCGGCGTCGGCGTCGTAGATGGACCAGCAGTTGATTTTGTCGTCGAAGTCGTCAGCCGCAAAGTCAAGCACATAAGGCACCGTGGCCGGGGTGGCGCAGGGGTCGGACGACGAGGCCGAGGCATCGAACAATCCGACAATCAGGAAAGTGTGCGGGTCGGTGTAGCCGGTCATGCTATTGCCGAACATCAGGCCGTCGGTGTTGCCGCACGAGTATGTGATGGCGGCGGGATACTCGACATCGTAGCAGGTAAAGGTGAGCCAAAGGTTCTGCGAGCCTGTGACCGCCACGGGGTTCGAAAGGGTAAAAGTCTGCCACTGGCCCTCATCGTCGGCGCTGAAAGTGCGCGAAGCGGTGTAGGCCGCCGTCGTGGGCGACGAGGTACCAGTGTAGACCGTCAGGGTGTATGTACCTGCTTCAGGCACAAAGAGTCGAACGGCAGTGAGGTTGTGACCCGCGGTGAGCGTCGAGGCCGGCAGGCGGATACCCCAGCGGTAGTCGGCCCAGTCGACCGAGAAATTTGTGAAATTGCCACGGTTGTAGCCGCAATATGAAAGGGTGTCGCCCGAGAGTTGCTCCAATTTTGCCGTGAAGCTGTAGCTGCCGCCGTTGGCGTAAAGCAGGCGGGGGTTGCTGAAGTCGCCGTCGGTCCAGCCCGCAAAGCGGTAGCCCTCGTTTAAATTATCCACAAGAAGCGTTACGGTGTCGCCGAATGAATACGTGCCTGCACCCGAGGCCGAGGCGGTGGCATTGGCTGCGCCCGTCGCTGAAATGGTGACAGTTGTGGATCCTGTGGCGCTCCAGTTGGTGTTTGGACGGATGCCGATGAGGGCCACATTGTCGTCGCTGTAGTTGTGGGTGCTGTTGCCGCCGGTGCCGCTGCCGCCGGGGTTGAGGGTCCCCATGGTGAAGTAGCCGTCGTATACGCCGCCCCAGCCCCAGTTGATGTGGAACTGGCCGTTGTTGTTATAGCCGTCGCACACAAAGCTGTGTCCGCCGCCGCCCCTGCCGGAGTAGAGGATGGGGCGTGATTGGTCAAGCTCGGCGCGGAGAATGGCGCAGTATTCGGCATCGCTTAAGTTGGCGCGCTCGACGAAGGCCATATCGGGACGATACTTGAAGTATTTAGCCAGCGAAGTCTGCGAGCAAGGGATGAGTACATTGTCGTAGTTGTAGTTGAAGGCGCCGCTGCCGCCGTTTTCGGCATAGTCGTACTCCATCTCGTCGGCCACACCGATGTGGTACATCAGTTTTGCCACGGCGTTGACCTGGGCTGTGGTGCTGCTTTGGGTGAGGCTGTTAGGCATACTGCTCCAGTTGTAGGTGGTGGCGCCGAAGTTGGCGCTGAGGGTACCGTAGCTCACTGTGCCGTTGTCATGGAGATAGCTGTGGCTGCCGTAGCCAGTGGTGGGATAGTTGTGGTACTTCATAATCTGGGCGGTGGCGGTGGCCACGCAACCGGTTACGATGTGATAGTTCTCGGAATAGGTCTCGTTGGCGTCGTAAGGACACAATATATTATAGTAGGGGCACTGGTCCCAGGTTGTGCTCAGCAGGGCAGTTACGGCTGTGGTGAGGGGTGCCGGGTACATCTGGCCGCTGGTGAGGGCCGACCATTGCTGCGCGACGGAGCCATCTTTTTGTGCCTCGAACCTTTTCCAATAACGAATCTCGTGCTCGTAGCCGTCGAGGATACTGAGGACATTGGCCGGGATGTTTTGGGCTCTGAAACGTCCGTTGACGGAGAATCCGAGTACGGGAACCACGCAGTCGTCGGCACTGACGAGGATGAAGCCGCCCTCGTCCGAGGCGAAGACGTAGAACTCGGTGAACGGAGTCTGCGCGGTGACGTCGCTAAGCGCGGCGGTGTTTTTCATACCCATTGCGCTCATGTAGGTGTCGGCCACGCGACGGGCTGTGACGCCATCAACTGGACCGGCGAAGGCTCCCGCAATGATCAAAATCACGAAAATCAAAGTAGTAAAAAACCTTTTCATAACAAACCTGTTTATTAATTTTTTTGCAAAGATACATTTTTTTATTAATTTGACAAAATATTTTTTGGATAATCCGGCGAATTGTTGTATATTTGCAACATCTCTAACATTATTTGTTTATTTATAAAAACCTAACAATAAGATGATTACAAAACTTGACGACCTGCTCGAGCTGGTCAAATCCAAAGGCAAAAAACGCATGGTTGCCGCTTACGCCAACGATGCACACACTATCTGCGCCGTGAGCGCCGCCATCGACCGCGGTATCGTCGAGGCCACCCTCGTGGGCGACATCGACACCATGAAGAAAATCTGCGCCGAAGAAGGCATCGACCCCAACAAGTTTGAGATGATCCAGGAGGCCAACGACAACAAGGCCGGCGCTCTCGCTGTGAAACTCATCAACGAAGGCAAGGGCGACTTCCTCATGAAGGGCCTGCTTTCGACCGACAAGTATATGCGCGCCATCCTCAACAAGGAACGCGGCCTGATGCCCGGCCCGAAAGCCGTCCTTTCGCACGTCACCGTGATTGAGACACCCCGCTACCCCAAACTGATTGTTTGTGGCGACGTGGCCATCATCCCCGCGCCCGACCTCAACCAGAAGGTGGCCATCACCAACTACCTGATTAACACCGCCCGCGCCCTCCAGATTGAGAAACCGAAGGTCGCCGTCCTCGCAGCCACCGAGCAGGTGAGCGTCGGCATGAACGCCTGCGCCGAGGGTGCATGGCTGGGTATGATGAGCCAGCGTGGCCAGATACCCGGTGCCATCGTCGACGGCCCTCTGAGCCTCGACTGCGCCATCGACAAGGAGAGCGCCCAGACCAAGAAGCTCACCAGTGAGGTTGCCGGAGATGCCGACTGCCTGCTGTTCCCCAACATCGAGAGCGGTAACATCTTCTACAAGGCCTGCACCAAGTTCGCCCACGCCGAGCTCGCTTGCATGGTCATGGGTGCCCGCGTCCCCTGTGTCCTCACTAGCCGCGGCGACAGCGCCAAGACCAAGCTCTACAGCATCGCCCTCGCTGCCCTGCAG
>CADCPQ010000019.1 GCA_902803395.1 uncultured Bacteroidota bacterium
ATAACTACTGGTTCGTTACCTTCCATGACGCTGACACAGCTGTTGGTTGTGCCGAGGTCGATTCCGATGATTTTTGCCATAATGTATACTTTTTTTTATTTTTTACGTTATTATTATTGTCCGAAGTTTTTTCGAACAACAATTCACTATCAAAAATCATGCCAAAGCCGAAAACGACTGACAGAGACTGACAAAATGTCAGTGTCGAGCGAAAAAATGCACTATCGGTGTCAAGACACAATAAAAAACTTTTTTTCGCGTTATCTTTGATAAAATACATCTTTTATGGATACCATCGAGCAACTATACCAAGCATATCTGGCCTCGCGCAAGGTGACTACCGACAGCCGCCAAATCACGCCGGGCTGTATTTTCTTCGCTTTCAAGGGTGAGAATTTCGACGGCAACGCCTTCGTGCCACAGGCATTGGAGCAAGGTGCAACCTATTGTGTGACAAGCGACAAGCAATATACGGCTGACAGCCGCTGCATCGTGGTCGCCGATGTGCTGAAAACCCTTCAAAACCTTGCCGCCCTGCACCGTAGCAATCTGCAAATACCCGTCGTCGGCATAACCGGCACCAACGGCAAGACCACCACCAAGGAGCTCGTCACCGCAGTACTCTCGCGTCGCTACTGCGTCCATGCCACCGCCGGCAACCACAACAACCACCTTGGTGTGCCGCTGACCATACTGTCGACTCCGGCCGATGCCGAAATCCTCATTGTCGAGATGGGCGCCAACCACCCCGGCGAAATCGAGCAGCTCTGCACCATAGCCAACCCCGACTGCGGCCTCATCACCAACGTGGGCCGCGCGCACCTCGAAGGCTTCGGCTCGTTCGAAGGCGTGGTGCAGACCAAAACCGAGCTCTACCGCCACCTGAAATCGGTCGGCGGCACCATTTTTGTCTCGGCCGACAACGAGCGACTGATGCACGAGGCTGAGCGGCTGGCCGGCGTGGCCGAGATGCCGTCGGTCATCCCAGCCTACGCCCCGGCGCTGCCGTACATCGCCGCCCAGTCGGGTCTCTCGGTCGTTACCTACGGCTCGTCGGAGGAGGCGCAGGTCAAGGGCTCGCTCGTGGGTAGCAATCCATACATGAAGTTCTATTTCGAGGACGGCGACAACGTCTATACGGTTCAGAGTCAGTTGGTTGGTAACTACAACTTCGACAACGCCATGGCCGCTGTGTGCCTGGGTTACCATTTCGGCGTGGAACTTTTCGACATCAAGGAGGCCATCGAGCAATACTCCCCATCCAACAGCCGCTCGCAGTTCAAGCGCACCGCCCACAACGCCCTGATTCTCGACTGCTACAACGCCAACCCCACCAGCATGAGCCTCGCCATCGACAATTTCGCCGCCATCGAGGCCGCCAACCGCTGGGTTGTGCTCGGTGGCATGAAGGAGCTGGGCTCCGAGAGCGAGAAAGAGCATCGCCGCATATACGAGAAATTGGCCGACGCCAATTTCGACCACGTCGTCCTTATCGGCCCCGAGTTCGAGCCGTCTGTCACCGGCAAGTGGGGTCCGGAACCGGCCGGACTGCAGTGGTACGCCGACTCCGAGCAGGCCTTGCGCGCCCTCGAGTCGCAGAACATCACCGGCGCCACGGTGTTGCTCAAGGGCTCCAACTCGACCCGTGTCGGCATTGTCGAGAACGCCCTTTGACGCCGTCGCCGCGCCATCAACGAAAAAAAATTTTGCCATTCGGAATTTTTGTCGTAATTTTGCATTTTTAAATAGTTCGAACTAATACGTTATGATGAAGAATATCCGCAACTTCTGTATAATTGCCCACATCGACCATGGCAAAAGCACCCTCGCCGACCGTCTGCTCGAGGTCACTAACACCGTCTCCAAACGCGAAATGCAAGACCAAGTGCTCGACGACATGGAGCTCGAGAAGGAGCGCGGTATCACCATCAAGAGCCATGCCATCCAGATGAACTACAAGGACTATGTCCTCAACCTCATCGACACTCCGGGGCACGTCGACTTCAGCTACGAGGTCAGCCGCTCCATAGCCGCCTGCGAAGGCGCCCTGCTGGTTGTCGACGCCACCCAAGGCATTCAGGCTCAGACTATATCGAATCTTTACCTCGCCCTCGAAAACGACCTCGAAATCATCCCCGTGATGAACAAGATAGACCTCGACAGCGCCATGCCCGAAGAGGTCGCCGACGAAATCATGGACCTCATAGGCTGCGACAGGACTGACATTTTGTCATGCAGCGCCAAAACCGGCGAGGGGGTGCCCGCTATTCTGGACGCCATCGTGGAGCGCATTCCTTGTCCCACCGGCGACGAGGAGGCTCCGCTGCAAGCTCTCGTGTTCGACTCGGTATTCAACCCCTTCCGCGGCATCATCAGCTATTTCCGTATCATCAACGGCGTCATACGCACCAACGACCACGTCAAGTTTGTCAGCACCGAGAAGGACTACCACGCCGACGAAATCGGTGTGCTGCGCCTCAACATGGAGCCCCGCAAGGAGCTGCGCGCCGGCGACGTGGGCTACATCATCAGCGGTATCAAGACTTCGCGCGAGGTACGTGTGGGCGACACCATCACCCACGTCCAGCGTCCCTGCGAGAAAGCCATCGAGGGCTTCGAGGCCGTCAAGCCGATGGTCTTCGCCGGCGTCTACCCCGTCGATACCGACGACTACGAGGAGTTGCGCTCCAGCCTCGAAAAACTGCAGCTCAACGACGCCTCCCTCTCGTTCGAACCCGAGA
>CADCPQ010000020.1 GCA_902803395.1 uncultured Bacteroidota bacterium
ATTTCGGTCAGGCCGCTGCAGTTATAGAAGGCAGAACCGCCGATGGATGTGACGGCGTTGCCGATGGTGACGGATGTCAGGCCGCTGCAGTTATAGAAGGCATTTTCGCCGATGGAGGTGACGGCGTTGGGGATGGTGACGGATGTCAGGCCACTTAAACCATAGCATAAATAATTAGGTATGACCTTGACATTGTCGCCGATAGTGAAATTAGCGATATTTGTACAACTATTGAATGCCCTATTATTGTAGGAATACCCTGCCGATGTGCAACTGTCGGCATTGAATGCCACGGATGTCAGGCCACTGCAATGGTCGAAGGCACCGTTGCCGATGGAGGTGACGGCGTCGGGGATGGTGACGGATGTCAGGCCGGTGCAGTCGGAGAAGGTAAAGGCGCTGATGGAGGTGACGGCGTAGGTGTTGCCGTTATAGGTTACAGAATCAGGAATGACAAGGTCGCCTGTGAGATTTGTGTATCGGGGATATGAAGTTCTTTGATACGTCACCTGCGCGTTGCCGTCGACAATGTTGTAGTACAGCGTCTGGCCTTGGTAGGAGTAGCTGAAATCGTAGGCTTTCACGCTTTGCGGGATTGCCAGTGCCATCATGACGATGGCGAAAATTTTTAAACTTGTTTTCATATAAAAAAGGCGTTGAATTATTCTTTTTGTGTCACTTCTCAGTCTGTGGGCTCTGGTAAACCTTGCACTTGATAAGCGACGAATAATTCACGCCAAGCGTGAACTACCGCGAGCCTATTCTCAGTGCATTAAATTTTACCAGAATTTACAGACGAGAATAATGGGCTGTTAGCTCAATATGTCTTAGTTTTTATATGTTCGGTTTTATGTCATGTTTTTTCATGTGTTGTTTTCATCAAACAGGTGTTGTATCTGCGGTTTTAGCATCGGTATGTCATCTGTTGCAACATTCCACACAATAACAGGGCTTACTTTATAATATCCATGCACTATAATATGTCGCATCTTTTCCATGATTTGCCAATTAATTTCCGTGTAGTTGGCTTTAAAATCTCTGGACAACATATATGCCGCTTCGCCAATTATCTGGATATTGTATGAGATGGCAAAAAACGTTTTCTTATCGGCTAAGAACTGCTCATATGTCATACCGTGGGCGAATTCCTCGATATTTTTTATTGCCGTTAAGATATGTTCCAAACGGCCGGTGTCACGCGCTGGCTCTCTCATATATCAGTTTTTTGTCTTTGTTGGCTGTCCGCTCAGCAAACGGTAACAACTGTCCATCCTCCACAAGATCGACCTCTCTATGAAGCAGTCTTTCAAGGTCAAGAATCATTGCGGAGTATTTGAACAACCCGATTTTGGCATGTTCATGATCGAATTGTACCAAGATGTCGATGTCGCTATTGTCGCGTTGCTCGCCGCGGGCATACGAGCCGAAAACCCATGCTTTCAGCACCGGCTGGGTGGCGAAATAATCGCTGATTTGTTTTGTGAGCTGACTGTCCATATATGTTATGTAACCGACTGCAAAAGTACGAATATTTTTTGATACGGCCAAAAAAAGTTTTTCTTTACCACTAATTTTGGCCCACCCCGTCGCTTTTTCATTCACCGCTTTCCTTCGGTCTGCTTGGAATGCCTGCGGCACCGCTATCAAAAGCCACTGGCTTTTTTCATCCTCTTCAGAGGGGTACCGCGGAGCGGTGGGGTATGCTATTTTGGCTTTATCAGCCCACCCTGGCGCTTTGCGCCACCCCTCCAGAGGAGGGGAGAAAAGAATGTCCAGTGGCAGCTACTCCCCTCCTTGGAGGGGTGCCTGAAAGGCGGGGTGGGCAACATTACCTTTTTCGCATACGCCCCCGTCCTGAAGGGCACCCTCTCCAGCTTAGAGGGGGAGTCAGGAACAAATCCATAACCTGCACAAAATCAGTGGTTTATATAAATTACTAAAAATCAAGGGGTTGGATGGGTTCTCCTCGGGTTTGGTTCGGCCTAAGGTCGGCCATCGGTCAGGCTGCGCATGATTGCGACTGCCGTTTTGACGTCCTGAACCCGTTGAAAGGCCATAGTGAGGCGGTCGGGATTCTCTTTCAGGCTTGCTTCGCGTGGGTGGGCTTGCGCATATTTTATGGCGTTGACGAAGTTCTGCGAGCGGTAGAATGGGTGGTTCTGGCCCGCGACGAAGTGGCACACCATGCGGTCCTGTTTGAGGATGATTTTTTCGATGCCGAACTCGCCGGCCAGACGGCGCAGGGTGACGGTGCGGAGCAGTTCCTCGGAGGCTTCGGGCAGCGGGCCGAAGCGGTCGACGAGGCGGCTGCGGTAGGCGTCGAGCTCCTCGTCGGTGGTGATGTCGCCGAGTTCGCGATACAGGAGCAAACGCTCGCTGATTGACGACACATAGTCGTCGGGCAGCAGGGCCTCGAGGTCGGTCTCGACCACGCACTCGACGGGTCGCAGTTCGGGCTCGGCGGGCGGCCCGGCGGTTTCTTTCTCGGGTGCTGTCCCTGCCGAAAGCGGGCTTGCAGGGGCCTGCACAAAACTGGTTTCAAGACGCAGTTCCTCGATGGCCTCGTTGAGGATTTTGTGGTACATATCGTAGCCTATCTCGCTGATGAAGCCGCTTTGCTCGGCGCCGAGTATGTTGCCGGCGCCGCGGATATCGAGGTCGCGCATGGCGATGTTGAACCCCGACCCGATGTTGGAAAACTCCTCGATGGCGCGGAGGCGTTTCTGCGCGTCGGGCGTGAGCACCGTGAACGAGGGCACGAGCATATAGCAGAAGGCTTTGCGGTTGCTGCGGCCCACGCGTCCGCGCATCTGGTGCAGGTCGCTGAGGCCGAAGTTCTGCGCGTTGTTGACAATCATGGTGTTGGCGTTGGGAATGTCGAGGCCGTTTTCGATAATCGAGGTAGCCACGAGGACGTCGATGGAGCCTTCGAGGAAGTCCATCATCGTCTCCTCGACTTTTTTGCCGTCCATCTGGCCGTGGGCTATGGCGACCCTGGCGTCGGGCACCAGACGCTGCACCAGCGAAGCCATTTCGGGAAGGTTTTCGACGCGGTTGGAGATGAAGAATGTTTGTCCCGAGCGTGACATTTCGTACATGATGGCCTCCTGGATGGTCTCCTCGTTGAAGGGGAGCAGCTCGGTGTGGATGGGCTGGCGGTTGGGCGGCGGGGTCTGGATGATGCTCATGTCGCGGGCGCCCATGAGCGAAAACTGCAGGGTGCGCGGTATGGGGGTGGCTGTGAGGGTCAGACAGTCGACATTGGCCTTCATTTCTTTAAGCCTCTCCTTGACGGCCACGCCGAACTTTTGCTCTTCGTCGACTATAAGCAGGCCGAGGTCCTTGAATTTCAGGTTTTTGTTGGTGATGGCATGGGTGCCGATGAGTATGTCGATTTTGCCGGCCTCGAGGTCGCGATAGATTTGGTTTTTCTCGCGTGTGGTGCGGAAACGGTTGAGGTAGTCGACGCGGACGGGCATACCCTCCAGACGGTCGCGGAAGGTGTTGTAGTGCTGGAAAGCAAGAATGGTCGAAGGCACGAGCACAGCCACCTGTTTGGAGTCGCAGCAGGCTTTGAAAGCGGCCCGGATTGCGACCTCAGTCTTGCCGAAGCCCACGTCGCCGCACACCAGACGGTCCATTGGCGAGCGGGCCTCCATGTCGCTCTTGACGGCGCGGGTGGCTTTGAGTTGGTCGGGGGTGTCCTCGTACAAGAACGAGGCCTCCAGCTGCTCTTGCATATAGGTATCGGGGCTGAATGCGAACCCCTGCGAGGCTTTGCGCTTGGCATAGAGGGCGATGAGGTCGCGGGCTATGTCCTTGACCTGCTTCTTGGTGCGCTGTTTCAGCACCTGCCACGTGTTCGACCCGAGCCGGTTGAGGGTGGGTTCCGAGCCCTCGCGACCGACATAGCGACTAATCTTGTGCAGGCCATGGATGGAGATGTAAAGGGTGTCGCCACCTTTATATATAAGGCGTATCACCTCCTGGGTGCGGCCGTTGTTGGTCACTTTCTCCAGCCCGCTGAAACGGCCCACACCATAGTCGATGTGGGTGACGAAATCGCCGGGTTTGAGTTCGAACAATTCCTTGAGGGTCATGGCCTCGCGGCTTGCCGAGAGGTCGCGGACCGTGTATTTATGGTAGCGCTCAAAAATCTCGTGGTCGGTGAAGCAGAGCACATTCGACTGGTGGTCGATGAAGCCGTGCGAGAGTTGCGCCGTCGAAAACTCGAAACTCATGCTCAGGGCTTTCTCCAGACGGCGTTTCTGCTGCTCGCCGCTGACGGTGATGACCATCGAGTAGCCCTCGTCGTGATACTTGTCGAGGGTGTCGCGCAGCATGTCGAACTGCTTGTTGAATGCGGGCTGGGGCTCGCTGTCGGTGGACACCTTGACGGCGTTGTCGAAATAGCTCGAGCTGCCGTATTCGACTATACGACAATCGAGTGCGGACTTCAGGAATTCCTCAGCCGAACCCGATGTTTTTTCCACAGCCTCAGCCACATAGGTGAGGTTGGGCGTCATGACGATGTCGGCCGAGCCGAAATATTGCAGCAGGCTCACCTCGTCGGCGGCCTCTATCGATTCGTCGCGTTCGAGGTCGGGAAGTATGTTTATCTCGTCGAGACGGCGTATCGAGAGCTGCGTGGCAGGGTCGAAGGAACGCAGCGAGTCGACCTCGTCGTCGAAAAACTCGATGCGGAACGGGTACTCGCTGGCATACGAAAAGATGTCGACGATACCGCCTCGGACAGAATATTCGCCAGGCTGCGACACAAAGTCAACACGCTCGAAACCATAGTCTTGCAACGCCTCGACGACAAAATCCATACCCACTTTCGAGCCTTTGGTGACCGTCAGCGAGTTGCGTGTCAGGGCGTGTTTTGAAACCACCGTTTCGGCCAAAGCCTCGGGCCACGCGACAACCACGCAGCGGCCGCCCGACGCCAGGCGACGCACCACCGTGGCGCGCATGAGGGCGCCGGCGCTATCGGCCTCGTCGTGGCCTGCGCGGCGGCTTGCGGTCGGGAACAGTAGCACTTGTTTCTGGTCAGGCTCGAGGTCGATGTCATCAAGCAGGGCCTCGAGGTCGTTGAGGGTGTAGTAGGCGTCCTCCTTGCCGGTGGCTATCACCAAAAGACATCCCGAACTGCCGTCGCGATGCAACGCAGCGGCGGCCACTGACGGCAGCGACCCGGCCATACCGACGACATGCACACGGGCCTTTTCGGTCCCAAGTGCGTCCCTCAGCGAATTAACCAACTGAGAATCAGAATATATGTCAGTCAGTATCATAATTCAAACCGTTTGCAAAGATACGAAAAAAACGTTTATGCCGCGCGATTTTTTTCGCCGACCGGCACAATATTTCGGCGCCATCGACGTTATTTATTGCAAAAGAGCTCTCACTATGGACAAAAACAACCTGACAATTCTTTGGGCCGACGACGAAATCGAACTCCTGAAACCCCATATACTTTTCCTCGAGGAGCGCGGCTACTCGGTGATACCCGTCATGAGCGGCAGCGAAGCCATCGACGCAATGGCCGAACAGCCCGCCGACATAGTCTTCCTCGACGAGAATATGCCCGGCATGAGCGGCATCGACACCCTCGAAATCCTCAAGGGCCGCTGGCCCCATGTGCCCGTGATAATGATTACCAAGAGCGACGAGGAGCACATCATGGACGAGGCCATCGGGAGCAAAATCAACGACTACCTCATCAAGCCCGTCAACCCCAATCAGATTCTACTGACGCTCAAGAAGCACACCGAGGCCCGGCGTCTGCGCTCGCAGAAGTCCACCCTCTCCTACCAGCAGCAGTTCCGCGAAATCGGCATGGAGCTCTCGGGCCGTATGTCGGCCGACGAATGGGTCGAGATGTACCGCAAACTGGTCTACTGGGAACTGGAACTGTCAGGCACCGACGACTCGAACATACACGACATTTTCATATCGCAAAAGGACGAGGCAAACCAGCAGTTCTGCCGTTTTTACGAGAATCACTACATCGACTGGCTAAGCGGCGCCGAAGAGAAACCCCTCATGTCGACCACCGTGCTGCGCGAAAAGCTCTTCCCCCTGCTGCACGAAAACAGGCCCACATTCTTCATCGTCATCGACAACTTCCGCTACGACCAGTGGAAATTCATCCAGCCCGCCATCGAGCAGCTCTTCCGCACCGAGCGCGACGAAATCTACTACGCCATCCTGCCCACCACCACCCAGTTCGCCCGCAACGCCATGTTCAGCGGCCTCATGCCGTCGGAAATCGAACGCAAATACCCCCAATATTGGGTCAACGAGGACCAGGAAGGATGGAAAAACCAGTACGAGAGCGAACTGCTCGGCGAAAACCTGCGCCGCCACGGATTCAACCTCAAGCACACCTACCACAAAGTGCTCAACGCGCAGTACGGCAAGAAGTTGGTCGACAACATCCCCAACCTCATGCAGAACAAGCTCAACGTCATCATATACAACTTCATCGACATGCTCTCACACGCCCGGACCGACTCGGACATAGTGCGCGAACTGGCCGACGACGAGAAAGCCTACCGCTCGCTCACCCTCTCGTGGCTCGAGCATTCGCCGCTGATGGAAGTCCTGAAAGAGCTGGCCGAAAGGGACGTCAACCTCGTAATCACAACCGACCACGGCTCGGTCAAAATCGACCGCCCCGTCCGCGTCAAAGGCGACCGCGAAGTGAGCGTCAACCTGCGCTACAAACAAGGCCGCCTGCTCGACTACAACCCCCGCGACGTGTTCGAAGTCAAAGACCCTGCCAAAATATTCCTGCCGCGCCTGCACGTCACCTCGCCCTACATTTTCTGCCACGAAAACGACTTCTTCGCCTACCCCAACAACTACAACCAGTACGTGCAATACTACATGAACACCTTCCAGCACGGCGGAATTTCGCTCGAAGAGATACTCATTCCCTTCATTGTTTTGCGCAACAAATAAATTTTTTTTCAGCCTCTGCAACCTGCTCTGAACCAGCCCTTTCATCGGGTTCGGGTCGGACTTGGTTCGGGTTTGGTTCGGCCAGCCCTTGCAACGCACTTACACTCAGTACATTACAGCACCCTCTTTATCCGTCCTGATGGCGAACAAAGACCATTTTGAGCCCCTCCGAAAAAAATATATACTCGCAATTAAAAAAAAATGTGTATATTTGCATTCGCAAATAATGTACCCAAAAACGTAAAACACATTGATATGACACACACAATCCAGCGATTGACTCTCGTCCTTGCCGCCACCGCGATGCTGCTGACAGCCTCGTGCCACCGCAACCAACAGCAACCGACCGACACCCCTGCCGCACCCGACACCGTGACCGTGGAGCCGGCACTTGAACCCGAACCGGAGCCCGAGCCCGAACCAGTGAAAACGGTTGCCAAACCCGCAACGGCGCCGAAACCGGCAGCTGCCACCACCGCGGTCCAGCGTGGCAAGAGCGAAACCATCTACGTCGAGACCGACGGCGCACAGGGCCGCGTATGGGGCCACGTCACCATGAAAGGCGACCGTGGAACCGGCACCATCCACGACTGGGACGAAAACACCATGACCGTCAACGTTGTCCGTCACGGCAACGAGCTGTACGCCATCGACCAAAACTCACGCCAATACGTATTCAAACTGAAACAAAATAAAACACAGGAATAATGAAAACCACTCAAGAACTCCAGCAGATTGCGACGCAGGTGCGCCGCGATATTCTCCGTATGACCACCAACGCCAAAAGCGGCCACCCGGGCGGCTCGCTCGGCACTGCCGACTGGTTCGTGGCCATGAACTTCAACATTATGGACTTCGACCCCGCCAAGTTCACCATGAGCGGCGAGGGCGAGGACATGCTCTTTGTCAGCCAGGGTCACATCACCCCCGTGATCTACAGCACTATGGCCCGCCGTGGTTTCTTCCCCGTGAGCGAACTGGCCACCTTCCGTAAATTCGGCACCCGCCTTCAGGGCCACCCCAGCACCGAGCACGGTCTGCCCGGCATCCGCATGGCGTCGGGTTCACTCGGCCAGGGTATGAGCGTCGGCGTCGGCGCCGCTCTCGGCAAGAAAATGACGGGCGACAAGCACCTCGTCTTCACCATGCACGGCGACGGCGAGCTTGAGGAAGGCCAAATCTGGGAGGCCGCCATGTTCGCAGGCGCCAAGCATGTGGACAACTTCATCGCCACCATCGACTATAACAACCAGCAGATCGACGCCACCGTC
>CADCPQ010000021.1 GCA_902803395.1 uncultured Bacteroidota bacterium
AGCCCCTATAAATCCGACTTCTGACCCGTTTTCTTCTTTGTGCGGGTGATCGGGGCTCTCACGCCCCGGCGTCCTGTAAATTTAAAAGCGAGAATCGAGAATCTAAACGACTTTGCTTCAGGTTTTTCGCTTTTCACTTTTCGTTTTTCATTTCCTGAAAAGTTGTTGCAAAGTTACGAACTTTTTCCATAACGGACAAGCGACTGCAACGAAAAAGTCGGAAATTGCAATGATCTTTTACGAAAAAAGAGGTCAAACAGGCAATTCGTTGCAGTCCGTTGCAATTCGTTGCACTTTTTTGTCTACGGTTCGATTTTCACGCTCTGGATTTCGATACGGCGGGCGTGGATGGCGGCAGGGCTGAAAACCGGATCGTCGGCATCGCCAACAATCTGTCCGCCAGAGCCGTTGGGACGACGGACGACGACAATGTGTCCTTCGTCAATGTGGCTCGCCATACGGCCGTCGTGCCAATGACGGATGTGCTCGACGAGCGAGGAAATGCGCCTTGACGAGAGATTGAGGTTATAATCTGAAGTATGTTTGGGACTGGCAAAACCGGCCACGGTTACAATAACTCTGGCGCCAGCGTCGAGGGTGTCGGCCAACAGGCCGAGCAATGTGTCAAACCTGCGGTAAGCCTCGGGCAGAGTGGCGTCGAAAAATCGGTCGATGTCGCCCTGCAGCGAGTCGGGTTGTGCGTCGGCGTAGACTTTGTGCAGACTCATATAGCTGGCGTAGCAGTCGGAGTAAGGCGTGAGGGTTACGGTATCGCGGCTGCGCGGATTGGGCTCGTCGTTGTGAAAATAAAGCGGATATACGGCCATGAGAATCCTTTCGTGCTCGCGGCGCAACGAGTCGGCGCGCAGCTTGGCGTAGTCAACCGTGTCGGGTTCTGGCATGGTGTCGGGAGGCTCGGGTATTGAATCCAACCGCCACTGATAGAGGTCGTTGCAACAGGTGGAGTCGGTAATAAAAAACGAGTCCTCACGGTTCGACGAAAGGTAGCCCTCGACTGGAAGCTGGCCTTCGTAGCGGGTGATGGTGAAATATATGTCGTTGTAGCGGCTGTTCATGCAATGGCATATCGGTGCCGGCGGCTGCCACGAGTTGCGGCTGCCGAACGAGCAGTAGATGTCGTGGCCACCCATGCCACCCTCGCGGTCGCTGCTGAAATAGAGCGTCCGGTTGCGGATGTCGTAGAATGGCGTCACCTCGTCGCTGGCGGTGTTGACCGGGGCACCGAGGTTGGTGCATATTCCGGGCTTGCCGTCGCTGATGACGGTGTACCAGATGTCCATGCCGCCCATGCCGCCAGGACGGTTGGATACAAAATAAAGTATCGTCGACCCATCGTCGGTGTAGCCCACGGCCGGATGTGTCGAGGTGAAGCCTTTAAGGTTGACGTCGCCGTCCAAAGCCTCGGGTTTCTGCCAACTGCGCTTGACACGACGCGCAACGTAGATATGGCTGGCGAGCGAGGTGTCGCGGATGTCGCAGCGGGTGAAGTAGAGGTCGCCTGTCCTCGGGTCGACGGCGATATTGCCGGTGTGGTAGCGGTCGTTGTTGAGTTTCCAGCGGTTGAGTCGCGGCTTCGACACACGGCCGTTTTTGGCAATACGGGCCTGATAGAGCTGCATAACCCTCGGGTTGAACGAGAACATACGGTTCTGTCCGGCCATCTGTTGGGTCGAAGCGTAGACAAGTACAGTGTCGCCTACCACAATGGCACCCGTTTCGCTACCGGGTGTGTTGTAAGGCTTGTCGAGATGGGTTACGCTGAACTGGGCGTTAGCGAACTCGAAAACCGAAAGCTGGAAAATGAAAAACAGGACGCTGAACGTCCGCGCCGACAAATTGTTCCATTTTCCAATCCGGTTTTTCATTTTTCAATCTTCATTTTAGATTATCGGGCACGGCAACTGGCGGTAGCGGGCCTGTGGTTTAACTATGCGGTAAACCACACCGAGCTCGAACGAGCCGATGGTATGCGACGCGGCAGCCAGCCGCGAGACGTTGGCGTCGTAGGAGAGCGCAAATGTGAACGGGCCGCGCTCGAGGGCAAGGGTGACGACGGCGGCGTCGGCGTGACGCATCATGATGCCACCGGTGAGGGCTAGATAGTTGCGCGGCGAGTCGACGAGGTACCAGCGTACGTCGACACCGTACAACAATTCGTTGTATTCGCCCTGCCGCTGATAGCCAACGACAGGCATGAGCGACACCGCGCTCCAGCGCTGCCATTCACCACGGGCGTAGAGGTTGAAACGACGCGAGAGCCGAGTGCTGACATCACCGAAATACGAGGTCGAAGGCTGGTTGAGGTTGAGTGCCGCGAGACCTATTTTAAGACTTAACTCGTCACTGAGCTGGCGAAACCAGGCCACCCCGGCGCCGAAAGTAAAAAAGCCGACTTTGTTTTGGTTGAAACTTTCGCCGGTTTCAGGCAGGGATATGTTGTCCTCGTCGAACCCTATCTGGCAGAACCCACCCTGCAGCGCGAACGATAGGAAATTGTCGTTGCGGCCTGTCAGCGAAAAAAAATATGAGGCGATGGCCTGAATCGAGGTGGTGCCGTAGTTGAGTGTTCCGGCACGGTCGGCGGCGAACACGGCTCCGGCATTGAAACCCGAGGTGTTTCCTCGACCGCGGCCGATAGGCAACTCGGCCGTTGCGGCAAAAGTCTGGAACGGTTTTGTCACTGTGGCCCACTGGTTGCGATAGACAGCGCCGAAACGCCCATCGCCGTCGAAAAAACCACAGTAGGCCGGGTTGAACAGCACGGGGTTGATGTCTATTTGCGAAAAATGGAGGTCTTGGGCGTTAGCGGGAATGACAAATAAAAAATGGAAAATGAAAAAGAGGACGCAAAGTTTCTGCGCCGGCCGATTTTCCGATTTTCCATTTTCATCTTTCATTTTTAAATTTTCATTTTATCCACGGGCATAAGGCGGAAGCGACAGGTCGGCGAACTCGCCTTTTAGGTATTTATAGTAGGCTGCAATGCCAACCATGGCGGCATTGTCGGTACAAAACTGCATTTTAGGTATAAAAACCTGCCAACGGTAGCGCTGTCCCATTGCGGCGAGGCGCTCACGCAGGCACGAATTGGCCGAAACACCGCCGGCTATTGCCACGTTGCGAACCCCGGTGGCTTTTGCGGCGCGCTCGAGTTTGCCAAGCAGGAAATCGACTATGGTGCTCTGAATCGAGGAGCAAAGGTCGGCCTTGTGCTGCTCAATGAAGTCGGGCTGCGTCACAAGCTGGTCGCGTAGGAAGTAGAGGAACGACGTCTTCAACCCGCTGAACGAGTAGTCGTAGCCGCCAATGTGAGGTGTGGCAAAATGGAACGCCTTGGGGTCGCCGTCCTTGGCCAGACGGTCGATAATAGGGCCTCCCGGATAGCCGAGATCCATTATTTTTGCAGCCTTGTCGATGGCCTCGCCGGCAGCATCGTCGATAGTTTGTCCCAACACCTCCATGTCGAAGTGAGAACGCAACAAAAGTATCTGGGTATGACCTCCTGACACCAGCAGGCACAGCAACGGAAACTCCGGTATGCGGCTGTCGTCGCTTTCACGAATAAAATGGCTAAGCACATGAGCCTGAAGGTGATTAACCTCGACCAAAGGACGGTCGAGCGCCAAAGCGAAAGCCTTGGCGAAAGAGACTCCGACCATCAGCGAGCCCAGCAAGCCTGGGCCACGGGTGAAGCCGATGGCATCGATGTCGCTACGACTGATGCCCGCATTGCCGATGGCGGCATCAACCACGGGAATGATGTTCTGTTGGTGGGCTCGCGAAGCCAGTTCGGGCACCACACCGCCATAGCGTTCGTGCACCTTTTGCGATGCAATAACATTCGACAGAAGGCGGTCGTCGCGCAGCACAGCTGCCGAAGTGTCGTCACATGAGGATTCTATAGATAAAATAGTTGTCATAGCGAATGCAAAATTACAAGTTTTTTTTGACATAGCGGAAAAAAGTTTTTAAATAAAATTTTTCGTTTTTTTTATCTTCTCGCGTAATAAAATCGCATTTTTTGAGTTATTATTATATTAATGTACCCGTGAGAACGGTTTGGAACATACTGAAACGCCTCATTTTGGGCTTGCTACTGGCTGTTTATGTGCTGGTGGCATTGCTCAATACGTCGGTGCTGCAATCATATCTTGGCA
Organism: uncultured Bacteroidota bacterium; assembly: GCA_902803395.1. Lineage (GTDB taxonomy): Bacteria > Bacteroidota > Bacteroidia > Bacteroidales > P3 > Colimorpha. The sequence continues at coordinate 4,179 of CADCPQ010000021.1, forward strand.
AATATGTAGGCAACTATTTTTCACGCGAGTGGGGCGGTACTGTCAAGATAGGTTCGCTACACGCCACGCCGTTCAACCACATTATCATTGACAACCTGTTACTCATTAACCCAGACGGCGACACTATTGCCGACGCAGAACACATATCGGTGAGGTTCCGTAAATTTCCGTTTAATGGCGACGGCCTTTCGGTAGACCGACTCTATGTCCGAAACACCTACTACCACCTCGTCTGCCACGACGGATTCACCAACCTGCAGTATATTATCGACTATTTTAACCCCAACCCTGACACTACCATAACTACGCCTGAAAGTCATTTTGTCGTGAAAGTCGGAAACGTCCGGCTCTCCAATGTGCACTACAAAATGGACCTTGACGAGGTGCCTGGTTACGTTACACCTGACAGCGGCGTCGTTATACCGCATATGGAGTTTTATAACATCCGGGGAGTGATCCGTAATGTGCGTGTCGACAACGATTATGTTGACTGCCGCGTTGTTCACCTCGAAACAACGGAGAAATCGGGTTTCAGAATGAACGATATGACTGCGTTGGTGAAAGTCTCACCATATATTATTTCGGCGCAAGGACTCGACGTGAGTACCAACCAAAGCCGCATAATATGCGACGCCAAGTTGACTTACGACACATGGGAAGCCATGGACGGCGACGGCTATTGTTTCAACGTCCAACAGGAAGCCATCCTGCACGAAGGCACTTCGGTGTCGATGTCCGATGTTGCATATTGGGCTCCCGTACTTTGGGGTATGACGGGGCGTTTCGACGTGGAAGGTCGTTTTTACGGTCCAGTGAACAATATGTTTGCCGACAACGCCCACATCGTTTTCGGCAACGGTAGCATAATAGAACTCGACGGACACGTGACGGGATTGCCCTACCCCGACAGTTTGGGTCTTGATGTGCATTTGGAGCGTCTGCTGACAAATTACAATGATATTCAGGGTCTTGGTTTTGGCAAAACCACGCTGAAAATCAATATGCCCGAGATTTTGGCAAAACTGGGCGACATAGAAGCATCTGCCAACGTTGTCGGTACAATGAAGCGCTGCAGCGCAGTGCTGACCGGACGAACCGCCCTGGGCGACATCGATGCCTCGGCCTCGCTGACTTACAACGATAGAAACAAAAAATATTCCTATTCAGCAAACATCGCCTCCGAGGGCTTCGGAATAGCCGCCGTAGTACCAAACGAGTGGGTGGCCCGCACGGGTATTGACATCGCCGTAAACGGCGAAGGGTTCAATCCCGACGAGATGACTGCCACTGTCGACGGCCGTCTGTACAATACTATGCTGAAAGGCAAGAAGATTGCCGTGACATCCATAAATGCCGACATTGCCGACCGTGTGCTAACCGCCGACATAGCACTCAACGACACGTTGGCAAAGATAAACATTAGCGGCAACGCCGATTGGTCCGACTCGCTGATGGCTTACAGTGTAGATGTTGCGGTCGATAACGCCCATCTCACGGAACTCGGTTTGACAAAAGCCGACAGCCTTGTAGTCAGTACTCAACTGCGCGCCGATGCTACCGGTAACGACATCGAACACATAAACGCGTTGGTCGAGATCGAAAACACCTTAATAGAGCAACCCGGGAAAAGCCTGAATTTGAACAATGCAGTGCTTCGTGTTTCGGAGAAGTCGGGTCGTAAATCGGTCGGTCTTACAAGCGACATAATCCGAGCTTCAATCGATGGCTATTTCGACTATTCAAATCTTGCCTTAAATATCCGTAGTCTAATCGACCGATATGTCCCACGGAACTACAACCAATATTACGGCAGCGACATACCCGACTATACCCCCATTGCGTCAGATATACTGAATTTCAGCATTGTGTTTGACGATGAGCAACGGCAGTTGCAACCGTTCTTGCCAAACATAGGCGTGGCTCCCGGCACAACAATTACTGGCAACTACAATTATGCCGAAGCATTGAAACTCGTGCTGCGATCCGACTCTGTCAGGCTTGGCCCTGTGACATTTGGCGGCGTTGTAGGTAATGGTCGTGCTGTTGGTGGAAGCTATCGACTTGTTGTAGGTGCCGACGAGCTACTGGTTGGAGTACGCCCCGTACTTGAAAATATCGACATCACTGCATTCAGCGACACCTCCACAATATCGGCCTCAATTGCATGGGACGACAGCCCCGCCAATGTCTACAACGAAGGAAATCTTTCATTCCGACTCGCTGACGAAACGGTCGATGTAATTGACAACACCTTCTATGTAAATGGAGCAAGGTGGGATGTGGCTTGTCCTGATGGCATCTCGCTTGCCGACGGCAACATTGATGTCGACAAACTTACTGTATCGTCCGACGGCCATGGCATTGAAGCAACGGCATCGATAAAAAAACAATACAACGATTTCGTTGAACTACAGTTTGACAACTTGGCGCTCAAACGATTGAGCAATGTTTTGTTGCAAAATAGCCCAATTGATGCCGCCGGCGACCTGAACGGCCGTTTCAGCCTATTCGGAATCTCGAGCAAACCGTACTTCAACGCAAAACTCAGTATCGACAGCTGCGTAATAAATACCTACCCTCTCGGAATTGTTGACATTCAGTCGAGTTGGAACTCCGAACTCAATCAGCTTAATCTTTACCTTACCGCCGACCCACTAACGGCCGACGGTTATATGGCGCTCGGACCCGAACATCCAGAGCTCGATTTTGCCGTTGATTTCAACAGTCTCAATCTCTCTATCGTTGAGCCTTTGCTCACCAATGTGGCTTCCAACTTTGGTGGCATTTTGCATGGAGGTCTTCGTGTTGAAGGCACCCTTGAAGAACCAGACATATCGGGAGCTGCCATCGTCGAAAATGGTATAATCAAACTCGACATGACAGGCGTCACATACACATTTAACGACAGCATTGTTTTCGACAGCAACACAATCATACTCAACGACTTCAAGATTATAGATCCAGCTGGCAACACTGCCACCATCGACGGCAATATCGTATACAACGGACTCGACAGCATCGACCTCGGAATCAATCTGCACGCCGATAATATCACGATACTCGACAATCGGCCTCGCGGCGATTCATTTTACGGGACAATACTTGTTGCGTTAGGCGGTAAAATATACGGCACCCTTAATGACATCAATATCGACGTTGATGCCCGTACCAACCCTGGCAGTATACTTAACGTACCTGTCAATGATCGCCGACAAATTCAGTCACAAAACTACATCACATTTGTTTCGGATACCCCAGAGCCGAAAACTAAAACAAACAAGAAACAATCCAATGAACAGGCTTCAACCGGCATAAACTTACAGGTCAATCTAGAAATTACGCCGGACGTAACACTCAACCTGCCAATGGATTTTTCCGAAGCCACAGCCCGAATCAGCACCTCGGGACAGGGCGATGTATTGTTCACCCTCGACGCTTCAGGCTCACCAAACGTTTTGGGATCCTACACTTTCTCGTCAGGTACAATGAAGCTTGGCTTGCTTTCGTTGTTCGAAAAGAACTTCACCATCGAGAATGGCAGCTCGCTCAATTTCCAAGGCGACGTAATGAACACCATGTTCGATATAAGTGCAATATATTCGCAACGTGTCAACATGACTTCTCTGACCGGTGTCTCGGTTGAATCATCACAGAAAACCATTCTGGTCGAGGATGTCATAAACATTGCCGGAACACTACAAAACCCTGAAATCAACTTCGACATACGCTTGCCCAACGCCGACCAGAGCGTCCAAGAAGAAGTCTTTTCATACATCGACAAAAGCAATGAACGTGATATGCTCAACCAAGCCATGTCACTGCTCCTGTTCGGCCAGTTTGCCAACACCTCCACATCGGCAGCGACTTCGGTCAGCGAAAACTCCGGTGTCGACGGCATATCGGTCGTGGCCAACTCGTTGAGCAGCGTGTTATCCGACATGGTCCAGTTTGTCGATGTCAACGTCGACTACAAAGGCGCCACCAGCCTGACCACCGAACAAGTCGAGGTCGACATCAGCAAGGAGTGGAAAAACGTCTACTTCACCAGCACTTTCGGTTACGGCGGCGAGGCTCGTGAATTGAGCGAAGCCGAAGGAGGCACACTGGTCGGCGACCTCCTCGTTGGCCTCAAAGTCACTCCGGCTCTGCACCTTTTTATGTACAACCGAAGCAACACCAACGACTATACCCGTATCGACATGCCCTTCAAACAGGGCGTCGGATTGAAACTGACTAAGGATTTCGACCGATGGGGAGACCTGTTTAAAATAAAAAAGAGATAACCTGAAAGTTTTATATCGTCAACCGTACTAAATATCATTATGAATAACGAGCGCATACCACAGACAGTATACAAACTAAAGAACAACATCATCTTTGGCGTTGGCACCACGTTGTTCGTGTTGCTATTCTCTGTCATATACACCCCTACTTTCGGAAAAAACGACATCAGCGCCTGGCATGAGCATAGCTCGCTCAGCATATCGGTTATCAGTGCCATTGTACTTGCCGTAATATCTTTATCACGAACGTTGCTGCTCCTCACCACACGACAAAACCGTCTGCACACGCTTGATTATATGCTATGGCAAGTGGTCGAGATTGCTGTAATTGGACTTTTTGCGAACCTATACATTTCAATATTTTTTCATTGCAACTATTTCGAAATGCTGCACGTGTCGCTGCTCGTTGCCGTGGCAGTGCTCATATTCCCGTACATCATCTACTGGCTTTATATCGAACTGACTGACCACAACAGCCGGCTTGCCGAAGCCCAGCACACTATTGTCGAATTGCAGCAAGCCTCCTATCACGACAGCGACAGTCCCATCCGTTTTGTCGACGAAAAAGGCCTCGTGCGCCTCGTGGTAGTGCCAACCAGCGTCATAGCCATCGAGTCGGCAGGAAATTACGTAACCGTGATATACGAAAACAACGGCCGCATGACACGCTTCAGCCTGCGCAACACCCTCAAAGGCATCGAGGACTTGTGCCATTCCAACTCGCTGGTACGCTGCCACCGCTCATACTTCGTCAACCTCAACCGTGTCAAGCTTTTACGCAAGGATTCCGACGGCATATACGCCGAAATCGATGCCGACGGCGTGGCCGACATACCGGTGTCGAAAACATATTCGGCCGAGGTAATAAAACTATTCTCGACAATATGAAACGCCTCGGTTCATATTTTTCAATTTTTATATTTCAGTTTTCGCTTATTTTCTCGGCTTGCGCCCAAAAGCCGCAAGTTGTTGACTACAGCGTCGACTCGGTACGTTTTGTCGAGGCAGAATGGAGTGTCGATTCCCTCGATGGATATGTCCTCAAACGCTATCATTTTGACAATGGCCAGCTTTTCTGTTCGGCGCAGAACATCTGCCTGATTGAGATACCGCGCGGTTCCGAGCGTCGACTCGGCTTTGCCTACGACACCATCCCGGCCGAAGTCTCAACGTTTGCCGAACGTGCCGGGGCCATGGCAGCCGTCAACGGCTCGTATTTCGACATAAATTTAGGCAATCCAATATGCTTTTTGCGTGTCGACGGTGTAAACATCGGCGAAAATATCCCCAATTTGGGCGACTCCGTCAACCGCAAATACTACCAACACGCCGCACTTGCCCTTCGCGACGGCCGCCCGCGCATTGTACAGCCTGACAGCAACCGCTTTTGGGAAGACAGCCTCGACTACGCCGACATAATGACAGCCGGCCCCATGCTCATACGTCACGGCGAATTGGTGCCGCAACGCGACGACCGCACTTTCGTCACCCATCGCCACAACCGCACCGCCCTCGGGCTCCGGCCTGACGGCACCGTGCTCATCGTGTCCGTCGACGGACGTTTCAAGAAACAGGCCGAGGGTCTCACTCTGCCCGAACTGGAACTCGTGATGAAATGGCTCGGCTGCCGCGAAGCCATCAACCTCGACGGCGGCGGCTCGACCACGATGTACGTGCGCGAAGCCGGCGGTGTGGTCAACTACCCCTCCGACAACCGTCGCTATGACCATGAGGGCCAGCGTCCTGTGGCCAACGCCATTGTGGTTTTTTAGATTTTTTATATTTATTTTTCACTGCGTATACGGGGAAAATCCGTAACTTTGCAGCTGACGATTTGAACGTTAATTGCCGTAAATAGCTCGTAAATTAGCCATAAATTAAATAATTAATGACAATTGACGAAATAATTTCCGGTAATTGACGTTCCCAAATCACAGACGCACGGCCGTTGGCCGTATCACCCGCGCACTTAGTAGAAAACGGGTCAGAAGTCGGGTTATAGGTTTGACACAGGATGTCAAAGCGTGTTGTCCCCGATAGCGTCGAAAACAATGCAGCCGTGCGCAAGCCCTGCATCAAACGTAAGAGGCGGCTCACTATTTGACCCTTCCAGAAAAGATAATACACATCTACGCAAAAAGAGTATATCTTCTTGACAAAAGATATACTCTTTTCAGGGGAAAGATATACTTTTTTTTCAGCCCACGACCATACATGCACATCTAGTGCGACTACACACGCACATCTAGAGCGACTATAAGTGCGTGTATAGTCGAAGGTCGTATTATAATCGGGTTCTATAGATTGTTGTCATATCTTGGATTGTTAAAAGTCAATCCATAGATGGCAGTAAAGAAGGGATTATAGTTTGAAAACTCATACACAATCCGACCTTCTCTGTTGATGTATGCATAAGAAGTTTCATTGTATGCCACTAGAGCCAATCCTTCTCTAAAGTCGAATGCGTAAAATAATTTTGGCTCAATAATTGTTCTCCCCAAAGTATCGATGTACCCCCATCTTCCATTGATACTTATTCTAGCCAGTCCTTCATGAAAATCACATGCATTGTCATAGTTCGGCAGAATGATAGTATTCCCATTTCTGTCCGCATAACCCTGTCCTTTACCATTGTTTCCCTCTACGGCAATTCTTCCTTCGGAATACATCATTTGTATGGGTATCTTATTAATTACGTTGATGATATTTCCTAATGTGTCAATAATTGCTGATTGTCCATATTTCAATTCCCGATCACTTACCAAAGCACGCCCTTCCTTAAACATACTAGAACTAATATATTGTGGGGTAATTCTATACTTACCATCTTTAGAAATGTAGCCTCCATCAGCTGGAGCAAAACCTTCGGAGAAGGAACCAACATCGGAAAACTGTGGCTGAACAATATAATCGCCTTTCTGATTGATGAACCCCCATTTACCATTCTTTTCTTTTACTGCCGCCACACCTTCAGAAAAGGGAAATGTTTTTTCATAAATTGGTTCAATTACCACTTTCCCTTTTCTGCTAATATAACCCCAGCTGTTGCCAATTTTTACTTGTGCGTACCCTTCCGAAAAAGATTCAGCATCATCATACTCCAGCTTAATTACTATTTTCCCGTTTGTATCGATGAATCCAATAGGTCCATCAGAACCATCACCAATCATCGCCAAACCTTCTCTAAAATGACGGGCGAATTCAAATTGCGGTGATATTACAACATCTCCTGAATTGTTGATATAACCATATTTCCCATTTATTTCGATAAGATAGCGATTTGACGGACCTACGAACATGGTCTCATCATCCTTACTGGAACATGACATTAGACATGTTATTGCGGTAATTAAAAGAGGAAGTACATACTTTTTCATTTGTTACAGATTTGAGATTTTTACAATTATATATTCGCTGTTTTCTTCTGTGAAATTGTCCAATGACAAGGCATATGGATAAGAGACACTTCCCGTATATGAAACAGGAGGGTTGTCGAACCTGCTGTAGTTGCGCGACAAACCATTGCTTTTTTTGAGTACTATAGCATATGGTTTCTTTACAACATCTGCAGGAACCTCAACCCCTAATTTAAATCTAATAGTACTAGTTTTAGCAAAGTCGTTACCCGTATCATGGTAATTACCCAAATATGATCCATAATCTCTCCATCTGGCAAATCGAACTTCCATCACACCCTCTCTGTCCATTTGATTTCCATTGATAGAATATACTCCTAAAGTTGGCAAATTTGGGTCTTTTGAACTAGAAGTGACAGACATTACTGCCGTCACATAAGTATTGCCCCTATCAGCTGTTCGATAACGCCAGGAATCCCCATAAGAGTCAAACACAAATGTATTACTAGAGATAATATTAGAAAAGGATACTTTGTTGTAGCCTATTTCCGTAGTTGACTGGGGTTTCAATGCCTTAAACCCCAATGATTTTATTCTTTCTTCTTCTGCTTTCTGTTTTGCTATCAAATTGTCTATACGCTGCAAAATAGCATTTGTTTGATGACTTTCTTTTGAGTTTGGGAATAATCTGTTAAGTTCGTCTATGCTCCTTCTGGCTTGTCCGAACTCACCATTTGAGACCTGTTCATTGATTAATGTGAGTCTTTGATTTGCTGGTAGAGACAGCATTGTTATTGTGTCCCGCAGGTTAGAAATACGTACAGAATCCTGTATAATTTGTTTCTTGGCAGTTTCAAGTTCTGCCTTGATACTGTCATACTCACTATGTTTTACCCCACAACCAATAATCATTGTTGTGGGAAAGGTTAGAATTAGTAATAATCTGATATTCATGGCTGTATTTATTTGTGTTAATAATTTATTCTTCTACAATCAATCATTATTGTACCTCCTCCGCAGATATAGACATCATGAACACGAGAATCATTCTTGTAATGCTTTGCAATCTCGTCTCTTAATTTGACGTAATCAGAGTGGGTAGCATAATCCTCTATTCTGACATTGATTAATCTTCCTGTTGGCATAACTTTGTATTTTCTGTCACTTGTGTATCTGGTATCATCCATTCCACCAAGAATGCCGTAACTCTCATATCTTGTATACAATGATGTGACAAAATCATCAGTAATCTCATATAGTTCCTTATTCCCATCACATGAGGATAATGCAAAGCTCAATAGTGTCAATACAATTATAAATAATCTTTTCATTTTATCCATTTGTCGCACCTACTCTTTGTTGCAGTTTTCGGCATCCCTGCTGTTTGATTAACCTGATAATAGACAATAAAAAAAGCCGTGAACTGATTCTGTTCTGTACCCGAGGTTCGGCAAAACCTTTACTACTAAACAAGAAAGCTCACGGTATCGTGAGCGTTTCTCCCTCCTTGAAGTAGTAAAGTACCAAAATTTGCCGATTTCGGGGTACATCAAGAAAAGCGAATACGCTTCAATATGTCTTTATGTCTATTCTATTCTGTTGTTTTATGCCATACTTTCTTTTTTTGGTTTCACGGTGGAAATGTACACATTTTATTTTAATTATCTGCTATTTAGATATAATCTATTTCGTGTCAACTCGTCAGCTAATTCTTCTTCTGAGGGGAGAACGGTAAAGTATTTGGATGCGTATATTTGCTTGGACTCGCTCAGCAGGGAATAGCGTGCCACAATCTCGTCTTTCTCCGCGCACAATATCAAGCCGATTGTGGGATTGTCGTCGGGCTGTCGTTTCAGTTGGTCAAACATCCTTACATACATATCCATTTGTCCAATGTCCTGGTGGGTAAGCTGCGTGGTTTTCAAGTCCACAAGGACAAAGCATTTCAAGATGTAGTTGTAGAAAACAAGGTCGATATAGAAGTCACTCAGTTCGGTCGCGATATGCATCTGGCGGTCGACAAAAGAGAATCCTCGTCCCATTTCAAGCAAGAATTGCTGCATATTGTCTATGATTGCCCGTTCCAGTTTACTTTCTTTCACACGCTCGTTGAATCCCAGGAACTCAAAAATATAGGGGTCTTTCAATTGCGTCGATGTGGAAACAGGCAAAGATTCACTTGATTCCTGAGTCGATACAACACGATGATAGGCATCCGTTTTGATGTTGCGTTGCAGTTCCCTCACTGACCAGTTGCCATTGCGAGATTCCTTGATGTAATAATTCCGTTCATTTTCGTCACCGAGTCTCATTATCAGCCGAATATGCGACCAGCTCAATTCTCTACACAGCGTGTTGAGAATTTCAACATTCGGAAAAGTGTTGTAAAATTGTCTGAAATTCCATAGTTGTGCAACGGAGACACCTCCACCGAAAGTTGGTGACAACTCTTTTGACAGATTCTCTATCAGCCGACTGCCGTAATCAGCCCGTTCTTTGCCCTGCTGTTCCTGAACCACAATACGGTATCCAATCATCCAATAGGTTTGGACAATGATGCTGTTGATGTTACGGTAGGCACTTCGCCGTGACTGCTCAAGGATAAGGCGAATATCGGCAGAGCAATCGTCGGTGAATGAAATATTGGATAATATCGAAACTGACCTGTTTTCTGTCATTAGTTATTCGGTGTCATTATTACATGTGACTTTGTTTTAGGCAATACAAATCGGACACCCCCTCTTCGATGAGGCTAGAGGTCTCCAACACTCCTTTCTCTCTCATGTAGCTGGTCAAATCTTCTATCAGGTAACGGGAACTGAAAGTGTGCAACACATCATACGACGGAACAATATAGCCATACAATATCCCGGATGCATTCAGCCGCCTGTATATTTCCTGTTGCGGCAGGTGCAACGCTGATGACAGTTTTGCTATGCAATATGTCACAAATTCCAGTGTCTTTCCGTCCATATTCTTATATATCTATTTCAATTTGCAAAAATACGACTTTTATTTGGATTGACAAAATTTATTTTTAATCTCTGCACAAAAGCAACAAGTTCATACAGGGAACCTCGATATGTTCTACGAACAGTTAGTGACACCTGTTTTATGATTTTGCCTGGCCTCTCCTTGAATCAGCTTGTTTGAATTTTTCATTTTCTAGAGACTGATAAATTATTTTTGTGTGCGTCGCCGAAATTTTGTAATTTTGCATTCGCAAAATTTTGAATGCAATGAAGGTCAAAATCATAAATATCGGCGACGAACTGCTTATCGGACAGGTGGTTAACACCAACGCGGCACGTATGTCGCAACTGCTTACCGAGGCCGGAATGGAGGTCGACTCGGTCGAAACCATCGGCGACGACGGCTCGGCAATCGAAAATACACTGAGCAACGCATTGGCTTCGGCCGACGCAGTGCTCGTCACCGGCGGCCTCGGCCCTACCAAGGACGACATCACAAAGAACGTGCTCTGCCGGATGTTCGACAGCGAGCTGGTTGAAAGCGAAGTCGCCCTCGACAACGTGAAGCGCATTTTCGCCGCCCGCGGCTACGAGCTCACTCCTGTCAACCGCGCCCAGGCCCTTGTGCCGCGTTGCTGCAAGGTGCTCAACAACGACCTCGGCACCGCCCCGTGTATGTGGTTCGAGCGCGACGGACGTGTAACGGTGTCGCTGCCAGGTGTGCCGTTCGAAATGGAGTGGCTGATGAAAAACCGCGTCATTCCTGCCCTTCGCGAGCATTTCAACACCGGCACGATAATCAACAAAAACATTCTGGTTCAAGGCATCGGCGAGTCGTTCCTGAGCGACTTGATTGAGCCGTGGGAGACCTCGCTGCCTGCCAACGTCAAACTGGCCTACCTGCCGGTGGCGGGAATGGTCAAACTGCGACTGACCGCCCGTATGCAGGGCAACGCCGACACGACAGACATCAACAGTCTCCTGCCGGGTCTGTATGCCCTCGCCGGGAAACACATCGTGGGCGAAGACTGCGAAACCATGGAAGAACTTGTAGCCCGCGCAATGACTTCGCGTCACCTCACCCTTGCCACCGCCGAAAGCTGCACCGGAGGCGCCATCGCACAACGGCTGACAGCTTTGGCCGGAGCTTCGGAATACTTCCGCGGTGGAGTGGTCGCATACAGCAACGACGTGAAAATCAATATGCTCGGTGTTTCGACCGACACTCTTGCAGCCCATGGTGCGGTGAGCGAAGAAACGGTCCGCGAGATGGCCGAAGGCGCGCGCACAAGGCTCGGAGCCGACTATGCGGTGGCTACCAGCGGCGTCGCCGGCCCCAGTGGCGGCACTCCCGAAAAACCCGTCGGCACGGTCTGGACAGCAATAGCCGGCCCCGACGGCACCATCGCCAAATTGCTCCACTACGGCGACCGTCGCCAACAGACAATCGACCGCACCTGCAACCAGGTCCTGGCCGACATCGTGAGGAGGGTAGCACTATGACACGAGGACTGATTACCGTCGGGCTGCTCATTGTCTCCAACGTCTTCATGACACTGGCGTGGTACGGCAACCTCAAGCTCGAACAACTGAAAATCACAACCGACTGGCCTCTCATCGCCATCATCCTGCTCTCGTGGGGCGTGGCCCTGTTCGAGTACTCGGTCATGGTGCCAGCCAATCGCATCGGCTCACAGATAACGGGCGGTCCATTCTCGCTCATGCAACTGAAAATCATTCAGGAAGCCGTGTCGCTGACGGTCTTTACCGTTATAGTTGCAACACTATTCAAAGGCGAACCGATACGCTGGAACCACCTCGTTTCGTTTGTGTTCATACTTCTGGCGGTGTTCTTTGCGTTCCTAAAGAACAAATAACCAGGCTTTTAAGGGTCATTGTTCGGCCCGACGACGGAGCTCGTGCATATCGACCCGAAGCAAGGCCGATGTAAGGCCGAACCAAACCCGACCCGAACCCATCCAAAACCCTGTTTTACAGCAAGTTATGTAAAATTTTGTAACTCATTAAAAATCAGAGGGTTCCGAAAAACCGGAACCCTCTGAACGTTATAATCAAAAAATCTATTCGGCTTCAACCACCTCGACGGCTTCTTCGACTGCCGGTTCGACGGGAGCTTCCTCGACAACCTCGACAGGTTCAGGCTCGGGTTTGGCTTTGGCTTTCTGCCACGGCAGGTTGTGGGTGAACAGGAGCACGAAGAAGGCCACGACCACCAGCACGAACAGCCACCACAGGAGTTTCTTCCACCACGGGGTTTTCTTGTCGGCGAATGGGTCGTTGGCAACGAGTTTGGGATACTGCGCCATACTGGTTAGCGAGGCGCCGAAAGCGGTGTTGATTTTGATTTTGGAGTTGATGGCCCAGCCATTGGCGTTGAGCACGGGGCCGAGGTTGCGTTTGCGCAGTTTGAGCCATGCCAGCAACATCGAAGGGCCACTGATCAAGATAATAACGGCAGCCACGAGCAAAATGACATTGTACCACTTGGCGGCCACAAATCCGCCCAGCGCTGCAAGGGCACCGCCGATGGCACCGATGGCCAGACCTATGGCGGCGAAGATACCGGCGAACTTGGCGATGTCGAACATCTGGGCTTTCTTTTCGGCAGCCTTGGCCTCGGCAGCCTCAGCGCCATCGGCCTTGGCGGCGATGTTGGTGGTGGCGGTGTCGGCCTTCGAGGTCATTTCGTCAAACTGCTTGCTTTCTTTCTCGCTGGCGCTCTTGGTGATTTTGTCAGTCACCCAGTTGCCGAATTTGCGGTAGGGGCTCCAGAAAGCCTGACGGACGCTGATGGGGTTGTCGATGATTTTGGTGACGGTGGCGTCCCAGTCCTGACCGCTGCGGTCGTAGAAGACGGCGTTTTTGCCTTCGCGCATATTGTCGACATCGCCGTCGGTAAGGGCGGCCACGATGTCCATCTCCTTGCCGGTCACTTTCGACACGCAGTGGCAGTAGATGAGGTACATACCGCTGAGGCCTGCCATAGCGGCCTGCTTGCCCATGTCGGTCACTTTGACGCAAAGGTCGCAGCAACGCTGGTCAATATAGAGCTGACCTGCCTGGAAGATGGCTTCGGTGCCGGGTTTGCGACTATAGAAATCCTTGAATACGACAAAGTTATGAACAAATTTGAAGAAATCGCGGCAGTAGCGTACGATTCTGTCGACCGGCTCGATGGCGGCAGCCTCGACGGCCAAAGCGTCGGCTATGATTTTCTCTTCGGCGGCGTTCTTGTCGTCGCGCCATGCTACATACTCGTCCAACTTGGCCAACACAGCGTTCCAATCATCCTCGGCAATGCTCTCGCGGCCGGCGAAATCGACATCGAGCACCAAGGTTTTAAGGTTGGCGAAAGCGGCCTGCCAGGCGGGGTTGATGCCCTCGTTGACGGGCAGGACGGCATTTTTGGTGGGACGCGACAAGGGATAGGTGGCTATTTCGGCGGCGTTGGCGGCCATATTGCCGGCACTGATGGCACCCACGCGCTCTACCGACACGTCGAGCACTCCCGAGCATTCGTCGTCGAACTGGATGAGCTTGCAGCGCATAAAAAAGTCGGCAATCTTGTCCTTCAGGGCGTTGACGGCAGCGAGGGCGTCCTCGGTTTTGTCGCCGTAAGGGGGTTCGTAGGGGTCGGCCTCTTTTTCGGCGGCGGCGCGTTCGGCACGGCATTTTTCTTCGAATACGGTCATATACTCGGCCACGTCGTCGAGGTCTATCGACTCTTTTTCCTTGCCGATGCGGGCCAAAATAGTTTTTGCGGCCTCAAGCACAGCCTTGCCTTCGTCGTTGTCGGAGTTGATGTCGCTGAAGTTGACTCTTGAGAATCCCTCAACAATCAGTTCGGGGTCGCGCATAACCTTGCAAAGCCACTTCGAAGCGGCCACCACCTCGTTAACGCGGATCCGGCCGTCGTGGTCGGTATCCATCAGGCGGAGTGTTTTCTCGTCGAATTCAAGGCCAGCCACAGGGCAGCTGAGCACGGTCCAAAGTTTCTGGTCCAGTTCGCCGAGGTGTTCGAGATCCTCACCCGTTTCGATGTTAACGCGGGTCACGCCGCCCACGGTGCTGAATTTCCAGTCGTAACTGTTGTTTTGCAGATTCGCAATTTTGGTAATTTTGGCCATAAAGCATCAGATTTTTTTCAAAATGCAAATTTACTAAAAAAAAATGGAACAATAATAAAAAAACGAAAATTTCGTTTTTCATTTCTCAATTTTCAATTTCAGCAACAGCGGCAGATGGTCGCTGAAACCGCCCTGATAACGGCGTCCGTAGTGGGTTCGGTAGGGCTGGCGTCCGAGACGTGTGCGATGCTCGACGAACATGAAATCGGGCGCGAAAACATGGTATGAGTCGACGCCGAAGTGTCCGTTTTCGGGCAACATGAGCACTGTGTGGTCGATATTTTGCCAGAGTTCCTGATAGTAATAGCTGAATTCGCCGGCCGGCAGACGGCAAGTCAGCAGTTCGGCGCCGTCGGCATTTCGGCAACTGTCGCCGAATCCCATGGCCAAGGCTATCGGCGACTCGTAGGCCGTGCAGTTCATGTCGCCCATAGCCACAATGCAAGCCGAAGGCAGCTCATGACGTAGGTCGCTCATTGCTTTGCGCAAGGTTTTGGCGGCCTCGATTCGGCGCTCTCCTCCCCCATTGCGTCGCGAAGCCCAGTGGTTGGCGAGCACAATGAGATGTCGGCCGTCGGCGAGGTGGCCTGCAACGACAAAAATGCTGCGCGAACCGACGACAGGAATGTCGTAGGCGGTGTCGACCGTGAAGCTGCTGCGATACATCACGGCACAGCCGATGCCACGGTTGTCTGGAGTCGAGGTAATTACGTATTTGTACCCGGCTTTGCGCAACGGGGTTCCGAGGCAAAGTTCCTGCATAACGGTGTCGTTTTCAACCTCGGCCAAAGCCACTATGTCGGGACAGCCCATCGCGGCCACGACTTTATAGACACTGTCGCGTTTGGCGCACATCTTGCGGTAGGTCCAGCGGTATTCGCCCTGCGGGGTGAAGTCGTCGTCGGCAGTGGCCTGGTTGTCGTGTGGGTCGAAAAAGTTCTCGACATTCCACCACGCCAATGAAAAATCTGTTTGGGCGTTGGCAGACACGGACACGGTAATGGCCAGCAGCATTATGAGCCAGCGAAACTTCATTTTTTGTTTCTGCGTTTCAGGATAGCTCCAGCTCTAACGGCCTCGACTACAGCTTTCAACACTTTGTCGTCGACGTTTGGAAACCAATTTTTCAATTGTTCCTTTGCTTGCGACTCCACTTCGGGAGTGATGTTCGAGGCCACGGTGATGAGGGCGGCGGTCATTGCAGCAGCATCGTCGGTGAAGCCTATTCCTGGCAAAATGTCGGCTATGAGGTCGAACGGAAAGATGAAATAACCCAACGCACCGGCAATGAGGGCTTTATCCCTGAGAGAAGTCTGCGGCGAGCGCATGACGTAGTACAGCAGCAAGGCGGTATACACTGCGGCGGCACCGGCAGACTCGGCGGCGGTTTTCATCTTGCCCCAGAATTTCTCGGCGGTGTAATGCTTCTCGTATGGCTCTACAACATTCGGAGTCATAGGTTCTTGCACTGGTTGCTGTATTTCTTTTTCGTCCATGTTGGTTGTTGTTTCAAATTGCAAATTTACAAAATAAAAATTAAAAAACAGCCCGAAGTTCAGAAAATTTTTATTCACAAAAAAAGCGAAACGCCCATACGAGCGTTCCGCTTTTTCGTTTTTCGCTTACAAATTTACTTTGTCGGATGGTCCTTGTGGAACTGTTCGAGGCGAGCCTTGAGGTCGGGGAACTGGTCACGAAGCACCAAAGCGACACAGGCGCGGATGCCCTGTTTGTGGCTTCCGGTGATATCAAGGCTGATAGCACTGATACCATAGCGGATAAGCTCGTTGAGGAGCTCGACGCCGTCGTAGCCGGGATAGCAGAAGGTGAAGTAGAAACCGTCGCCGATGTCCTCGCCCATATCCTTGTCGTAAACGATATAGAAACCGTTGTCGGTGAACATCTTTTTCATGATTCCGGCTTTCTCGCCGTATTCTTTGATGTCCTTGACGAAGTTGAATGTGCCGTCGTTGGCGCCTTTGAGCATAGCAGCCATAGCATACTGCACACTGTGGGCGGTGCCGCTGGAGAGGCAGTAGAGGGTGCCGAAGATGAGGGCGCGACCGAGTTGGGTCTGGCTATAGTAACGAGCAAGGTCGGGACACTCCATGTTAAAGAGTTTGGGGCTACACACCATCATGGCGATGCGCTCACCAGCGTAGCTAAAACTCTTCGAACCTGAAATCATGATGACGTAACGGTCGGTGTATTTGGCCACGGTGGGTTGGAACGGAGCTTTGCCGGGAACGCTGTAATCCTTGCGGAAATCCATCAGGAAGTAGGCGGAGTCTTCCATCACCACAACACCATACTTGTTGGCCATCTCGCCGATAATCTGCAGTTCGTGTTCGGTGAAGCAGAACCATGCGGGATTGTTGGGGGAGCTGTAAATCAGGCAGGCAACATCGCCGTCTTTAAGTTCTTCTTCAAGTTTGTCGCGCAGTTTGTCGCCACGATATTCATAAACGTCGAAAGCCTTCATCGGAATGCCGAGAACACGGCACTGCTGTTTCTGCACGGGAAAACCCGGGTCGATAAAGAGCACCTTGGTTTTCTTGGCGTCGTAGCGGGTCAGTGTGAGGAAACTGGCGAAACCTGCCTGCATTGAACCGACGGTGGGAACACAGCAGTCGGGAGTGACATCGATGTCGAGGAAGTTCTTCACGAAGCGAGCTGCCTCTTTCTTGAAGTCAGCTGTACCGTAAATTTCGGGATAGATGGAGGCCACGCCGTTGCGCAAAGCTTCTATCTGAGCCTCGACACCAACCTTGGGAGCGGGCAAGCCAGGGATACCCATCTCCATTTTCACGAAGCGGATACCAGTCTCCTTCTCGACATCCTGAATCATCTTGCGCATTTCGCGGATGCTGGCTTTGCCGGGATTGGCGATTTTGTTGTTGGCGGCAATCCTGTCGATTACCTCTTTTTGTATAGGGATCTGTGTCATACTATATTATTTTATTTGGTGTTAAAATCCTTGAGTTTGTTGATGTTAATCGGGCTAATTTCCTTAATGATAAGGTATACCTCTTTTTGCTCCTCCGGAGGGGCTGGTGTGAAAATAGACACTATTTCGGCTATTTTCACATCAATGAACTGTTGTGTTGAAAGTAGGCCTGAACGTGTTTTGTGAACTTCCTGTAAATCCTTGAGCGACTGAATAATATTGGTGCGGGCCTGTTTTTGGTCCTTGGTCATCATATCCAGTCCGAGGCGGTGGTATCTATAGTAAACATCGTGCAATTTTGAGTAGGCAGAATTGGTATGGTTCTCCATGAACCAGTAGCGCGCCTTTTGTATATCCGAGGTCCAACTTTTCTCAGCGCTTGGCTGTTGCTCAGCTGTTTGCTGAATGGTCAATGCCATTTCAAAGAACGGTAGTCCGCCATTGGGTGAAAACGAGTCGAAGTAGTAGCCGAGCATTATGTAGCAATAGTACGCAAGGGTTGACGATAGATTAGAAAAGTATGTATTCGGGTCGAATTCAAGTGGTTGCGATTCATTAAAAGAGAAAATAAAGTTGCCGGATTCAATGTAATTAAAAAGTCCTGTGGTGTAGCTCGAATTATATACCGGGCGACGCAACTGTATAGAAATCTGGCCTTTAAAATCGGTTGCTGACGAGCGTTCGCTAAGAATCAGGGTTAGCGAGCAGTCCAACCTCTCAATATGCTCGAATTCGATATTGGTCCAGTGCCGGCCATTGA
>CADCPQ010000022.1 GCA_902803395.1 uncultured Bacteroidota bacterium
ACTTGTCCTGCTCGGTAGCGGGGGAAGGATTCGAACCAACGACCTCCGGGTTATGAGCCCGACGAGCTACCACTGCTCTACCCCGCACTCTATTAAATTGAAAAATGAAAATCGAAATTGGAAAGTTTTTCCTTATTCATTTATGATTTTTCACTCTTCAAAATCGGGTGCAAAAGTACGAACATTTTTTGAATTGACCAAATTTTTTGGCCTATTTTTTTCTTATTGCTTGATTATGCGACGTGTAGCGAAGCCCTGCGGCGTTGAAATCCTGACGTTGTAGAGGCCTGCCGCAAGCTGCGAGACGGGAATTTGGCACTCGGCGACACCGTCGACAGCAGCGACTTTCATGTTGCTAATCTGGCGTCCCAAGGCGTCGAAAACAGCCACTTCGCACACCCCTGATTCCATCTCGGCCGAGCTGCAGCGGACGGTGACGATGTCGGCAGCCGGATTGGGTCCGATGGAGACAGCCATTTCGGGTGCGGTAACGTCGCCAATGCCGGCGGGTGTGCCCCACTGGGCGTAGACGTTACGGTTGCCGCGAGCCGTGATGGTGTCGCCGGGCTGGTACATGACTCCGGAGCCGTCGAGCGCGCTGTTCCAACCGATGAACGACAGCGTGGGGTGGGTGAACTCGCATTCAGGCATGACGAAGCCAATGCTGGGGCATGAGCTGATGGGGTCCATGGAGCCCTCGCCGGTACCGGGACGGAAGCCGCAAGTGCGCACCTCGTCCTCGACAAGGTCGACAATGACCATGGTGGTGCGCTCGCGGACGGTGTCCTGTACCGTGCTGTTGTAGGTGTGGTTGCCGACAACGATAGGCTTGACCGGACACACCATGCCGGATAGGTACACGGTGTCGATTTGTTCCGGTACGGGAAGTATTCCGACGGTTATGCCCTGGCCGTGGTTGAATTCGCCGTTGTCGTTGTTGCCGATTTCGGTACCATGGTTGCCGGGAGCAAGGTTGGAGAGGTAATACCAGCCGTTGTAGTGGCCGCCCCAACCCCAGTTGAAGTCGTACATGCCGTTGCCGTCGGCACCATCGCACACGAAGGCGTGGCCACCGGTGTAGGAGTAGTCGTAGCCGGAGTAGAGGACCGGACGTCCGGCCAGCAACTCAATGTCGATAATGGACTGCCAGATGCTGTCGTTGATCTGATTCGAGCTGCGCCTGTAGCTTTGCATGGTGGTGCGGTTGTACTTAAAGTGCCTCCACAATGCGTTTTCGGCGCAGATTACATTGGTGTCGCCGTAGGCATGGACCCAAGAACCGCTGGCGCTGGCGCTGTAGCCCATCTCGACCGCCACACCGGCGTGGTAGGTTATGAGGGCCACGGCATCGATGAGTTCGCGGTGGGTGCGGGCCGACAGAGCTCGAGGCATGATGTCCCAATCGTAGGTGGCCTGGCTGAAGTCGACCGACAGCAGAGTGTCCATGCTTTGGTCATTGCTTTCATTATATATATGCAGATTGTAGGAATGCGACCCCACACCGCTGTAGGGGTGGTTCCAGTACTTCATAATCTGAGTCATGGCCGTCACGGTGCAGCCCGAAACCGAGAGAGCGCCACGGGTCTCATCGAAGGGGCACATATCGTTGTAGTAGGGCGACTGGTTCCAGACAGTGGAGAGCATTGGGTCGACGGCGTGTTCGATGGTGGCCATCAGCGGCAGAATATGTCCATTCTCGGCCATATCCCACGCCGCAGCGACCTCGGTGGTCTGCATTTCAGTGCGCGACGAGATGAATTCGATTTGGCGGCTCAGGCCAGTGAACCAGTTGGCGGCGTTGGTTGGCAGTTCGGCACACACGGGGCTCTCGAACGAGTAGCCCAGAATGGGCAGCACTCTGTCGTCGGCCGACATGAGAATGAAGCCCTGACCACTCTCGGGAGTGAACAAGTAGATATTGGGCTGGCCGACAAGATAGGACACGTCGGTCATCGACTCAACGGCCTTGACACCGTCAGGACGGTTGGTGTTCCAAAAAGACACAGCAACACGGGCGGCGCGGGTGGCGTCGACATGAGCTGCAAAAACATTGACTGTTGCCACTAAGGCAAGTAACACGAAAACAAATATCCGTTTCATTTTTTATTATAATTTTCTATACCTTCGTTCAAATAGTTGATGAATTTCTGCACGTCGCGGTCGTACTTGTAGTTTTCCTTGGTGAGGACGTTGCCCTCGGGGTCGACTATGACGTAATATGGCTGGGCGTTCATGTTGAAAGCCGTCTTCTGATAGTTGAGGTTCTTGCGGCCGAGGGTCTTGAGTGTGCGGCCTTTTTCGTCGGTCACCCACTCGTTCTCGGGCAGTTCGATGGTATTTTCGTCGGCGTAGAGCGACACCATGACGAACTCATCGTTGAGGAGACGTTTCACCTCGGGGTCGGTCCAGACGTAGTGCTCCATCTCGCGGCAGTTGGCGCAGGTCTTGCCTGTGAAATCGATAAAGACGGGTTTACCGACCTTGGCGGCGTAGGCCTTGGCTTCGTCGAGGTCGAAGAAAGCCTCGAAGCCCAGCGGCACGTGCAGTTTGTCGGCATACTTGCGGTCGGCCGGCAGTTTGCCGTACTGCACTGTCGTGGCAGCAGCAGTCGGAGTGCTCTCGGAAATCATCCGTTCCATGTCGAATTCCTGACTCGACTGCGGCGGCAGGAATCCGCTGAGGCTCTTAAGTGGAGCACCCCAGAGGCCCGGTATCATCCACACCACGAAGGCCAAGTCGGCAATGGCGAGGAAAAGGCGAAGCGTGCTTATCTCTTTCACCTCGTCGTCGCCTTTGAAGCGCAGCTTGCCGAGCAGGTAGAAGCCCAGCATACCGAAGATGACAATCCACAAAGCCAGATAGATGTCGCGAGGCAGCAGGCCCCAGTTGCAGTAGAGGTCGGCCATCTGGAGGAACTTCAATCCGAAAGCCAACTCGAGGAAAGCAAATGTCACCTTGACAGTGTTGAGCCAGCTGCCGCTCTTCATGTTCTTCAGTGCCTGCGGGAACATGGCCAGCAATGTAAACGGGGCAGCAAAACCGATACCGAAACCGAGCATTGTGACAAGCGATACCCAGCGGTCGGTGCTGGAAGTGGTCAAGCCTACAAGAGCGGCGCCAAGGATGGGACCGGTGCAGCTGAACGACACCAGCACGGTAGTCAGAGCGATGAAGAACGGTGCTAACAAACCACCTTTATCGGCCTGTTCGTCGCTGGCGTTGACCCATTTCTCCGGCATCTTGATTTCGAACAGTCCGAAGAAACTCAGGGCGAAAACGAAGAAGATGATGAAGAACAACAGGTTGGGAATCCAGTGTGTGCCGATGAAGTAGAGTGCTTCCGGGCCAAAAATCAGGGCCAGCACAGCTCCCATCACGGCAAAAAGAAACACTATGGAGAAGCCAAACATCCATGCCTGGCGACGGTTCTTGCGTTTGTCGTCGCTGTTGTGCATGAAGAAGTTGACCGTCATTGGAATCATCGGGAAGACGCAGGGGGTGAACATGGTGAGTATGCCTCCTCCGATAGCCAGCAAGAAGATGACTATCAGGCTTTGGCCTCTCTTTTCGTGAGCGGGAGTTTCTTCGGGACTTTCGGCAATTTCAGAGTTTTCTGAATTTTCCGAATAATCGGAATTATCAGAATATTCAGAGTTCTCGGAATCCTCCAAAACAGCTTCAGCAACGATTTCCTCGACCTTGGCACCAGACACATTAAAACTGAAATCGCGATCCTCGGGGGCAATGCAGCTGCCGTCGTTGCACAACTGGTAGTTGAGCACTCCGCTCACTTTGAAGTCCTTGCTGCTGAGACGTTTGATTTTTTGCTTGAACACGACCGAGCCGCTGAACGAGCGGACTGTGCACTCAAACATTTCGTCATATTCCTCATGCGGCTTGGGCTCGGCCACAGTTCCAATCGTCTTGTAGTCGGCCGACTTGTCGAAGCTGAACGATATAGGCAGCGGCCCCATAGGGTCGGTGTGCTGCGAATACAGGTGCCAGCCGGCATCGAGCTTGGCCTCGAAACGCAACTCGGCAATACTGTCATTCAAAAGAACCGTTTTGTAGTTCCACTTGACGGGGTCTTGTATTTGCGACATTGCCGCAAAAGCGACAACGGCACATATCAATGTCAAAACTATTCTTTTCATATTACTTGTTACTTGTAATTGAATTTTATTTTTTTCTCACCTTTCGGGCTGCGGACACGAAGGGTGTACATTCCGCGTGGCATCTTGGCGATATTGATTTTTGCCCCGTTTTTATAATGGACTATGGTTCGGATTGACTTGCCTTCGGCGTTGATGAACTCCACTTCGGCCTCTGGCGTTTCGAGCGTGAGGGTGATATAGCCTTGCTCGAGGAACGGATTTACACGCACCTTTGTTTCGGCGGGTTTGGCCTCGGGTTTGGGTTCGGGCTTGGGCTCAGGCTGTGGTTCAACCTTGGGCTTTTCCTCAACGGTTTTGGGCTGTTCACGTTCAGGCAGACGGTAGTCGCTCAAGCAGGCCAGACCCGAAGCATCGTTGCCGAACCAATGGTTGCCGCGACGGTCGTTCGACACCTTATATATATTACCAGCAGGTATTTTTGAGTTGCGCGACGTAAAAGTGTCCCAACGGTCGACACAATCGAACACTGCGGCGCCCTCAGATGTGGCAATCCACAGCAAGCCATCCATGTCGAAAGCGAGGTCGTTGATTTGGTTCGACGGGAGCGGGCTGTTCTCGATGTTCCACACCGTCCAGTTGGTACCGTCGAAACGGGCCAGTCCGTTGAGGGTTCCAAACCATTTTGCGTTGTCACGGTCGATAGCAACTGCCGGCACGATATTGTCGGGCAAACCGGAGTTGTGGACATTGTATGTCGTCCAGCGGCTGCCGTTGAAAACGCATATTCCTGAGTTGGTCGTAACCCATTTGCGGTCAGCACGGTCGACGGCGATGTCGAGCACAAAATCGCTCGGCAGGCCGGAGTCGTTAGGAGTGTATTTTATCCACTCGTTGCCGTCGAAACTGACCAAACCTCCAAGGGTCACGCCAATCCAATAGATTCCGTTCTTGTCCTCGACAATCTCCTTGACGAACTTCAATCCGAGACGATGTGTCTCCTTGGTATGCTCCACCCAGTAGGTGCCGTCGAACTCGATAACGCCGTAGTCATCAGTGCCAATCCAAAGCATACCTTTACTGTCGACCATCAGGCAGTTCACCGACTGGTTCTTGAGCTTTGCATTGAAATCGGCAAAATCAGTCCACGTCCGGTTGCTGTAGCGGTTCAAGCCATTGTAGGTTCCTACCCAGATATTGTTTTTCTTGTCGGCGGTCATGGCCAGAACGTTGTTGCCGCCTATGTCCGAGTTGCGTGTGGTGAAAACCTGCCATATGCCGTTCTGCGCCGTAACGTCAAACGAAACAGCCAGCAGGAACACTATTGTCGATATTTTCAAAATCTTCATTTTTTCAAGTTTTATGTTTTTCTTTTTTTGCCGCCGGAAACAGTATGTTGTTCAAAATAAGCCTGAACCCCGGCGAGTTCGGATAAAGTGTGATATCGGTTGGCGGATCGCCTACGAAATGCCTATAGTCTTCGGGGTCATGCCCTCCGAGGAAAGTCCACGTCCCTTTGCCGTACTCGCCGTGCAGGTATCTGACCTCGTTCAATTCCTTGTTTTCGGCCAGAATCACGCAACTCGACTTGACAGTTTCGCGACGGAACGCCGTGGTCTGGCCCATGAAACCATGAATCACCCGGGTATGGTTCTGCGTGAGCATCGTGGGAATCCAGTCCCATTTGGCCGAAAAATCAAACAGCACAAAAAAGTCGTTCTTCTCGTTCACCTTGCGCTGACGGGCCCGGTCGTCGATGTCGATGGTCGAGATTTCATACTCCTGCGGATTGGTACTGATTCTGAAATCCTTGAAAGCAAAACACTTGTCGAAATCCAGTCGCTGCTGCGCGTCGGGCTGCATAGGGTCGCCGTCGAACATCACGTCGCAGATATCCACACCTTCGGCAGCCAAAGCCACGTCGTAGCTGTCGGGTGCCGAACACATCGCAAACAGGAAACCGCCGCCCATCACAAAATCCCTTATCTTGTGCACCACGGCAAGTTTGAGCTGGCTCACCTTCGAGTAGCCCAGCTTTTGCGCCGTGGCTTCCTGTGCCCGCACATCCTCCACATACCATGGCTGGTTGCGGTAGTTGGCCCAGAACTTGCCGTACTGTCCTGTGAAATCCTCATGATGCAGGTGGAGCCAGTCGTAGGTCGGCAGCACGCCCGCCAGAACCTCCTCGTCGTACACCACGTCGTACGGAATCTCGGCATAGGTGAGCACCATCGTCACCGCGTCGTCCCACGGCAGCTTGTTTTTGGGCGAATAGACCGCTATCTTAGGTGCCTTTTGCAATTTCACGGCGTCCATGTTGACGGCGGGGTCGGCTATGTACGACAGGATTGCCGACGACTGCCCGTCAGCAATCACCTCGCAGCTCACTCCGCGCAATCTGCATTCACGCTCCAGCGCGTCGGCATGCTTCATCATGAACGAGCCGCCGCGGTAATTTAGCAGCCAGGTCACCTCGACCTCTCGCTCGAGGGCCCAATATGCCACACCATATGACTTGAGATGGTTTTTCTGCACCTCATCCATCGGTATCAAAACATACGAAGCTTGGGCTGCGTGAAACATCGAGAACAAAAAAACAACCAACACGGTCTTTTTTATCAGACCTGACAATCGGACAAAACGTCCCTTTAATAATGCCGGCTGTTTCATTTATCGACTACATCTTCATGTTCGTAACCCATTAATTTAGTGCGGATAGGGGGACTTGAACCCCCACTCCTCTCGGAACCAGATCCTAAGTCTGGCGCGGCTACCAATTACGCCATATCCGCAATTCAAAACGACTGCAAAGATACAACATTTTTTTAAAATACCAATATTTTTCTTTTTACATCAAGTTTTCAACACAAAATTTGTGAAAAAATTTATTAACAGCGCACTCTGATTCGATAAAGTTGTGTAACTTTGCAGCCGATTATGGAAGCAGAAGAACTCATACCGCAAACTCCCACAGTGGATTACGACGACAGCAGTATCGTCCATCTTGAGGACATGGAGCACATCCGTCTCCGTCCGGGCATGTATATCGGCAAGCTGGGCGACGGCTCGAGCCACGACGACGGAATCTACGTGCTCATCAAGGAGGTTATCGACAACGCCATCGACGAATTCACGTCGGGGTTCGGCAAGAAAATCGAAGTGCAAATCAATTTCGCCGAAAAGCGCGTAAGCATACGCGACTACGGCCGCGGCATCCCGCTCGGCAAGATGATTGACGCCGTGTCGAAACTGAACACGGGCGCAAAATACGACAGCAAGGTATTCCAGAAATCGGTGGGCCTCAACGGCGTAGGCACCAAGGCCGTCAACGCCCTCTCGTCGTGGTTCAAAGTGCAGGCTTTCCGCGACGGCAAGACCCGCTCGGCCGAATTCGCCGAAGGGAAACTTATCAGCGACTCGGACATCATCCCCACCACTGAAACCGAGTCGGGCACCGTTGTCGAGTTCATCCCCGACTCGAAGCTTTTCGGCAATTACCATTTCATCGGCGAATATGTCGAACGGCGAATCTGGAACTACTGCTACCTGAACCGCGGCCTGACGATGTACTACAACGGCAAGCGCTACTATTCGAAAAACGGTTTGCTGGACCTTCTGGACAACAATCTCGAGAGCGAGCCCCTCTACCCCATCATCCATATCAAGGACGATGATTTCGAGGCCGCATTCACTCACATCAACGGTCAGAACAACGACTATTACTACAGTTTTGTCAACGGCCAGCACACCACCGAGGGCGGCACCCACCAGAGCGCTTTCCGCGAGGCATACGCCCGTGTCGTCAAGGATTTTATCAAGAAGGACTATGCTCCCGAGGTAATCCGCGGTGGCCTGGTGTGCGCTCTTTGCGTCCGCATACAGGAGCCGGTTTTCGAGGCTCAGACCAAGACCCGCCTCGGCTCGACACACATGGCTCCACCCGACAAAGATGGCAACTACGACAGTCCTCTGCTCAAGACCTACATTCTCGACATCCTGCGCAACCACCTCGACAACTACCTGCACATCCACGCCGACACTGCCGAGGCCCTGCTGCAGAAAATCAACGCCAACGAAAAGGAACGCAAGGACATAGCCGGAATCAAAAAGGTTGCCCGTGAAGCCGGCAAGAAGGCAAGCCTCAACAACCGCAAGCTGCGCGACTGCCACGTGCACTACAATTCCAACCATGCCCGTCGTCTCGAGAGCACCATTTTCATCACCGAGGGCGACTCGGCATCAGGCTCCATAACCAAAAGTCGCGACGTCGACACCCAGGCGGTCTTCTCGCTACGCGGCAAACCGAAAAACACTTATTCGATATCGAAAGTCGACGTATACAAAAACGAAGAGCTCAACCTGCTCCATGCCGCCCTCGATATTGACGACGGCATCGAAAACCTTCGCTACAACAATGTGGTCATAGCCACCGATGCCGATGTCGACGGTATGCACATCCGCCTGCTGCTGCTCACGTTCTTCCTCCGCTTCTACCCCGACCTGGTCCGCACCGGCCACGTGTACATCCTCCAGACACCGCTGTTCCGTGTACGCAACAAGCAGAAAACCCACTACTGCTACACCGACGACGAACGCATAGCTGCCATCAACGCCACCCCCAACGCCGAAATAACCCGATTCAAAGGTCTCGGCGAAATCAGCCCCGACGAGTTCAAGAACTTTATCGGCAAGGATATGCGCCTCGACCCTGTGCTGCTACACAAGGATTTCGACACTCACGGCGTCCTCAGTTTCTACATGGGCGAAAACACCCTCGAGCGCCGCGAATTTATCATGGACAACCTCAGGATCGAAGACGACGAATCTATAGTGGTGGGATAACTGACAAAAAAACGCAAAATCTAAAAAAAGTAAAAAAAATTTTGCCATTTCAAATAAACTTGCTATACTTGCAACAAATTTCTAAGCCATGAACTCACGCAGAAATCGCAAGAAAAATCTGATAGTCAGCTACAAAAACCTCTCCGACGAACTAAAGGAACTCTTCGCCGAAACCTATCCCGAAGGATACAAAGAGCACCTTCAGCGGAATGTGAAACCCAGCGGCGAACCAATTTTTGTCGTCCCGCTTGAAACCGACGACACTGTCTATATGGTCAAGTTCGAAGTAAAAATCGACACCACCTTGGCCGACGACGACTTGGACAAAGACCTCTACGGCGACGATATCGACAAGGACGAGGAATTCTCGCCACTCAGCGAAGCCCTCGACAAGGACGAAGACATAAACAACCACACCGAGCGTGTACTCAAGCACGGAGCCTACGAGGAAGACCTCGACGACGACCACAGCAAAAAACGCAAGAAAGTCATCCTCGACCCCGACATCGCCTCGGCTTTCTCCGAGGAGGAAGACTTCGACAGCTATATCGACGAGGAAGACGAAGAGGAGGACGATGACGACCTCGAACCCACCGACGACGACTTGAAAGACATCGAGGATGAATACCTCGACGCCGAGATACCTCCGCTCGACGCCACAATCCCCGAAGAGGAGGAAGTGAAACCCAAACGCGGCCGCAAACCCACCAAGAAGGCTGCACCCGCCGAGCCCAAAAAGAAAGTTGGCCGCCCGGCAACCCGCAAAAAATAAACCAGAATTACAAAACCGACAGCATACAACAATACCGCAATGACAAAAGTTGACGTATTATTAGGCCTCCAATGGGGCGACGAAGGCAAAGGCAAGATAGTCGATGTTCTCACTCCGGGATACGACGTGATAGCTCGTTTCCAGGGCGGTCCCAACGCCGGCCACACCCTTGAGTTCAATGGCATCAAACACGTGTTGCACATCATCCCCTCGGGCATTTTCCATACCGACAAAATCAACGTCATCGGCAACGGCGTCATCATCGAGCCGCGCATATTCCTGCAAGAGGTGCAGGCACTCGCCGAAAAAGGCGTCGACGCAACCAAGAACCTCTACGTTTCCAAAAAGGCTCACCTCATACTGCCCACCCACCGTCTGCTCGACGCCGCCAACGAGCAAGCCAAAGGCAATGCCAAAATCGGTTCGACCCTCAAAGGTATCGGACCCACCTATACCGACAAAATAGCACGTTGCGGACTGCGCGTCGGCGACACCCTCGAGTTCGATTTCCGTGAACGCTACGAGATGCTCAAGGCGCAACACCTGCGCACTGCTCAGACCCTCATGTTCGACGTCAACAGTTTCCGTATCGACGGCATGACCCTGGAACAGTACGAGGAGCAGTGGCTCGCCTCGCTCGAAACACTCAAACGCTTCCAACTCATCAACAGCGAATACTTCATCAACCGCTGCCTGCGCGAAGGCAAACGCATACTGGCCGAAGGCGCCCAAGCCGCCATGCTCGACATCGACTTCGGCTCCTACCCCTTCGTAACCTCCAGCAACACCGTCACCGCCGGCGTTTGCTCCGGACTCGGCATCGCACCCTCGTCGGTCGGCCGCGTGATGGGTATTGCCAAAGCCTACTGCACCCGCGTCGGTGCCGGCCCCTTCCCCCCCGAACTGTTCGACGAAACCGGCAGCCGCCTGTGCCAGCTCGGCCACGAATTCGGTGCCACCACAGGCCGTCCGCGCCGCTGCGGCTGGATTGACATTCCAGCCCTTCGCTACGCCTGTATGCTCGACGGCGTCACCGACCTCATCATCACCAAACCCGACGTGATGAACGATTTCGAACAGGTTCGTATGTGCACCGCCTACAAAATCGGCGACACCCTGACCGACGAAATCCCGTTTGAATACAACGCAGTGGAAATCAAGCCGCAATATGTCGACTTCGCCGGATGGCAGCAGGACCTCAGCGGCACCGCCGACTACGCCGCTCTGCCCGAGAAACTGCGCACCTATCTGGCCGCCATCGAACGCGAGACCGGCATCAACATTATGGCCGTCTCGATAAGCCCCGACCGTAAGGACGTGATTTTCAAATAAACATTTTTTTTGTCGTTCACACAATAAAAATGCAAGTTTTACGTTGTTTTAAGGACAAATAATGTAACGAAACACTCTCAGACCATGAAAAAAATAGCTCTAATCATCTTGCTCGCCTTGCCGCTTTTGGCTGGAGCACAGACCAAAATCAAGGAGACCGCCGTACCTCGCTCGGTGTTGCTGGCCCTCGAAAAAACATACGAGGCCTACAAAGTCAAGACCTGGTACCAGGCTCCCGGTCAGTATATAGCCGAACTCGTCATCGACGGCCAGAACGGACGTGCCTACT